>DGYN01000045.1:2108-56099 GCA_002398405.1 Caulobacteraceae bacterium UBA5005
CGGTCCCCCTCCCGCCGCTGCGCTTCGCTTGCGGGGGAGGTAGCTACCTCTCGACGATCACCCGTTTCATGGGGGCGAGCTTGGCCAGGAGCTTGTTCTGGGCGGCGAAGGGTACGCGTTCGATGTCCATGGCGACCTGCAGATGCTCGATCAGGGCGGTGAGGTCCTCGGTCTGCAGGCCCATGTCCCTGTGCGCCGTCTTCATGTCGCGGCCGGTGTAGTCGCAGGGACCGGCCAGGATGAAGCAGACCTGTTCGGAGAGGGTGCGTTTGAGGCGGACCAGGTCTGTGGCCTTGAAGATGTCGCTGGTGCGCGGGTCGGCGACGCTGGCGTCCACCGTAGCGGCGACGATGCGATCGATCCCGGCCTTGCCGCCGAAGGTCTGGAAAAGGGCCCTGCCGGACACCGGGCTGGCCCCAGCGTTGGCGTTGGACGCGGCATACGGCGCGACGGCTTCTTCCCCCGGAACGGCATGGGGCGGCTGGGCGAGCATGATCAGAAGAGCGATGAACATCTAGAACCCCGCCTGGAGGGAGAGATAGAGGCCGCGCTGGTCCTTGAAGGTGGCGATATCGCCCAGGTCCACATAGGCGGCGGTGACCGAAAGGTGCTTGTTGACCGCATAGGCGGCGAAGATGTCGAGGGCGGCGTCCTCGCCGGCGAAGGCGAGGTTGTCGGGTTTGGTGCGGTATTCGGCCCCGACCGCCAGGCGCTTGGAGAGCAGGTAGGCGGCCGATCCCTCGAACTGGAGGCTGGCGCCCTCGCGGCCGCCGAACCCCAGGAGCCCGAACTGATTGGCCTCGGTGTAGCGAAGGGTTCCGTTGAGCAGCAGGCTCCTGTCGAGGAGGAGTTTGGTCGCCGCCACATAGTAGTCGACGCCGGTATCGTCCTCGGCCCCGACGGCGCGGACGATGGCGCCCTGGTCGCTTTTCTTGAGCTGCGCCCCGACGGCGATCTGCGGCAGCCAGCGGTCCTGGTCGAAGATCGCGTCGCCCGCGACGACCACCTTCACCCCATAGACGTCCTGGCCGAAGGTGAAACCCTGGCCAAGGCCGAGCGCGGCGCCGGCGGCCTGCGTATCAAAATACTGGCGGGCGTAGGAAAGCTCGACGCGGTCGAAGATCCCCACGGCGGCGCCGTAGGTGGTCAGGGAAAAATCCGAAAGCTCTACCTTGGTGGCATGGAGATTGGCCCCGATCCCGGCCGCCTCGCCATAGCCGGTGGTGGTCGCCCAGGTGGAGAGCCCGCCGCCCCCCGAGCCCTCGACCGTGCTCACCCCGCCCGTGAGCAGGAGCTTGCCGGAAGGACGCAGGTCCTGGGCAAGCGCCGGGCCGGCGGCGGCGCTGATCAGGAGGGCGAAAGCAAGGGCGCGCATGGGCCCTGGCTTAGCCCCGCGAGGCCAAGGGATGGTTAATGCGGCGCTCACCTTCGGTTTACCCAAGTTTCATGCCGATGGGGGACATTGCGGGTCATGCGTATGGCGCTCGCCCTTGCTGTCCTGACCCTCGCCCCGGCCACGGCCTGGGCGGGCGACTTCACCATGACAGTGCGCAACAAGGCCGGTGTTCCGGTGCAGAATGCGGTGGTCATGGTCTATCCTACGGCCGGAGCCGCCCCGCGGATTACCGGGCCCTACGTCATCACCCAGAAGGACATCACCTTCGACCCCTTCGTGATGATCGTGCCGGTCGGCGCGGAAGTGAAATTCCCCAACAAGGACAAGGTCCGCCACCACGTCTATTCCTTCTCGGCGGGCAACCGCTTCGAGATCAAGCTGTACGGCAAGGATGAGACCCGTTCGGTGGTCTTCAAGGCGCCGGGCGCCGCCGCCATCGGCTGCAACATCCACGACCGCATGGCGGCCTATGTCCGCGTGGTCGACACCCCATTCGCCGTCAAGACCGGCGCCGACGGGATCGCGATCGTTCGCGGCGTCCCGGGCGGCAGCGCCGCCGTCCGTGTCTGGCACCCCTATCTACGCGCGCCCAAGAACGAGGTCGCGGCCACTGTGGTCATCCCCGCCCAAGGCGCGGTCGGCCAGGCCCAATCGGTCGAGATCCGCGCCCCAGCGAACACTCACCAAGGGCACTAAGTCTCTATGTTCCAGTCCCTGCGCACGCGCCTGACGGTGCTCTACGCCGCCCTCTTCGGGCTCGCCATGCTGCTGGTGGCGCTGGCCGTCTATGGCGCGATCACCGCCGCGGCCCGCCGCCAGGTGGAGAACGAGCTGGTGGCCGGCGGGGCGGTGTTCGACCGCCTCTGGACCCTGCAGTCGGATCAACTGAGCGACGCGGCGTCCGTGCTGGCCCGCGACTACGGCTTCCGCGAAGCCGCCGCGACCTCCGACCAGGCGACCATCGCATCGGCCCTCGAGAACCTGAAAGGCCGCCTTGGCCTCGACGTCGCCTTCCTGGTCGGAATGGATGGCAAGGTCACCGGCCTTGCCGGCGCCGACGCCGACATGAGCCGTCAGCTTTGGGAAGACCTCGATGGCGGCGCGGTTTCCGGCGTCCTGCAACTGAAGGATCAGCCCTATCAGGCGGTCTCGGCCCCCGTCCTGGCGCCCCAGGCCCTGGGCTGGGTGGTGTTCGCCCAGCGGCTCGACCGCGCCGAGATGGCGAGCCTGGAAGAACTCTCCTCCATACCCCTGAAGGCCGCGGTGGCCGTCAAGGACCACAAGGGCTGGACAGCGCCTGGGCTTTCCCGGGACGACGGCGAGCAACTGGCCGCCTTCACCGCCGCCGCCATGAGGGCCAAAACCGCCCGGCCCCGCAACCTCAGCACGCGCGAAGGCGCGACCATCGCGCTGGCTAAGCCGCTGAAGGCTTTCGGGGGTGAGAACGCCAGCGCCCTGGTGCTGCGCTATCCGTTGAGCCTGGCGCTCGGCCCCTATCGCCTGATGCTGGCCAGCGTGTTCATCGTCGGCCTGGCGGGGATGGGGATGGTCATCGGCGGCAGTTTCCTTCTGGCCCGGTCGATCACCAAGCCGGTCTCGGCCCTGGATGACGCGGCGCGCCGCCTGCAGGCCGGGGAAAGGGTTACGCTGCAGGCCTCGACCAAGGATGAGCTGGGACGCCTGGCCCTGAGCTTCAACGCCATGGCCGACGGCATCGCCGACCGCGAGCGCCGGATCACCAGGATGGCGCTGACCGATCAGGAAACAGGCCTGCCCAACCGCCGCGCCTTCGAGGCCGCCATGGCCGCCTCCGAGGGCCGTTCGGTCGCCGTGATCGGCATCGACCGCTATCAGGAACTGCGCAACGCGCTCGGCTATCGCCTGGCCGCCGACGTGACGCGGGAGATCGGCGCCCGCCTCTCCGCCGTCTGGCCGGAAGCCGGGATCGCCAGGCTCTCCAACGAACGCCTGGGCTTTGTGCTCGATACTCTGCGCTCGGAGGCCGCCACCGAACTGGTGCTCGCCGCCCTGGAAGAGCCGCTCGTTTTGGACGGCGCCACGGTGGACGTGGAACTCACCGCGGGCCTTGCCCCCATCCATTCGGATGAACCGATCCCGGCCATCGAACGGGCCTCCATCGCGCTCGATCAGGCCCGCGCGTCGGGGCGCAAGGTCGCGCCGTTCGACGCCGAAGCCTATGGCGATCCGGGCTCCAAGCTATCGCTGATGAGCGAGATGCTGACCGCCCTGCACGACGGCTCCATGGCCCTGCACTATCAGCCGAAATACAGCTTGATGGAGCGCCGCATGACCGGCGCCGAGGCCCTGGTCCGCTGGCGCCATCCGGTGCGCGGAACCGTGCCTCCGGACCTCTTTGTCGAACTGGCCGAAGAGACCGGCCACATCCGCGAACTGACCCGCTTCACCCTGCAGCGGATCATCGCCGACCAGATGCTGTTGCGCGCCGCGGGGCATGATCTGCGCCTGTCGTTGAACCTCTCGGGCCGCCTGGTGGGCGACCGGGCCTTCGTCGACGAGATGGTCGCTCAGGTGCGCGAGGCTGGGGCCAAACTGTGTTTCGAGATCACCGAGACGGCGGTCATCGGCAACAAGGACGCGGCCCTGGTCAATATCGACGTCATGCGGGCGTCCGGGATCGCCATTTCCATCGACGACTACGGCTCTGGCCTGTCGTCGCTGGCCTATCTGAAGCAGCTGCCGGCTGACGAGTTGAAGATCGACAAGGCCTTTATCCTGAGCCTGGCCGAAAGCACCCGCGACGCCCTGCTGGTCAAGTCGACCATCGACCTGGCCCATAGCCTGGGCCTGAAGGTGGTGGCCGAAGGGGTTGAGACCGAAAAGGCCATGGCCCTGCTGTCGACCATGGGCTGCGACCTGGCCCAGGGCTGGCACATCGCCAAGGCCCTGCCGCTGGACAAGCTGGTGGAGTTCCTGGCGGTGTCGAGCCAGAGCGAGCGCGCGCCGATGGCGAGGAGCGCCTAGCCATTCCTCTCCCCGCAAGCGAAGCGACGGGGGGAGAGGTTAGGTGAGGGGGAGTGGCCGTCGCGCGCACTGCCTTCAGTGATTGTCCAAAGCGCACATCGCATCTCTTGCCGCGCGGACGCGCGGCGCCCCCTCACCTAGCCTCTCCCCCCGCGTGGCGGGGGCGAGGGACGGGGGGATGGGGAGACCTTGCAAATTGTTGACAATCGATACGGATGCGCCGCCTATTGTATACAATGCCTGAGTGAGGCGTCGGCCCCTCGTGCCCGGCAAGTTTCACCGAGAGGCGCGCGCCATGAGCGCGATTGGAGAACGCTGGGTCATGATCATCAAATCGCGCCACATCCGCCGCATCGGCCTTGCCGCCGGCATCGCCGCCATGGCCCTGGCGGGGACCGCCATCGGCGCCAACGCCCCGGCGCGGGTCGAGGATTTCGCCCTCAACGACCAGGAGTTCCTGCACCACCGGCTCTATAAGATGAGCGACGCCAAGGCGATCGTGCTGATCGCCTATCAGTCGGGCGACGCGGCCATCCGGGCCGACGCTGCGGCCTACGCCGCCCTGCAGCGTGACTTCGCAGGCAAGGGCGTCGAGATGATGATGATCGCCTCAAAGGTGGGCGAGACCCGGGATGTGGTGAACGCCGAGGCCAAGGCCCTGGGACTGACCATGCCCATCCTGTTCGACTATCAGCAGCTGACCGGCGAGGGTTTGAACCTGACCCGCGCCGCCGAGGTGATCGTCGTCGATCCCAAGACCTGGACCGTCGCCTATCGCGGGACCCCCGCCAACGCCCGCAAGGCCGTCGAGGGCCTGGTGGCCGGCCAGAAGGTCAGCATGGCGGCCGACGCGCCCAAGGGCGGCGTCATCGCCTTCCCGGAACGGGGCAAGGCCCGCGCCCACGCCGCCATCTCCTATTCGCAAGAGATCGCGCCGATCATCCGCGACAAGTGCGCCACCTGCCACCAGCCGGGGGGCGTCGCGCCGATGGCGCTGAACAACTATGAGCAGGTCAAGGGTTTCGCCCCGATGATCCGCGAGAGCATCCGCACCCAGCGCATGCCGCCCTATTTCGCCGATCAGACGGTAGGCAAGTTCGAACACGACGACCGCCTGACCCCCGCCCAGATCAAGACCCTGGTGCACTGGATCGAAGCCGGCGCGCCCCGCGGCAAGGGCGAAGACACCCTGGCCAAGGTGAAGTTCCAGGCGACCGACTGGCCGCTGGGCAAGCCCGACGTGATCGTCGAGATCCCTGCCTTCCCAATCCCGGCCAGCGGCGTCATCGACTACCAAAACCCTCGCGTCCCGACCAACATGACCGAGGGCCGCTGGATGCGGGCCACCACCTTCAAGATCAGCGACCGCCAGGTGGTGCACCATATCCTGACCACCCTTCTGGCCCCTGGGCGCAATGCCACCGTCGCCGGGAGCAGCGGCCTGGACTCCACCTCGATCGGCGGCTACGGCCCGGGGCGCCTCTCGAACCTGGCGCCGCCGAACACCGGCGTGTGGATTCCCCCGGGCGGCTCCGTCGCCTTCCAGAACCACTATACGCCCTACGGCAAGGCCACGGTCGAGCAGACCCAGATGGGGATCTATTTCTACCCCAAGGGCCAGGAGCCGAAGTATCCGATGCGGACCTTCGGCATGTTCGATTTCGGCATCACCATCCCGGCGGGCGCCGAGCGCCACAAGGAAATGGCCTATATCGACATCCCCAAGGACGCGGTGATCTACGCCTTCACCCCGCACGCCCACACCCGCGGCGCCTCCGCCAACGTCTCGGTCCTGTGGCCGAACGGCAAGGAAGAGATGCTGTTCGCCCTGCCCAAGTACGACTTCAACTGGCAGTACCAGTACGACCTGGCGACGCCTTTGAAGGTGCCGGCCGGCTCGCGGATCATCACCCGCTGGACCTATGACAATTCCACCCGCAACAAGGCCAACCCCGACCCGAAGAAGGACGTCACCTGGGGCGAACAGACCTGGCAGGAAATGCTGGCGCTCTATTTCCACTACAGCTGGGATGGCGAGACCACCGCCGCGCCGCGCACCGACTATGACGCCCTGCTGCAGGGGGGCCTGATGATGGGCGTCCTGGACGACAACATGGACGGCAAGCTGCAGCAGGTAGAACTGCGGGGAACCCAGGGCGCGCCGATCAAGGCCAACTTCGCGCTGATCGACGGCAACAAGGACGGGGCGCTGGATAAGACCGAACTGGCGGCGGCTCAGGCCATGCTGCGGCGCGGTCGCGGCGGCGCGGCTCCGGCGGTTCCGGCGACACCCGCGGCGGCTCCCAGGCCGGTGGCGAGTAACTAACGGGCCTCGACCCGGGACATGTAGCGCGAAGCGGTAAGTGTCCCGAACCCCTGCTCCGTTTTTGGGTACACGCATCGCTGCGCGCTGCATGTCCCCGAGGGGCGTTTGCCTCTCCCGTTAGATATTGCGCTCGCGTCCCGCCCAATAGGGCTCGCGGAGTTTGCGTTTGAAAATCTTGCCGCTGTCCTCGCGGGGCAGGTCGTTCGCGAAGACCACCTGTTTGGGGACCTTGTAGCCGGCGATCAGGCCCCGAAGGTAGGTCCGCACGGCTGCCTCGGTGAGGTCGGCGGCGGGCTGGGGCTGTACGACGGCCATGACCGCCTCGCCGAACTCCTCGTCGGGAACGCCGAACACGGCGCAATCGGCGACGCCGGGCATTTTGTGCAGTTCGCCCTCGATCTCGGCCGGATAGATGTTGGCCCCACCGGAGATGATCATGTCGGTGGCGCGGTCGCAGAGGTGCAGGAAGCCGTCGGCGTCGAGGTAGCCGATATCGCCGGGAACCAGGAGGCCGCGCTTTTCCGCCCGGCGGCGCTTATCGTCATCGCCGTGATAGGTGAAGTCGGCGAGCATCAGGTTGCGCGCCGCGACCTCGCCGATCTCGCCGGCCGGGAGGGGCTGACCGTCGGGACCAAGGATTTCGATCCGCGCCTCAGGGGTCGCGCGGCCGACGGTGCCGGGGTGGGCGAGCCATTCGGCGGAGGTGCAGAAGGTGACCATGCTGGTCTCGGTGGAGCCGTAGTACTCGCAGATCACCGGCCCCCACCAATCGATCATCGCCCGTTTGATCGGCTGCGAGACCGGCGCCGCCGCGTGGATGACGTGGCGCAGGGACGACAGGTCGTACCGGTCCTTCACATCGTCCGGCAGCCGCAGCAGACGGTTGAACATGATCGGCACCATGTGGATGTGCGTGACGCGATGCCGCTCGATCAGGCGCAGCATTTCCTCCGGGTCGAACCTCGGCTGCAAAATAATGCGGCATCCCATCCGCCCGGCGAACAGGGCGTGGGCGTTGGGGGCCGAGTGGTACATGGGCCCCGCGACGATGGTGACGATCTCGTCCGGCGCCATGCCGGGGAAGAACCCGCGGGTCAGCAGGGTGCGTAAGGAGGCCGCCTGTTCGGGCGTCGGCGCGGCGCGGCGCACGCCCTTGGGTTTTCCCGTGGTGCCGGAGGTGTAGATGATGCTCTGCGGCGGCTCGCCGGCTTCAGGGGGATAGGGATCGCCCTCTTCGACAAATTCGTCCCAGTCGGTGCGGCCGCTCGGCACGGCGCAGGGCTCAAAGCCATAGGCCGCGGCGATCTCCGGCGGCGTCGCGACGACGAAGACGTGGACATCCTTGGGGATCACCGCCTCGATGGCCGGCAAAAGATCGGCGTGGACGATCACCGCCTTAGCGCCAGAGTCCTCAAGAATATGCTGCGCTTCTGCTGCGGTGGAATGCCAGTTCACCGGGGTCGCATAGGCGCCAATCAGGTTTGCGGCGTAGGTGGCCTCGAAGAAGGGAAAGTCGTTACGCAGCATCAGCGCGACCACATCCCCCGCGTAGATGCCCATAGCCAGGAAACTGTTGGCCGCCCGGGTCGCCCGGACATTGATGTCCTCAAGGCTCCGTATCCGCTTCCCGCTGCGGATTGAGCTCATGGCTAGAGGGTCCGGGCGATGAGCAGGCGCATGATCTCGTTTGAGCCGCCGTAGATCCGGCTGATCCGCGCGTCGCGGTACATGCGGGAAATGGGCTGCTCTTCCATATAGCCGGCACCGCCGTGGAACTGCAGGCACTGATCGACCACCTTGCCCTGCAGTTCGGTGGTCAGGAGTTTGGCCATGGCCGCGGTCGCGACGTCGAGCGTTCCGGCCAGGAGTTGTTCGCAGCACCAGTTGACGAAGACCTTGAGCGCGGTGGCCTCGGCTTTGAGGTCGGCCAGTTTGAACTGGGTGTTCTGGAATTCGGCGATGGCCTTGCCGAAGGCCTTCCTCTGTTTGACGTAGTCGAGGGTGACGCGCAGGGCCTCTTCGATGGCGGTGATCGACTGGCTGGCGATGACCAGGCGCTCGCGCGGCAGTTCGGTCATCAGCTGCACAAAGCCCCTGCCCTCGACTTCGCCGAGCAGGGCTTGGCCCGGCACATGGACATCGTCGAAGAAAAGCTCGGAGGTGTCGGAGGCGTCCTGGCCGAGCTTTTTCAGGCGGCGGCCGCGCCTAAAGCCCTCCGCCTCCTCGGTCTCGACCGCCAGCAGGGAGACGCCCTTGCCGCCGAGAGAGGGGTCGGTCTTGGCCGCGACGATGACGAAATTGGCCAGCTGGCCGGAGGAGATGAAGGTCTTGGCGCCGTTGATGCGGTAGCCGTTGCCGTCCTTGATCGCCGTGGTGCGGATGGATTGCAGGTCAGAGCCGGTGTCCGGCTCGCTCATGGCGATGGCGGCGATCCGCGATCCGTCGCACAGACCCGGCAGCCAGCGGGCCTTCTGCTCTTCGGTCCCGTGGGCGACCACATAGGGGACGACGATGCCGTTGTGCAGGGAGGCGGCGAAACCGGAGACGTCGGCGCGGGTCACCTCCTCGAAGACGATCATGTCGTGGCGGAAGTCGCCGCCGCCCCCGCCGTACTCGGCCGGCACGGAGACGCCGAGGATGCCCGCGGCGCCGGCCTCGTTCCAGAACGCCCGGTCGACCTGACCGGCTGCACGCCAGGCGGCGGAGCGTTCGGGGGGGACGGCGGTTTTGAGGAACTTCGCCACCCCCTCGCGGAAGATGCGCAGGTCCTCCTGCGCCATGAAGGCGGGTTCGGGGACTGGGAGAACGCTCATTTCTTGCCCGCCCATTTCTTTAGGACCGCCGCCCCGTCGACCGAGTTGGCCTTGATCGACCCGGGGGTGCGCGAGAACCGTGGCGCCGGGGCCGGGTGCATGACGCCCTGGTGGTTCTGGAAGACGCCCCTGGCCTTCATGTGCGGATGGTTGGGCGCCTCGTCGAGCTCGAGCACCGGAGCGAAACAGGCGTCGGAGCCCTCCAGCACCACCCGCCATTCATCGCGGGTCTTGGTCTTGAAGACGGCGGCGAGGCCCTCGCTCATGGCCGGCCAGTTGGCGGGATCGTCGCGCCCGGCGGTGGGCTCCAGGCCCACCAGGTGCATCAGGGTCTCATAGAACTTGGGCTCCAGCGCCCCGACACTGATCTGTTTGCCGTCGGCGCACAGGTAGCTGCGGTAGTAGTGCGCCGCGCCGCCCAGCAGGCTGCGGTCCTTCTGCACCGAGACCCGCCCGCCGCCGAAGATGGCCATCAGGGAGGCGGTCCCATCGACGATGGCCGCATCAATCACCTGGCCCTTGCCGGACTGTTCCCGCTCGTACAGCGCCGCGACGATGCCGAAGGCCAGGTACATAGCCCCGCCGCCGAAATCACCGACCAGATTGAGGGGCGGCGGCGAGGGCTGGCCGGGCGGGCCTATGGCGGCGAGCGCTCCGGTCAGGGCGATGTAATTGATGTCATGGCCGGCCGCGGCAGCCAGCGGCCCGTCCTGGCCCCAGCCGGTCATGCGGCCGTAGATCAGGCCGGGATTACGAGCCAGCGCCTCGGTGGGCCCAAGGCCCAGCCGCTCCATGACGCCGGGGCGATAGCCCTCAATCAGGACGTCGGCGTCGCTGATGGCGTCGAGGCACTTTTGCGCGCCCTCGGGGGATTTGAGGTCGATGACGATGTCATGCCGCCCCCGGCCCATGACCGCGTCGCGGGCGTCGTCCCCCTTGCGCAGGATCCGCACCACCTGGGCGCCCATGTCGCTGAGCATCATGGCGCAGAAGGGCCCGGGCCCGATGCCTGCGAACTCCAGGACGCGGACCCCGTTAAGCGGGCCTTTTGGGTCGGTGCTCATTTAGCGCGGGGCCATCCGAATCGCGCCGTCGAGGCGCACGCTTTCGCCATTGAAGTAGCCGTTGGTGATCATGGTCAGCGCCAGATGAGCGTATTCGGCCGGATCGCCCAGCCGCTTGGGGAACGGCACCTGGGCCGCCAGGGCAGCCTTGACGGTCTCCGGCAGACGGGCCAGCAGCGGGGTGTCGAAGAGGCCCGGCATGATGGTGTTGACGCGAACGCCCTCGCCCATCAGGTCCCGCGCCACGGTGAGCGTCATGCCGACGATCCCCGCCTTGGAGGCTGAATAGGCGACCTGGCCCATCTGGCCGTCGGTCGCGGCCACCGACGCGGTGTTGACGATCGCGCCCCGATCGCCGTCCTCCAGCATCGGCAAGGTCAGCATCCCGGCCGCCGACTTGGCGATGCAGCGGAAGGTGCCGACCAGATTGATCTGGATGATCTGGTCGAAGTCGGCCACCGGATAGTGGGTCGGGGCGCCGGTTTCCTTGTCGCGGCCGGCGGTCTTGCCCGCCTTGCCGGTCCCGGCGCAGTTGACCAGGATCCGCTCCTGGCCGTGGGCGGCGCGGGCCTTTGCGAAGCCAGCGTCGACGGAGGCCTCGTCGGTGACATTGACCAGGCAGAAGGTCCCGCCGATCTCGCGGGCCACTGCTTCGCCCCGTTCGGCGTTGAGGTCGAAAAGCGCGACCTTGACCCCCTCCGCGGCCAGGGCCCTCGCCGTCGCCTCGCCCAGACCCGAGGCGCCGCCGGTGACGACGGCGCTGATCTCGCTGGAGAGCTTCATCCCTAGAGCCGCTCGACGATGGTGACGTTGGAAAGGCCGCCGCCCTCGCACATGGTCTGCAGGCCGTAGCGCTTGTTGCGGGCTTTCAGGGCATGGACCAGGGTCGTCATCAGCTTGGTCCCCGAGGCGCCGAGCGGATGGCCAAGGGCGATGGCGCCGCCGTTGACGTTGAGCCGCGCGGGATCGGCGCCTGAGTCCTTCATCCAGGCCATGGGCACGGGCGCGAAGGCTTCGTTGACTTCGAAGAGGTCGATCTCGTCGATCTTCATTCCGCTCTTCTGCAAGGCGCGGCGGGTCGCATAGACCGGCTCTTCCAGCATGATCACCGGATCGCCGCCGGTCACCGTCAGGTGGTGGATGCGGGCCAGCGGCTCGATGCCGAGCGCTTTCAGGCCCCGCTCATTGACCAGCATGACGCCGGAGGCGCCGTCGCAGATCTGGCTGGAGGTCGCGGCGGTAACCCGGCCGTCCTCGGCCAGGAGTTTGACCGTCGCCATAGCCTCGCGGGTGGCGTTGAAGCGGATACCCTCGTCGAGGACATGCATCTCCTTGCTGCCGTCCGGCAGGGTGATCTCAAGCTGCACGATCTCGGAATCGAAGGCGCCGGCCTTGGCGGCGGCGGCGGCCTTCACCTGGCTCTCAAAGCCGAAGTCGTCCATCTGCTCGCGGGAAAATCCGTACTTCCGGGCCAGGGCCTCGGCGCCGGTGAATTGGGAAAAGGCGATGCCCGGATAGCGATCCTCGACCCGGGGGCTCTTCGGATGGCCAAAGCCGTTCTGGAAGGGGAGCTGGGTGGATAAGCCCATGGGCACGCGGCTCATGCTCTCGACGCCGGCGGCGATGACGCAGTCCATGGTCCCGCTCATCACGGCTTGCGCGGCGAAGTGCAGGGCCTGCTGCGAGGAGCCGCACTGGCGGTCGACGCTGGTGGCCGGGACGCTCTCCGGGAGCTTCGAGGCCAGGACGCAATTGCGCGCCACATTGCCGGCCTGTTCGCCGACCTGGGAGACGCAGCCCATGATGACGTCCTCGACGAGCGCCGGGTCGGCGCCGGAGCGTTCGATCAGGGCGTCGAGCACGGCGCCGCCCAGATCGCCGGGGTGCCAGCCCGAAAGCCTGCCGCCTTTTTTGCCGCCGGCCGTCCTGGCCGCGGCCACGATATAGGCTTCCATGATGTCTCCCTTATCGCGCCTGTTATAGTCGACGCTTGATTGGCCTGAATTAGCGCCTTCGAAGGCGGTCGGCGCAAGCCCTGTAACGTTTAGAAACGTCAAACCTCTGGCGCGTTCGCCCCAGCTGAGCAAAGATCGGTCCAACCGCAATGCCCGTAGGGAGGCTCCACTATGTGTGATGATGATGTCGACGCCGGTTTTCCGGACCCCAAGATTTCGCGCCGGGCCTTTGGCGCCCTGGCCGCCGTCGGGGCGACCACGGTCGCCACCGGCGCCTATGCCGCCAACGTCGTCGAGAAGGACGTCGTGATCAAGACGCCGGACGGCAACGCCGACGCCGCGCTCTATTACCCGCAAGGCCGGGGAACCTGGCCCGCCGTCCTGATGTGGCCGGATATCATGACGCTTCGTCCCGCCTTCCGCGAAATGGGCAAGCGCCTGGCCGCCGAGGGCTATGTGGTCCTGGTGCCGAACTACTATTATCGCGGCGGCAAGGCCCCGATCAGCCTGAACTTCTCCAACCAGGCCGACCGCCCCGCCTTCAACGCCCTGCGCGCGCCGCTGACCGCTGAGGCCAACGCTCGCGACACCAAGGCCTATGTCGAGTTCCTCGACGCTCAGCCCCAGACCAACAAGCGTAAGAAGATGGGCACGCAAGGCTACTGCATGGGCGGGCCCTATGCCTTCAACACCGCCATTCAGTTCCCCAACCGGATCGGCGCGGTCTCCAGCTTCCACGGCGGCGGCCTGACCACCGCCGCGCCCACCAGCCCGCACAACGGCGTCGCCAAGACCAACGCCGACTACCTGGTGGCGGTGGCCCGCAACGACGACCGCACCGACCCCAAGTCGAAGGAAACCCTCAAAGAGACCTTCACGGCCGCCAAGCGTCCGCATCTGGTGGAGGTCTATCAGGCCGACCACGGCTGGATGGTGAAGGGCAGCGCCGTTTATGACGCGGCCGAAGCCGAGCGCGGCTGGATCAATATGGTCAGCCAGTACCAGCGGGCCCTGAAGGCCTAAACGGCCTCTTTTATAGCCTATTCGTCAGACGCCGCCGGTGACCCCGGCGGCGTCTTTCGTTGGCGGGGGGATCTGGTCGGGGTCCTGGATCTGGTTTTCCCACTTGGCGACCACGGCGCTGGCCACGGTGTTGCCGATGACATTGGTGGCCGAGCGGCCCATGTCCAAGAGATGGTCGACGGCCAGGATGATGATCAGGCCGGCTTCCGGCAGGTTGAAGAAGCTCAGGGTGGCGGCGATCACCACCAGGGAGGCGCGCGGCACCCCGGCCATGCCTTTGGAGGTGATCATCAGCAAAGCCAGCATGGTGATCTGCTGGGCGACTGTCATCTCGATCCCGTAGATCTGGGCGATGAACAGGGTCGCGAAGGTGCAGTACATCATCGAGCCGTCGAGATTGAACGAATAGCCCAGCGGCAGGACGAAGCTCGCCACCCGCCGGGAAATCCCCCAGGATTGCAGGGCCTCCAGGGTGCGCGGATAGGCGGCTTCCGAGGACGCGGTGGAGAAGGCGAGCAGGGCCGGCTGGCGGACCAGGGCGATGAGCTTCAGGGCGCGCCGGCCGACGATCAGGACGACGGCGGCGATGAGCAGCACCCAGAGGATGCCAAGCGACAGATAAAAGCCGCCGACGAAGGCGAAATAGGTCCCCAGGACCTCGATCCCCTGGGTCGCCACCGTGGAGGCCAGCGCCGCGAAGATGGCCAGGGGGGCCGTGCGCATCACATAGCCGGTGACCTTGAGCATGATGGTCGCGGCCTGTTCGACCAGGCCGAGAATCTGGGGCGCCTTGTCCTCGGTGGCCGAGATCGCCGTGCCGACGAAGATCGAGAACACCACGATCTGCAGGATCTCATTGTTGGCCATGGCCTCGAAGATCGAGCGCGGCACCAGATGGGTGATGAAGTCCTTGAGGGTGAATTTCGAGGAATCGACCCCCGCCGCCACCGCGTCGGGCGGCGGCAGTTCAAGGTTCAGATTTGCCCCGGGCTGCAGCAGATGGACCATGATCAGGCCGATGGTCAGCGATACGATCGAGGCGCTGATGAACCAGAACATCGTCTTGGCCCCGACCCGGCCGACCGAAGCCGCGTCCTCCATGTGGGCGATCCCGGCCACCAGGGTGGCGAACACCAGGGGGGCGATGATCATCTTGATCAGCCGCAGGAAGACATCGGTGATGATCGACAGGTTGGCGGCGACGGTCTTGGCCTCCTCCGGCGAGGCGAACTGGTTCACCCCCCATCCAACGCCGATGCCCAGGACCATGGCCGCGATCAGCAGGATGGTGAAAAGGCGATTCATGGGCAGGGTCCCGCAGCGGCCAAGATTGGGCCAGTTGAGCGGCGCGACGGCTCAAGAGTCCAGAGCCAATTCCTAATAGATTGGCAGGAGGGGCGCGGGCTCGGCGGGTTTCGGCGGCTCGGGGAGCGGCGTGGGCTCGACCGGCCTTGGGGCTTCGGGCCGGGGCTCGCTCTTCAGGCTGTTGAGGAGTGCGCCCAGGGGATCGAACACCGGCCTTGGCGGCGGGGCGGCGGGGCCGGCCGGGATCGGCTGCACCGGCAGGCGGCCGACGGCGGCGGTCATCGCCCTTTGCCAGATCTCGGCGGGGATGGTGCCGCCGGTGACGGTTCCCATGGGGGCATTGTCGTCGCGGCCGAGCCACACGGCCATGGCCAGACCCCCGGTGTGGCCGCAGAACCAGGCGTCCTTGTAGTCGGAGGTGGTGCCCGTCTTGCCGGCGATATCCCGGCCCCTGATCTGGGCCCTCGTTCCCGTGCCGGTGGCGACGGCGGTGCGCAACATGCGGTTGAGGTCGGAGAGGGCGGGATTGTTGATCGCCGGAGCGGGGGCGGCGGGCCTGGCCTGATAGACCACGGTCGTCCCCTGACGCACCCGCTCGACGCCGTAGGGCGCCACGCGCAAGCCGCCGTTGGCGAAGGACGCATAGGCCGCCGCCATCTCCAGCGGCGTCACCAGGCTGGTCCCCAGCGCCATGGCCGGGTCGGTGTTGACCGTCGAGACGATGCCCGCGCGCCTGGCCGCATCCGCGACCTTGCCGCGACCCACGTCGTCGGCGAGGCCGGCCGCTACGGTGTTCACCGAACGGGCCAAGGCCTGCTCCATGGTCAGGCTGCCGGCATAGCCCGGCGTATAATTTGCCGGCCGCCAGCCGCCGATATTGACCGGCTCGTCGACCACCAGGCTGTCGGGGGTCATGCCGGATTCCAAGGCCGCCAGATAGACGAACGGCTTCCAGGCCGAACCCGCCTGGCGCTTGGCGGTGGTGGCGCGGTTGTAGGGCGCGCGCGTGTAGTCGAGCCCGCCGACCATGACGCGCACCTTGCCCTGGCCGTCGACCGCGACCACCGCCGCCTGGGCCCCGCGGGCCCGCCCCGCCCCTTCAGCCGCCGCCACCGCCGCGGCCTGGGTGACCGCCAGGTCGAGGGTGGTTTCGACGGTGAGGTCGGAACGGATGGAGCGGACGCGCTGGCGGACCTCGGCGTCGGCCCAGTCGACGAAATACTGCGCCCTGGCCTGGGGCGAGACGGCGAAGACGCGGGGGACCTCCTTCAGAGCCGCCGCGCGCTGGGCAGGGGTGATGGCGCCGGTGTCCTGCATGGCCGCCAGCACAAGGGCGGCGCGGTCGCCGGCGGCCTTTGGGTTTTCGGCGGGATTGTAGGCGGTGGGAGACTTGAGCGTCCCGGCCAGGATCGCCGCCTCCTTGATGGTCAGGCGGGCGGCGGGCTTGCCGAAATAGCGTTGGGCCGCCGCCTCGATGCCATAGGCGCCGCCGCCGTAATAGACCCGTGAGAGGTAGAGCCCGAGGATCTCGCGCTTGGAGTATTTTTGCTCCAGCTGCACGGCGATGACCATTTCGCGGGCCTTGCGCTCGGCGGTCTGGTCGGCGTTGAGGTAGAGGTTGCGCGCCAACTGTTGGGTGATGGTCGAGCCGCCCTCGGCGATCCGCCCCTCGCCGAGATTGGCGACGATGGCCCGGCCGATACCCATCGGGTCGACCCCGTTGTGCGAGTAGAAGCGCCGGTCCTCGATGGCGACGAAGGCGGCCGGCACGTGGGCCGGCAGGCTCGCTATCGCCACCGGCGGCGCATAGCGCCCGCCGCGCACCCCGATCACCGCGCCGGTGCGGTCCAGATAGGTGACCTGAGGCTCGCGGGTGATGGCCGGCAGCGGCTCAGGCGACGGCGGCCGAAAGTTCGGAAGCTGTAAGAGGAGGCTCGCGACGGCGAGGTAAGAGATCAAACGCTTGGGGCCCCGACGGATTTATCCGAAGCGCTACCTTAACCGCACAATCCGGCGGATTTGGGCCCGCGATGTGCAGGATCAGCGGATAACGCCTCTTAGCGGATGACTCTGGCGCCCTTGCCCTTCATCGCAGCCTCCACCTCCTCGACCCGGACCATGGAGGTGTCGCCCGGCGTGGTCATGGCGAGCGCGCCATGCGCCGCGCCGTAGTCGACGGCGGCCTGCGGGCCCTTGTCGCTGAGGAAGGCGTAGGCCAGGCCCGAGGCGAAGCCGTCGCCGCCGCCGACCCGGTCGAAAATCTCCAGGTTCTCGCGCAGCATGGAGGAATAGAATTGCCCCTCCGTCCACAGGATCGCCGACCAGTCGTTAAGGGTCGCGGTCTTGGCGTTGCGCAGCGTCGTAGCGGCGACCTTGAAGTTGGGGAACTCGCGGCAGGCGGTCTCGATCATTTTGCGAAAGTTTGCCGGGTCGATGGCGCTGATGTGCTCGTCCAGGCCCTCGACGGTGAAGCCGAGACAGGCGGTGAAGTCTTCTTCGTTGCCGATCATCACATCGACATTGGGGGCGATGGAGCGGTTGACGCGGCGGGCCGCCTCCTGGCCGCCCTGGCTCTTCCACAGGGAGGCCCGGTAGTTGAGGTCGTAACTGACGACGGTCCCGTATCTGTGGGCGACTTCCACAGCCTCGATGACGGCTTCGGCGGTGTTGGAGGCGAGCGCCGCGAAGATCCCGCCGGTGTGGAACCAGCGGACGCCCTCTTCGCCGAACAGCTTTTCCCAGTTCACTTCGCCGGGCCGGATCTGCGAGGCGGCCGAGTGGCCGCGGTCGGAGACGCCCAGCGCCGGGCGCACGCCAAAGCCGCGCTCGGTGAAATTGAGGCCCACGCGGGTCTCGCGGCCGATGCCGTCGAAGGGCCGCCAGATGAGGTGGCTCATGTCGACGCCGCCCTGGCCGATCAGGTCCTCGACCAGCCAGCCGAGGTCGTTCTTCGGAAGCGCCGTAACCACGGTCGAGCGCAGGCCGAAACCCTTCTTCAGCGCGCGGGCGACGTTGTATTCGCCGCCGCCTTCCCAAACGCGGAACTCGCGGGAATTGCGCACCCGCCCCTCGCCCGGATCGAAGCGCAGCATGACCTCGCCGAAGGAGGCGCAGTCCCAGCGGCAGTCGGCGGCAGACCTGATCTGCATTAGCCCCTCACCTTGCGCACAATGGCCAATGTCTCGGAAACCTTGGCCCCGATCGCGGCCCAGTCCTTGTTCGCCACCGCGTCCTTGGTGATCAGTTTGGAACCGATGCCCGCCGCAACGATCCCCGCCTTGAACCAGGCCGAGAGGCTTTCCTCGGTCGGATCAACTCCGCCGGTCGGCATGATCTTGCTCCAGGGCATGGGGCCGAGCACCGCTGAGACAAAGGACGGGCCGCCGACGCTCTCGCCCGGGAAGACCTTGACGATTTCGCAGCCCAGTTCCTGGGCTTCGGAAATTTCCGAGGCCGTCCCGCAGCCCGGGCTGTAGGCGACCATGCGGCGGTTGCAGAGCTTCGCGACCTCGGCGTTGAGGATCGGGCCCACGACGAACTTCGCCCCTGCCTGGATGTAGAGGGCCGCCGTCGGCGCATCGACCACCGAACCGACGCCGAGGATCACGCTTGGGTCAGCCTTGGCGAAATGGCGCGAGGCCGCCACGAAGGCATCGTAGGCGAAATCGCCGCGGTTGGTGAATTCGACGCATTTGGCGCCCGCATCGCTGCAGGCCTTGATCACCGCGATGGCGACGGCTGGGTCCTCATGGCTGAACACCGGCACGACGCCCTGGTCTTGCAGGGCGGTCAGGACGGAAAGGCGATCGTGCCGCATGGCGGAGTCCTAAAAATGAAAGAGCCGGCCCCGTGATCGGGGGCCGGCTCTAAGCTAGCCCTAAATTCGCAGGTTAGTGGAAGCGATACCGCGCACCGATAGAGAACTGCCGGCCCGTATGGTGGAACACCGAGGTGCTAGACCGGGTGTCGTCGCCGACAAACTGATGGTTGTCCTCGTCAGTGAGGTTCAGGGCCTCAACGGTCAGGGTGACCTGCTCATTCAGATTGTAGGACGCCGTCGCATCGACGTTGAGGGTCTTCTGCTTACCCTCGACGGCGTTGTTGTTCCGGCCCGGCACGTTCTGCAGATAGCGGTCACGGTAGGAGGCGGAGACCCGCGCCGAGAACTTATCGTTCTCGTAGTAGATCGTCGCGTTGTAGGCCGTGGGCGAGAGGTTCACGAGATCGTCGGTGACCACCGTCGTGCAGATCGCGTTGGAGCAGTAGTCGATTTCCGAGCTGACCTTGGTGTAGTTCAGCAGAATCCCGAGATTGTTGAACGGCGCGGGCAGGAAGCTCAGCGGCTGTTGGTAGTTGACCTCAAAGCCCTCCAGCGGCCCGCCGTCGGTGTTCACCGCGCTGGTCAGCTGGAAGATGGTGGTCGGCGAGCAGGGCGCGTTGCAGAAACCCGGCGCGAAAGCCTGGTCGTTGAGGGCTGTCAGGGCCTGATACTCCAGGTCCTGGCGGATGATCTGGATGTAGGTGTCGATGTCCTTGCGGAAGAAGGCCACCGAGAACAGGCTTTCCGGCGCGAAGTACCATTCGAACGACAGGTCGTAGGTGTCGGCCCGGAAGGGATCGAGGTTCACATTGCCGATGCTGGCGGTGAAGTTCGGACCCGTCGAGGCGAGCGAGGTGGTGGGCACCAGATAGTTGGTGCCGGCCAGGGTGTTGCCGATTTGCGGCCGGGCCATGACCTTGGCGATGCCCAGACGGGCGACGAAGGTGTCGGTGATGTCATAGGCCAGGTTCAGGGACGGCAGGGTCTCGGTGTATTCGTTGGTCCCCTGGACCGGGGTGCCGCCGCCGGTGGACGAAAAGCCCCGGGCGTCGAGTTCGGTCTTGGCGTAGCGCACGCCGAGATTGCCGCGCAGGGGCCGGCCGAGGAACTCAGTCTTGCCGTCGACCTGAACATAGAAGGCCGTGGCGTCCTCGATGATCGTGCGGTTGCCGTTGCGGGCGTTGCCGTTGGTGATGCTGGTCAGGGTGAAGTCCCCGCCTGGCACGCCGGTGTTGCAGTTGCAGTAAATGTTGAACAGGTCGGCGATGGCCGGAAGGCTCGGCACCGCCCAGGCTGTAGAAGATCCCGCCGGCAACCCAAGTCCGCCGCCAAAGCCGGACAGGGAGGTCGTGATATTGGCGATGGTCGTGCCGGCGGGGAGCGCCGGGACGACAGTTTCGTCGGTCCGGCGCGAGTCGGTGGAAACGCTCTTGAAGGTCTTGGTGTTGGCCCCGAACTTCAGGGTGAAGTCCTCGGCGAAGTCCCAGCCGAAGTCAGCCGAGACGGTGTCGAACTTGGTGTCGACGGTGTTCGGGCGCAGGCGGATTTCCGAGCGAGGCAGGACGCCGACCGTGGTGCCGAGCGAGACGTCGCGCCAGGCGTAGTTGGTGGCCACGGCCGGATCAAAGCCCCAGGTGATCAGGGGGGTGTTCGGGTTGCCGCGATAGTCCCAGGCAAAGCCCTGGCTGTTCTGACGGTCGAGGGTGACGGTGGTCTGCACGGGGTTGTCGAACTCGCTGGTCGCCAGCCCCGCATGGACCTTGACCCGGAAGCTGTCAGAGAATTCGTGGGCGATGCTCAGCGTCGCCTGTTCGAAGGTGGTGGAAAGCTCGTCGAAGCGCTGTTCGGAGCGGATGTCGACATTGTCGAAGGTCCCGGCCGCCAGGGTTCCGGTGGAATCAACCGTGGCGTTGCGAACGATGATCTGGGGCTGACCGCCCGCGGCGGCGTTGCGGCTGAAGGACAGGGCCTCGAGGAAGTTCTCCTGACGGGTCGCGTCCAGCTTTGAATAGAGCAGGTCGAGGCTGACGACGGTGGCGTCGGTGGGCGCCCACTGGGCCGCGCCGGTCAGGCCAAGGCGCGACTGTTCGTGAACCAGGCGCCCGTAGCGCGGCAGGCGAGGGATAACCACCGTCGGGGCGCTGGCCGTCGTATAGGCGGCGATGTTCTCAGGGGTCGCGGCCGGACGCAGGATGTTGGTCGCGCAGTTGGTGGCCGAGGACCCGGCGGCGGTATTGTTGGCCGCGTTCTGCGGGACGACGCCGAGCGGCGAGCAGAAGTTGCCGCTGTCGGGCGAGCGGGCCCAGCGGACCGAGCTGTAGCCCTCTTCGAAGCTGCTCTTGTCCGAATAGGCGACCGAGCCGAGGACTCCGAAAGTCCCGTCCGCGAAGACATTCGAATAGAGCGCCGCGAAGCGCGGGTCCCAGCTGTCGGAAAGGTCGTTGTAGCCGTACTGTCCGCTGATCACCGCGGTCTTGCCCTTGAGGTCGAAGGGCCGGCTGGTGGTCAGATCGACGGTCGCGCCGAGCGAGCCTTCCTCGACCTCGGCCGCCGCGGTCTTGCGGATGGTGACGTTGTTGAAGAGTTCGGAAGCGAAGACGTTGAAGTCAAAGCCGCGGCCGCGGTTGGCGCCGCCGGAGCTGTCCGTGCCGCCGGTGGTGGCCTGGGCTTCCATGCCGTTGATGCGGGTGCGGGTGAAGTCGGGGCCCAGGCCGCGAACCGTGATCGAGCGGCCTTCGCCGGCGTCACGGTCGATGGAGATGCCCGGGATGCGCTGGATCGACTCGGCCAGGTTGTTGTCCGGGAAGTCGGCGATGTCCTCGGCCGTGATCGCGTCGATCACCGTGGTTTCTTCGCGCTTCTGTTCGAGGCTGACCGCGAGGCTGCCGCGGAAGCCGGTGATCACCAGCGCCTCGACTTCGGTGTCATCCTCGGGCGGTTGCGGCGCGGCGCTGGCGACGCCCGCGCTCATCAGGACCAGGGCCGCGATGGACGCGCCCAGATACAGTCCCTTCTTGGAATAGGCCATCTGCGTATCTCCCCTTTAGACCCTGCGCCGGAGATTTTCCCCCGGTCTTCCTATTATGACACCGGTGTCATTGGGCTCCGCCCGCGATTGACACCGGTATCAGTAAGGACAGTAACCTCAGATTTGACCCCATGGCAAGAGCGTGACTGTGGCGCGGTCGCCTCAGCGGGCGAGCCAACCGCCGTCTACGGGGACAATCGCCCCGTGCATGTAGTCCGCGGCCCGGGACGACAGGAACACCGCCGCGCCGCCCAGATCGCCCGGCTCACCCCAGCGTCCGGCCGGGATGCGCTTGAGGATGTCGGCGTTGCGGGTCTCGTCGGCGCGCAGGGCTTCGGTGTTGTTGGTCGAGAAGTAGCCTGGGGCGATGGCGTTGACGTTGATCCCCTTGGCCGCCCACTCGTTGGCGAGAATCTTGGTGAGGCCGGCAAGGCCGCTCTTTGACGCGGTATAGGAGGCGACGCGGATGCCGCCCTGGAAGGACAGCAGGCTCGCGATATTGACGATCTTGCCGCCCCGCCCGTCGAGAACCCAGCGCCGGGCGACCGCCTGGCAGAGGAAGAAGGCGGACTTCAGATTGGTATCCATCACCGCGTCCCAGTCCTCCTCGGAGAACTCAAGCGCGTCGGCCCGGCGGATGATGCCGGCGTTGTTGATCAGGATGTCGAGGCCGCCAAAGGCCGCGAAGGCCTCCGCCACCAATCCGCCGATCGGGGCGGTAGTGGAAAGGTCGGCCTTGATCTCCTTGAAACCGCGGCCGAGCGCCTCGACCTTGCGGCCGGTCTCCGCCGCCGGGCTGCGGCCCACGGCGACGACATTGGCCCCGGCGCCGGCGAGCGCCAAGGCGATCCCTTGGCCAAGGCCGGTGTTGGCCCCGGTGATGAGGGCCGTCTGGCCTTCCAGGCTGAAGAGGTCGAGGCTCATTTCAGCTGGCAGATGTCGAGGACGTTCATGTCGGTGTAGTCGAGGTTCTCACCGCCCATGGCCCAGATGAAGGTGTAGTTGCTGGTGCCCGAGCCCATATGGATCGACCATGGGGGCGAGACCACGGCTTCGCTATCTTGGACCACGATGTGCCGGGCGGCGTCCGGCTCGCCCATGAAGTGGAAGACCCGTTCGTCGGGTTTGAGGCCGAAGTAAAAATAGACCTCGCTGCGGCGGTCATGCAGGTGCGGCGGCATGGTGTTCCAGACGCTGCCGGTGCGAAGGGTGGTGAGGCCCAGCAGTAGTTGCGAGGAGCGGCAGGTGGCCGGCACGACCATCTGGTAGATGGTCCGTTCGTTGGAGGTCTCGAGGCTGCCGCGCTCGAGCGGCACGGCCTGGGCGATGGAGATCTGCTTGGCCTCGAACCGCGCATGGGCCGGCGTCGAGACCAGGTAGAAGCGCGAGCCCTCCCCTGAGAAGGCGACGTCTTCACTGCCCATGGGGATGTAGAGGCCGTCCTTGGGGGCCAGGGTGAAGACCTGTCCATCGATGGTGACCGTCCCCTCGACCTCGCTGACGTTGATGACGCCCATCTCGCGACGTTCGAGGAAGGGCTTGCCCTTGGCGCTCTCCGGCTCGGTCTGAACGGGCAGCGAAATCGGGCCGCCGGCCGGAGCCGCTCCGCCGATCACGAAGCGCTCGAAGTGGGTGTAGTTCAGGGCGATTTCGCCGGGCGTGAAGAGGTCGCCGACCAGATACAGATCGCGCAGCTCTTCGTTGCTGGCCCCGTCCATCATGCTCGGATGGGTGGCGTGGTAGGTCTTCTTGAACACGTTTGGCTCCCGGAATTTGCGCGGACGGTAACCGGTGTCAGAACTCTTCGCAACCGATCGCGCTGCTGTCGTGGGTCGGCCATAGCGCACCCTCTCCCGCATGCAGAGAGGGTTTCAAGGCGTGGGCGTCGACATTCTGCCTACCCCAACCCTCCTACCGCGGAGCGGCGGTCGACTCCCTGGCGATCAGGGCTGGCCGCACGTCCGGCTGGGTCACGGTCTCCCCCCGGCTGAGCGCCAGGAGCTTCTCGGCGGCCATCTGGCCCATGTCGCGGATTGGCAGGCGCACGGTGGTGAGCGCCGGCCAGATGCGCGAGGCCATCGGCGCGTCGTCAAAACCAACGACCGAAAGATCCCCCGGGACGGCCAGGCCGAGATCCCGCGCCGCCTTGTAGACCCCGATGGCCATTTCATCATTGCCGGCGAAGATGGCGGTGGGCCTGTCCTTCCGCTGCAGCAGGCCCATGGCCGCCTCCACGCCGGACTCGAAGGTATAGGCGCCTTCGATGACATCGCTGGGATCAAGGGTGATGTGGTGTTCCGCCAGCGCCCGGCGGAACCCCTCCCCCCGCTCATGCGAGGAGCGGAAGGTCGCGGGGCCGGAGATGAAAGCGACCTTGCGGTGGCCGAGTTCGACCAGGTGCCGGGCGGCTTCGGCGGCGCCCAGGTTGTCATGAGTCACCACCATCCGCTCTGGGCTGTCGAGCGAGACAGAGGCGATCCGCACATAGGGGCAATCGGCTTCGGTGAGGATTTCGCAGACCCGCTCGTCTTCGGAGACCGAGGGCGGCAGGACGGCGCCGAACAGCTTTTGCCGGACCACGAAGGCCTTCACGTCGGCGTGGAAATTTTCCGCCTGGCGGTTGCAGGGGTGAACGACGAGTTCGAGCCCCGAACCCCGCACGGCGTCGAGGATGCCCTGCTGCATGTTGACCACATAGTTGGGGCTCGGGTTGTCGTAGATCATGCCAATCAGGAACGAGCGCCGAAACGCCAGGCCCCTGGCGGTCGGGTCGGGCGCGAACCCGGTCTGGGCGATGACCGCCTCGACCTTGGCCCTGGTCTCGTCGCGCACGAAGGGCGAGGCGTTGATGACCCGGCTGACGGTCTTCTTCGAGACGCCCGCGATCCGCGCCACGTCATTGATGGTCGCGCGCTTGCCGTCCCTGTCGTCGGATCTGCTCAAGAGTCCTGGCTCCGGTTTGAGCGTTCATGGCAGAAAACAGGGCTCAACAGAAAGTCCCAAGGACCGCAACCGGGACCTCGTCCTGCATCTCGCACCACCAGACGTCGCTCGCGCCGGCGACATAGCGCAGCACTGTCCAGCGGCCGGCGCGCTTTTCCAGCACCGCCTGGGCGTAGGCGTCGCCCATGCCGCCCACAAGCTGCATCCTGATCTTGGCCCCGTTGGCGCGGACGGGCTCGACACTGGCGAAGGCATGGGTTGGCCCGACCCGCATGGATTTGACGACAAAGACCACATCCCGGCCGAACTGTTTCTGGGCGTTTGGCCGGATTGCGTCCAGCACCGCCTTGCGCTCGGCCGAACCTGGGGGAGGCGTGTGAACGCTCCCTTGAGCGTGCGCCGGACAGGCCGAGACGAGGACTAGACAAAAGGCGGCAATGACTTTGCGCATCGGCGCTCTCCTAGACCCTGTCATCGCGCCAGCAGCCGTCATTGTCGATGCTCAAGTCGTCCGCCGGACCGCCGGCTTGCTGAGCGCATCGGTGGTCTTCGGCGTCATGAAGCGCATGTCCCACTGGCCCTCGTCGAACGCCCGCCGGGTCGCCTCAACCACCCTGGGATAGCCGCCGACTTCCTTTTCGTTGTCGATGATCTCGCCGCGGCCCTCGGCCACCTCGGCGATGAGCAACAGGTCGCGCTGGTCGCGGTCCCAGGGCCTGGCGCCCACTTCAGCCAGGAGCTTGACCTGCAGATCGCGGGCGGGGACCGGTTTGATGCTATCGTGCCAGGTCGGCGGGCGGGACTTCTGGATGATTTTAGCGGGGGCGGTGGTGTAGCTGCCGAACATCGGCAGAGGCCGGCCGATCTGGTCGACGGCGATGTTGTCTCGGCCATGGTACTCCACGTCCCCTGCCCCGCCGATCATCATGAAGGCGAGCTTGTCCTGCGGCGTCGACGGCCCGGCGCGCAGGACGTTGCCGACGACACTCATCTTGCCGACCGCCCACTCGTGATCCAGCCACTCCTCGGGCGCGAGGTTGTAGTGGATAGCCCGCGGGCCCGGATTGTAGATCAGGTTGTTGACGATCACCCCGTGCACCCCGCCCTTGAACAGGGGGCTGCGCTCCATGTTGTGGGCATAGAGGTTGTTGCAGATCAGGATGTTGGTGATGTTGTCGTGGATCAGGGAGCCCTTGGAGTGTTCGCCCTTGGCGTGGCTGGCGTAGGCCAGGCTTTCGCCGATCAGATTGTTGGAATAGGTGATGTCGTGGCTGGTCCCGGCGCGCCATTCGGCGGGCGTCGTCCCCGTGAAGCGCGGGCCCGAGGCCGAGAGGTTCTCGTCCGTCGCCCAGGTCAGGGAGCAGTGGTCGACGATCAGGTTCGAGGCGCTGGTCGTGGAGATCGAATCCTCGTCCCAACCGCTCATCCAGGCCTGATCCGCATTGCCCGGCCGGACGCGGATGTGCTGGACGATGACGTCGTGGGTCAGGACGTCCATACCGCCCTTGATGAAGGTGATCCCGGGCGATGGCGCGGTCTGACCGGCGATGGTGCAGAAGGGCTCCTCGCATTTGAGGGTCTTGCGATTGAGGTCGATGACGCCGCCGACCTCAAAGACGATGATCTTGGGACCCTTCACCGCCAGAGCGGCGCGGAAGGAGCCCGGTCCCTCACCGTTCAGATTGACCACCTTGACCACCTGGCCGCCGCGGCCGCCCGGGGTCTTTGCCGCCCAGCCGACGGCGCCCGGAAAGGCGGGGAGCGCCGCGTCCTGCGCGAGCGCCGGAGCCGCGGCCGCCAGGAGCGCCGCGGCGGGCAGTTGGGTGATGAGCGTTCTGCGATCGACCTGCATCCGTTGTTCCTCGTCTCACCCTCACCTTAGCCAAAAGGCGCGTGGAGGGCTTTTGAATTGAAATTGACACCGGTTTCCTTCCGACGCAATGTCCCGGCCAACGGGGCGCGGGAGAACGCTTCGTCGGCGGATGGACTGACTCTCTTGACCCTTGCTAGCGAGCGCGGCGGTGACGCCGACATTGAACTTTCCATCGCCCGCCGCTTCGTCGACGCGCGGCTCTCGGCCCGCGCCCTGACCGCCTTCCCCGGCGTCCAGCCCGACACCCTGGCCCAGGCCTATCGCATCCAGGACGCCGCCATCAGCCTGATGACGCGTCCGGTTCTGGGCTGGAAGATTGGCCGCATCCCCGACCCGTTGCAGGCGCAACTCGGCTCGCACCGCATCGCCGGGCCCATCTTCGACGTTTGGCACGTCAAGGAAGGCGTGGTCGAGTTCCCCGTCTTTGAGGGCGGCTTCGCGGCGGTGGAGGCCGAATTCATCTTCCGCCTGGATCGCGACGCCCCGGCCGGCAAGATCGTCTGGTCCATCGACGAGGCCGCGGAACTGGCCGGCGAACTGATCGTCGGGGTCGAACCCGCCGGCAGCCCGCTGGCGACGATCAACGCGCTCGGCCCCACGGCGGTGGCTTCCGACTTCGGCAACAACGCCGGCCTGATCCTCGGACCCCCCATCCCCGGCTGGCGTGCTAAGCTCGACGCCATGACCTGCGAGACCTTCATCGACGGGGCCTTGGTGGGAACCGGCGGCGCGTCCTCCATCCCCAGCGGCCCGCTGGAATCCCTGCGCTTCCTCCTGGAAAACTGCGCCCTGCGCGGACGTCCGTTGAAGGCCGGCGACCTGGTCTCGACCGGCGCGGCCACCGGCATCCACGAAATCACCGCGGGCCAGAGCGCCAGGATCATCTTCCACGGCGCGGGCGAGATCGCCTGCCGCGCCGTTCCGGCCAGGGCGTGATGAGCCTCAGCCGGCGAGTCGCGATCGCGGCGCTGGCCGCTTCGCCCTTGCTGACGGCGGCCCTCCAGGCTGAGTTGTCCGTCAAGGAGGCCGCGATGGACGCGCCCGATCCGCCGGAAATCATACCCCTGTGGTCCGCCGGCGTCCCCGGGGGCGAAAAGGTCACGGCGGTGGAAAAGGTCGAGGAGCGCCCTCCCCCGCCCGGCCTGCGCGACCGCATCGTCACCAATCCCACCAAGCCGACCATCACCGTTTTCCGCCCGCGCGGACGGCCCAATGGCGTCGGCGTGCTGATCGCGCCGGGCGGCGGCTATATCCGCGTGGTGCGCGACAAGGAGGGATACGAGGCGGCGCGGTATCTGGCGGCGCGGGGCTACACCTGTTTCGTGCTTCTGTATCGCCTGCCGGGGGATGGCTGGGCGGCGGGATCGGATGTGGCGCTTCAGGACGCCCAGCGGGCCGTGCGGCTGATCCGCTCGAACAGCTCCTATTTCGGCATCAATCCGGACCAGGTCGGGGTGCTGGGATTTTCGGCCGGCGGCCATGTGGCGGCCAGCCTTGCGACCCGGTTCGACGACGAGGTCGCGCCCAAGGCCGACACCATCGACCATTTCCCGGCGAGGCCCGACTTCGCCGGCCTGATCTATCCGGTGATCGCCCTTTCCGGCCCGAACGCCCACGCAGGATCCGCCGCCGCCATGACGGTGGGCGGGAAGTCCGCGATAGAGGTGGCGAGCCGGGTGACGTCGCGCAATCCAACGACCTTTATGGTCCACGCGAAGGACGATACGTCCGTGCCGATCGCCAACACCGAGATGTTCGCCGCCGCCCTGCGCGCCAAAAACGTGCCGGTGGAGATCCATACCTATGACACCGGCGGCCACGGTTTTGGCCTGCGGACCGGCGCCTCGGCGGAGGCCTGGCCACCGCGGTTTGTGGGGTGGATGAGAAGCAACCGCTTCGTCTAGGTCCCCGGCTGGCGGTAGCCCAGGGCGTCGAAATAGCGGCGCTCTTCTCCCCTGGGATCGTTCTGGATGCGCGGCGGCAGATCGACGATCAGGGTCGGGCGGGTGGTGAGGTTGTAGGCGGGCCACCTCGGCAGGCCGCGGGTATTGGGATTGCCGGTGCGGGCAAAGGCGATGGCGGCGCTGGACATCAGGTCCGCCACCTTCTGGGCGTCATAGCCGCCGCCGGTGGTCCCCACCCCGTAGGCGACATTGTCGAAGATCATCGGGATATCGGCCATGTGCCCGGCCCGCCACTTGCCGCCATCGGCGGGGGACTGCCAGTCGTACTGGTAGATGTAGGTCGGCGCGGATCCTGCCGGCTGGGCCGCGCGGCGGTCGGCCTGGACAAACTGGGCGCGCCAGGACCGGCCGGCGGTAGTCGCCGCGAAGAAGACGTCCGAGGGGCTGTAGGCGGGATAGAGGCGACGGTACATCGCCACGATGTCCGCTGGGTTGTAGTGGCCGATGTACTGGGCAATGTGCTGCTCGATCTTGCCGGGAAGGGCTTCCCAGGAAAGGTTGAAGGTCGCCGGATCGCCAGGCCCGATCAGGGTCGTCGTCTCCTCGCGCGTGTTGCCCATGACCAGCGGGATGTTGCGCGATAGCGGCGTGGCGTCCGGCTCGAAGGGGTGGCGCGGGATGTTGCGGGTATCGAGCACCGGCCCATAGTAGGGCGAGCGGCCCATGACGCGGATAAGCGCGTCCATCGGCGTTTGGGCGAGATTGGCCACGGTGAACGGGCCGGCGTTCAGCACCTGGCGGGCGTTGGCAGTGGCCATCTCCGGAGGGGTGACGGTGACCTGCTGGCCGCTCATCGTCCAGACCTTGTGGAACAGGCCCTTGGCCGCGGGCATGGCCATCAGAACGCTGGATTTCGCTCCGCCCCCGGACTGGCCGAACAGCATGACGTTGGCGGGATCGCCGCCGAAGCGGCCGATGTTGTCCCGCACCCACTGCAGGGCGAGGATCAGGTCAAGCATCCCGGCATTGCCGCTGTCGGCGAACCGCTCGCCGCCCAGTTCGGCCAGGTAGAGGAAGCCGAAGGCGTTGAGCCGGTGGTTCAGGCTGACCACCACCACATCACCCTTGCGCGACAGGCGCACCCCGTCGAGCAGCAGGGAATTGGCCGAGGAGGAGCCGTAGCCGCCGCCATGGATATAGACCATCACCGGCCGCTTCTTACTGTCGAGCGCCGGGGTCCAGACGTTGAGCTTGAGGCAGTCCTCGCTGATCGGAGTCGCCAGCTGCGGGTTGGCCAGTGAGCCGCCGCCATCGCCCCCCTGCGGCGCACGGGGGCCGAGCGCCAGGCAGTCGCGCACGCCAGCCCAGGGCTTGGCCGCAACAGTGGCCTGGAAGCGGACGGGGGCGGTGTCCTCGCCGTAGGGGATGCCCTTGAAGGTGATGATCCCGTTGTCGAGGTAGCCGCGGATCCTGCCGGTGGCGATTTCGGTGGTGGGCGCGCCTTGCGCGAAGGCGGGAGCGGCGGTGAGCGCCAGGGTCGAGGCGAGGATCGTGCGGCGGGTGGTCATGCCGCTAACTGACACCGGTGGACAGAAAAGGTCTAGCCGCCCAGGGCCTCGATCAGGGGCGCGAGACCGTCGCTGTAGCGTTTCCACCGGCCGATGGAGGTCGAGTAGAGGGGAGATCGCACTTGAGGTCTGCTGATAGCCGTCATAGGGGCCCGCCGGCGCCGGGGCGGCTGCCGGGCTCTGGAGGGCGGCGGCGGCCAGGGACGCAGGGATGGCCAAGGCAAGGAAAAGGAGCGCGGCGAGTGTCTTCACGGGGTCATTCCTTGGCGGCGGGTGGAAGCACAAACATTTCGGCGAGGGGAACCTGTACCGGAGACTTGTCCGGGTGAGTGTGCATGACGTCAGCCATCATGGCCCACCAGCGCTGCATGACGTCAGTCTGGGGCAGGCTATCGAGACCGTGGTCCCTGCGCCGCGTCATGACCGCGAACAGGTGGTTGGTCTCGGGATCGAGGAAAATCCGGTAGTCCACCACGCCGCGGGTCCGGAGTTCGCCGGCAAGGTCCGGCCAGAGGGCGTCATGGCGGCGGCGGTACTCGTCCGCCTCGCCCGGGTTCAGCGTCATCCGAAAGGCGACAGTTTCCAGATCCATGGCGGCACTGGAACCCATGATCAGGTCACCGGCCAGACCTTGTAGGCATCGGGCTGGCGATCGTTGACGACAACGGTCGAGCTCATGTCAAATTACCAGCGGCGTGGGTCGGCAATGTGCGGGCCGGCCAGAGGGGCCCGCCGGGGAGGCTCGGCTGGACCTCGCGGGCGAAGGATGCCCAAGGCCCATGTGCCGCGATCCGGTTTATCCGAAGGAGGTGGCGGACTCGGCCAAGTGGGGTTTCGCCAGCCGCAGATTGAGGATCAACGGCAGGCATTGATCTTACCTATCGCACAAGCGCGAGATTGACTGCGTTCGCCATGGCCTCGCTGCCGCGGGCGCTGGGGTGCAGGTGATCGCCCGAATCGAACTCAGGCTTGAAAGCCCGCGGATCGGCGGGATTTCTCACGGCCGCATCGAAGTCGACCACCCCGTCCGCCACGCGATTTGACCTGATCCATTCATTCACGCGCTGGCGTATGACCTCCTTTTCCTCGCTGAAAGACATCGCGCCTTTGAATGGCGTCAGCGTACCGATAATCAGCTTGCCTCCGCGGGCATGGACGCGCGAGGCGATCTGCTCGTAGCCGGCGATGATCTCTTCAGCGGTCACCTTGGTGAAGGACCCGATTGGCGGCGCGGGTGGGCCAGAGAACTGAATATCATTGATCCCAAGCAAGAGAATGACGTGTGTCATCCCAGGCGTTGCGAGCACATCCCTGTCGAAGCGAGCCAGACCGGCCTGGCCCATACCGGGGGAGAGAAGCCGGTTGCCGGAAATGCCCGCATTCACGACGCTTAGGCGCTGTCCCGCTTCAGCCGTCCGACGCGACAGATATCCCGGCCAGCCCTTGGGAGTCTGCCCACCAGCGCCATCTGTGATGGAGTCGCCGAACGCAACCACAGCATGCGTTCCTCGCGCCGCCGAGACATAGATGGCCGATACAAGCGGCCGGGATGAAAGTCTCTCTCGGAAGCTTGGGCTAGCGGCCTCAGTTACGTCCTGTCCCGCCGCCAATTCCGCCGAGACGCCGACCGGCGAGGTGGGATGCGGAGTGGTCAGATAGACGCTGACATAAACCTCCGCGCCCGCAGGCGCTAGCAGGGCGACCGGGTCAGACACGATCGGCGCGCCCGCCGGCGCGGAAAAGGATCGCTTGCCTCCAAAGGTGACGCGCTTCACGTCGGCGGGAGCGCTTACGAGCGCAACCGTAACAGACCCAACGTTCAACGCCCTATCGGCAGATGCTTCATTGGAGAAACGCAGCGCCATCTGCTTGCCGCCCGCCGACAGACGCAGGCGGTATCGCACCGTCCCTTGAACGTCTCGGGCAGCCGCCATCTGGGGAGGAAGATCGCGGGGTGCTGACACGGGTGAACTTGTGAATGAAGCGACCCATGGCGGATCCGCGGCCCCGGCCGCTGGAGTGACTGAAAGTAGCAGTGTTGAGGCGACGGCAACGCTTGCGATCGTCCGCCCGTATATGCGTCGAAGAGGCCGCATTAAACTCGCCATATCCTATTCCCCCGCTGGTTTGATCTGACACCTACCGCGTTCAGTCGACCGGCGCCTGGCGGACCGAGAGCCCCAGGACGCGATACCGACGCACGATCTTCAGAAGTTGACACCATTCGTCCCGTCCCGGCCGGCCGCTTGGCCCACGATGCGCGTGATATATATTGATCGCAAATACAGCATAGTGATTGTTGGTATTCATACGCCGTTTTCCCTGTCCGGAAGGGAAGCAGGACACTAAATTGGGATGCAAAGAAACCAACCGCTCGGGAATTCACGTCAGGAATGACGCAAATCAAGCGAACTTGATTGAAACTCAGGATTCGCGCCGATACGCTATCCCCTGAACGCCCATCGCGGACGGGAGAACGCGACCATGAAGATCAAAAGCGCATTTTATTGGACCGCCGCCTGCGCGGCTCTCACTTTTGCCGCGGCGGCGGCCGTGGCCCAGCCGCCGCCCCAGCCGGGCTCCGCGCCCACCTGGTCTCCGCCCGCTGGAACCCAGGTGACCGTCAACAAGACCAACGGGCGCGTGGGCTTTCTGATGCCGAGCGAGATCGAGGCCCGCGCCAGTGGCGATCCGGCCTTCGCCGCCTGGCGCCGTACCCCCTACGCCGGTTCAGGGCCCATGCCGGCCACGCGGGTGGAGGATCCGAGCCTTCCGACCCATACCCTCTACTATCCGGCCGCCCTGCCGAACCGGATGCCGATTGTGCTGTGGGCCAACGGCGGCTGCCGTAACACCTCGGTGGAGTTCACGCGCTTCCTGGGGGATCTCGCCTCGCGCGGCTATTTCGTCGTCGCGGTTGGCCGCAACGACGTGCCCTTCGCCCTGTTCGGTCCCGGTGATCAGACACCCCCCGCCGGCGCCCCGCCGCTGACCACCCGCGGCGGTCAGGTTGTGCTCGACGGCCTGGACTGGATCACCAAGGAAAACACGAGGACCGGAAGCCGCTACTTCGGCAAGGTCGATCCGACCAAGGTCGCCGCGCTGGGCCAATCCTGTGGCGGCGGCCAGGTCTGGCAGGCGGCCCGCGATCCGAGGGTCAAGGCGGTCGCGGCAATGAACAGCAACTTCCCCAGCGCGACCTCGGGCACCGGGCCGGGCGGCGCCGCGCCCAGCGACGGCTGGACGGTGGAAAAGCTCGCCATCCCCGCCGCCTTCTTCATCGGCGGCCCGGGGGATTCCGCCTATGCGCCGTCGATCAACAGCTATGCGGCCACCCCGGCGACGGCCCAGGTGATCAAGGCCAATTTCCCCATCGCGGGCCACACCGGCGCCTATACCGCCCCCATGCCCGAATGGGTGGCGGCGGTCACCGGGTGGCTCGACTGGCAACTGAAGGGCGACGCCCGGGCCAAGACGATGTTCGCCGGCGCCGACTGCGGCCTCTGCAAAAACCCGCAGTGGTGGTTCGAGGCCAAGAACGTCAACTGACGGATCGCGCGCCCATCCGCACAGAAATGCTTGCATCTGATCAGGACTGCCCGGAGAAGATGGCGGTTCTGGAGAGAGTCTGGATGCACGCCGCCGAACGCGAGAAGAAAATCCTGGAGCTGATGCAGGCCACCGGCTTCATCACCTTTCAGGACATCGAGCGAAACCTCGACGCCTCACCCGCCACGCTTCGGCGGGACCTGGACCGCCTGCAGAAGATCGGCGCCATCACCCGCCTGCGCGGCGGCGCCCAGTTGGCTGGAGCGGAGGGGTCGGAACGGGCGGAGCGCCCGCTGGGCGGCGTGCCCTTCCATGAGAACATCGACCGCTTCCCGCAGCAGAAGGCCAGGATCGGCCGCGCCGCCGCGGACCTCTGCGCGCCGGGCGAGACGGTGATCATCGACGGCGGATCGACCACCCTGCAGATGTGCCCCCATCTGGAGGCTCTGGGCCTGAGCGTCCTGACCAACTCCCTGCACATTGTCAGCGCGCTTCTATCGCAAGCGAGCACACGAATTTCGGTCCCGGCCGGCACGGTTTTCCGGGAACAGAACATCGTCCTGTCGCCCTTCGAGGATGACGGCATCGGACGGTTCCGGGCGACCAAGATGTTCATGGGCGCGGCGGCCATCGGGCCGCATGGACTGATGCAGAACGACGTCCTGCTGGTACAGGCCGAACGGCGTCTTCTGGAGCGGGCCGACGAGGTCATCGTGCTGGTCGACTCCAGCAAGTTCAAGGCGCCGTCCGGTCACATGGTCTGCGATCTCGACGATATCGATATCCTGGTCACCGACCCGGGCATCCGGCCTGAAGACCGCGCCATGCTGGAACGCGCCGGCATCCGGATCATCGTCACCGAACCGGGCAAGGATCAGCCCCGCGAAGCCGCTTAAGGCAAAGAAAGAAGGGCCCGCTTTCGCGGGCCCCAAAAGTTGAAATGGGTAACATAATTTACGCTCGCACCGTAGGAGGTCGAGCGCGCGGACGCAATCATTTCACGTCAATAGTGATCACTATTTGGCGCCTTCGCGGACCAGCAGCCTAACCGGCCCGATGAGGCCGGAACGGGGCAGCGACGCGTTGGCCTGGTAGGGGTTGGGGGTCGCGTTGGCGATTGGGGTCGCGCCGGGCTGCTTGTCGCCGATCAGCCGGTTTGGCCACAGATTGGCGACCTTGACGCCGAGGGTGTTCGGCCCCGGTTTAAGGGCGGCGGTGACATCCACGCGATAGGGCGGCTTCCAGGCGACGCCCACAGTGGTTCCGTTCACCGTGACTTCGGCGACCTCCGCCACATCGCCCAGATCAAGTAGGATGGGGCCGCGTTGCAGGTCGGCGGCGCTGATCTCGATGGTCTTGGCGTAGGTGGCGACGCCGGAGAAGTATTTCACCCCGGGCTCGGGATGGCTGGAAAGGTCGGCAAGGGTATCGAGGCGGATCGCGGCCGGGGCGCCGCGTCCGGGTTGGAAGGCGACATCCCAGGCCCCTGCGACCGTGACGAGCGGCTGGGCCAGCGGCTCAACAACGGTCCGCTGGCTGGCGGCGGCGCGACCGCGGAAGACGACGAAGAGAGCGTCGCTCGGATCGAGGCTCAGGGGCACGGTGGTCGATCCGCCGTCCATGCGGTAGCTGGCCGGCTTCATCTCGGCGTTGTCCGCCCGCCAGATTTCAGGGAGCCGGCCGTCGACACGGAACCTCGCGTCGATCTGTTGCGGGCGATCGGTGCGGTTGACGACGAAATAGATGTCCGCCTCGGGCGTCGTCCGGTGCAGGTACTGGACCGCCTGGGCCCCGGCGCCCGCATAGCTGAAGTCCGGTGTGACGGCCTGGTCGCGCAAGGCGGCGGCAAGGTCGCCGTTGGCATAGATCCGACCCTTGCCGAGGGTGCGGACCGGGCCATGGCCCCACACCTCGTCGACCGCCGCCTGCCAGGCCTTGGGTTTGTCAGCCAGGCTGGGTGTGGCTTCCGGCCGGGCGCCGACGACCACCGCGCCGGCGCGGACGAGCCGGCCAAGGGCCTTCACCGTATCCAGCGTCATCTTGGAGCTTGAGCCGCCGAGGTAGATCAGCCGGTAGGGCGCTCCCGTCGGCGCGACCAGGACCCCGCCCTTCACCGCGAGTTCGTTGCGCAGGATGTCGGCATTGACGAAGTCGTAGGCGTAGCCTTCCGGGATCACCGGGACGGCCTGGGCGAAGAGCGCGGTGACCGGCGCCTCCTCGCCGTAGAAATAGGCGATGTCCGAGACGCTGCGTCCCTCCTGCAAGAGCTGGGAGCTACGCGCCAGATAGCTGATCCAGGGACCCGCCATATCGGCCCAGGTCTCATTGCGGGTGAACCATTGGCCGAAGGGGCCAAGCCCGATGCCAGGCGCGGCGTTCAAGGGTTGATGGACCGAGGTGTGAAGCACGAATTGGTTGACGCCGGTGACCAGTTCGAGGTCGGCGGTGGGCTTCAGCATCCGCGGCGACCAACCCCACGGAAGAACATTGCTGGTCAGGGACTCCGCAGCCACCAGGTTCTGGCCATAGATCCGCGCCACCGAGGCCGACTCTCGAATGTCGGAGAGGAGTTCGGTCCGGTTGGGGCTGCCCGGAGGGGCGACCCACATGGCGGCCATCGGGATGTCGGCGCTGCGCTTCATCTCCATGCCGTCGGCGATCACCGCCCGGCCGGACTCGTGGGCCTCGCCGTAGCGGCGCATGCCGGCATCGTGCAGGCGGCGGGTGAGCGTGTCGTAGTGGGCCTCCGCGACCAGGTCGGCGATGGTCCGGCGGAAGTCCCAGAGGAACTGGTCGCTCTCGCCGGCCGAGCCAACGGCGCGGCCCGCCAGGGCCGGCAGCCAGGGCTTCGGATCGTAGCCGCGGCGTTTCCGGAACTCTGAGAGGATATCGTCCGACCAGTTCTGGTGCTCGGCCTCCCAGCTGTCGGTGACGATGTTGCGCACCCCGCCCTGGCCCAACCGCCCGCCCGAGGCGTCGCGGTACATGCCCAGATAGGCGTCGATATATTTGCGGACAGAGGCGGCGTTCAGCTTGTCGACTTCGAGACCCGTGGCTTCGGGGCTCGCCGGGCCGTTCTCCGCGCCGGTGAGGGAATAGCCGATCCGCATCACCACCCAATCCCCGGCGGGCGGCGTCCAGTCGAGCGTTCCGTCGGCGGACATGCGCCGGGTGAGATCGACGGTCCGCTTGGGATCGATCCCCTGGTCGCCGCCGGTGGTGGCCAGGGCATAGTAGTCCGGCGCGGCGGAGAAGCCCGCCTTGTCCTCGAACCGGTTCACCCGCTGGTCGCCGTGCAGGACGAATTCCGAAATCTGCACCGGCGCGATCGCCCCCTGCCCCGCTGGCGCCTCCATGGCCAGACGGAAATGGCGGGCGGTGACGGGGGCGAAGGCGTAGGTGCGCTGGTTCAGCCGGCTGACCGTGAAGCTCGCCACGGTGCGGAAGGCGATCCCGTCGTCGCTGGCCTCAAGCCGCTGCGCGAGCGCCGCCCCCGGCGGGCCAAAGCGCGCCTGGACGAGGTTGGTCGAAAGGGTGAGGCCCTTCACCGTCTGAGGCTGGTCGAAGGCGTAGGCGACGAAGGCCGGCCGGCCGCGCTCGATCGGCAGGACGACAGGGTTGCGAAGATCGCCGTCGGTGAGGGCGGCGTAGGTGAAGGCGCCGCCGCTGCTGGTCACCCTGGTGGGGGTCGCAAGACGCCCGGCAGGGGCCGGGAAGGCGAGGACGACCTGGTCCTTGTAAAGCTCCGGCTTGTGCTCCGAGGGGGGCGGCGCGCCCGGCGGCGGCGCCCCTTCCTCCAGGTTCTGGAAAGGCCCGCTGGCGGTCGGGGGCTTGGGCAACACCCCCTTGAAGCGCATCCCTCCGGTGAGGAAGGTCTCGCTCCAGACCATCTTCTTCATGGCCTCTTCGGGTTTCACCCAGGGGCCGCCGGTCTCGCTCCAGCCCGGCGAGGCGGCGATGGACATCTCCAGGCCCAGTTCACCGGCCAGGCCCACGGCGTGCTGGAAGGCCTGTTTCCACTCGGGCGTCATGAAGACCAGCCGCTTGTCGACCAACACCGGGGTCCCGAGGGAGGCGTCGAAGTTCTGGAACCCGCCCAGACCGACGCTCTTCATCCACCGCAGATCAGCATCGATCCCCGCCTGGGTCACATTGCCGTTCATCCAGTGCCACCAGACGCGGGGCTTGGCGGCCTCGCCCGGAGTCTGGAAGCGCTCGGCGAGACCGGCGGCGGGCTGGGCGAGGGCCGGCCCCGCGAGAAGAGAGACGATCGCGACCGCGGTGAGGAGTCGATGTCTCCTGGTCATCGTCAGGCCCGGGCGTCCTCGATTTCCTGTAGAGATTTGCCTTCATAGCGCGGCGCCCAGATCGTGCCGATGAGGCCACTCGCCACCAGGAAGCCTACCAGGATCCACGCCAGGGTGTGGAAGCCGGTGGCGGTGAGGATGGGCACGAAGAAGCTCCAGAAGCCGAGACCGACCCGCACGAAGGCGAAGGTGATCCCCTGGGCGGTGCTGCGGTTCAGGGTCGGGAAAAGTTCGGCGCTCCACAGCTGGAAGAAGGACTGGGCCCCAAAGCCGACCCCGATCGCCATCATCAGCAGGTGGAGGATCGCCACCGGCAGGGTCAGCGGGAAGATCGCCAGCAGCATCATGCCGACCACCTGCATCACCGCCGAAATGGCGAACAGGGTCCGCTGATTGAAGTGGTCGGCGACCTTCATGAAGATGAAGTAGATCGAGGCGATGGAGACGGCGAAATAGGCCGCCTGCAGACCGACCGCCATGGACTGGGTTTGGTTGCCCACGGTTTGCAGGATGTAGGGGAAAAAGAAGCCGTTGGTCCCCGCCCACAGATTCCACAGGCCGTACATGCCGATCAGGAAGGCCATGGCGCCGATGTTCTTGCGCGTGAACAACTCTTTCCAGCGCCCGGCGCGGCCCGCCTTGGGGGCCGAGGACTTGGCCTCTTCCCAGAGCAGCGACTCCTTCATCTTGGACCGCATCACGGTCAGCACGATGGCCAGGACCGCGAGGTGCGCGAAGACGATGCGCATGCCAAAGACGCCCTGTGGGGCCAGGACCAGGGACAGCAGCAGCACGACCACGGGGCCGAGGTACCAGAGCATCTGGGCGACACCGCTGTGCTTGGCTCTCTTACCCTTGGGGGCGTTTTCGGCGATCAGCGACCAGGAGGCGGGGATGTCGGCGCCCACGGCCAGGCCGACGAGGATAAAGCCCACCAGGATCATCCAGGGCTGGAAGGCGAACACCAGCCACAGCATGCCAAAGGCGTAGAACAGCATGTCGTACTGGTAGATCTTCTTGCGCCCGAACTTGTCGCAAAGCCGCCCGCCCACCAGGGCGCCAATCCCCGCTGAAATCGCGTTGGCGCTGATGGCGCCGAGAAGGCCGACGAAGCTGGGGGTCAGCTTGTAGGCTTCGACCCACAGGGCCAGCGCCGCCGAGCCCGCCACTATGGATCCCGCATCGATGTAGTTGGCGAGCCCCGCCAGGATGGTGTTCTTCCAGGTCTCCCGCGTCTCGGCGGTCGATGCTTCGGAAGCCATTGGCGCCCTTTCCCTAGATTCCCCACGCGGCCTTCGCCGTCCTTGTTCTGGCAGGTGACCTGACCGCGCACGGGGCGTCAATCATTTTCGCTCTATTAATGATCATTTCCGATCATTTCAGGCTCAGACGATCCCGGCCCCTAAACCGACGGGCTTACGCTCCTGAGCCTTGCGGGTTCTCCAGCCGGAATCCCGATAGGCCTGCAGGACGTCCACCGCGCCTCCGTCCTCGAACCGGGCCATGGCGAGAATGGGCCCCACGTCGACGTTGTAGGCCCGCCGCAGGGCCTGGAAGGCCATCATGGCGTCGTTGGCTTCCTGCGCCTCATGCAGGGCGTCGCGATCGACAATCAGCGCCTTGGCGAAGGCGCCGGTAATGGCCTCGGCTGAGGCGAGCATGCTTTCGATCGGGTCGGTCACGTTATGCGACTGGTCGATCATATAGGCGGGACGAAACTCACCCTTGGACGAGCGCTGCGCCTCCACCAGTTCGTTGAACACCAGGAACAGCTGGTGCGGATTGATCGAACCTGAATCCAGGTCGTCGTCGCCGTACTTGGAGTCGTTGAAATGGAAGCCGCCGAGCTTCCCAAAGCGGTGCAGGCGGGCGACGATCTGCTCGATATTGACGGTCGGCGCGTGGTGGCCAAGGTCGACAAGGCATTGGGCCTTTGGCCCCAGTTCCTGGGCCGCCAGGATCGAGGTCCCCCAGTCGGAGATCACCGTCGAATAGAAGGCGGGCTCATAGAGCTTGTGCTCCAGCAGCATCCGCCAATCGTCCGGCAGCGCGGCATAGACCTCGGCGGTCGCTTCCAGATATCGGTCCAGGGAGCGGCCCAGGTCCTGCTGCCCGGGGAAGTTCGTGCCGTCGCCGACCCAGACCGTGATGTCCCGCGAGCCGAGCTTTCGCCCGATCTCGATGCACTCGATGTTGTGCTCCACTGCCTGGCGCCGGGCCGCGGCCACCGTCGAAGACAGAGACCCCGTCGCATAGGTCTGGGCTTGGCCGGGTTGGTCCTGGAAAGTGTTGGAATTGACCGCGTCGAAGGAAAGGCCCAAGGCCGCCGCTTCCTCGCGAAGCCCCGCGTAGTCGTCGACCTTGTCCCAGGGAAAGTGCGGCGAGACCCTAGGCGTCACCCGGCACAGCTGCTGGACGACGGCGCAGTCCTCCAGCTTTTCGTGAATGTTGGTCGGCTCGCCCGGGATGGCGAATTTGGCGAACCTGGTGCCGCCCCGCCCTGAGCCCCACGTCGGCAGGGCCACGCTGAACGATGCGACCCTTTCCTTTATCTCATCGATCTGGACGCCCCGGCGGGCGAGGGTGCGGCGAAGGGCGTCGTACTCGTCCTCCAGCAGCGCCCTCTGCATGCGGCTGTGGCTTTCGATCTGATCGGCGGAAAGCGGCCCCTGGCTCATCCCTGTTCCTTGGGTCACCGCGTGAACGCCTGGGCGTTGCCGGCGTCGACATTGATCATATTGCCCGTCGACTTGGCGGACGCCTCCGAGGCCAGGAAGTAGACGGCTTCGGCGACATCCTCGGGCAAGACGTCCTTCTTCAGCATGGACCGCTTGCGGTAATGTTCCTCCAGTTCGGCGCCGGGGTCGATACCGTGGGCGCCGGCCCGCTCTTGACGCCAGTCGCCGTCCCAGATGCGCGAGCCGCGGATCACCGCGTCGGGGTTAACCGAATTGACCCGGATCCCGAAGGGCGCGCCCTCCAGGGCCAGGCACCGCGCCAAGTGGAGCGCAGCGGCCTTGGCTGATGCATAGGCTGAGGCGTTGGTGGCGGCGGCGACGCCGTTCTTCGATCCGATGAAGACGATCGACCCGCCGTTCTGCGCCCGCATCAAGGGGAAGGCCGCACGGGCGGTGAGGAAATAGCCCTCCGCCAGGACGTCATAGTTCTTGCGCCACAGGGCGACGGTGGTTTCTTCGATCGGCGCCGAGGAGGCGATGCCGGCGTTGGCCACCAGGATGTCCAGCCCGCCGAATTCCCGCGCGGCGAGGTCGAAGGCGGCCTGGACCTGGGCTTCGTCAGTGACGTCGCAGATGGCGGTGCGGACGACATCGCGCCCGAACGTCTGGATGAGCCCCTCGCCGGCCTGTTTCAGCACATCAGCCGCCCGGTCGACGAGCACCACACAGGCTCCATCGGCCAGCAGGCGCGCCGCCGTCGCCGCACCGATGCCGCCGGCGCCGCCGGTGACCAGCGCGATCTTGCCGACCATGGGTTTGGGCTTGGGCATGCGCTGCAGCTTGGCCTCTTCCAGGGCCCAGTATTCAATGTTGAAGGCCTCCTGCTCGGGAAGCCCCTGGTAAGCGCCGACGGCCTCGGCGCCCCGCATGACGTTGATGGCGTTGCCGTAGAACTCCCCCGCCAGGCGCGCGGTGGTCTTGTCCGCCGCAAAGGTGATGCGCCCGATGCCCGGGACCAGGACCACCACCGGATTGGGATCGCGCATGGCGGGGTCGGCCGGACCGGCGCAGCGGTTGTAGTAAGCGGCATAGCCTTCGCGATAGGCGGCGATAGCGGCGGCCAAGTAGGCGTCATCGTCGAGCCGCCCGGGGTCGAGGGCCAGGGGCGCGATCTTGGTGCGCAGGAAGTGGTCGGGGCAGGACGTGCCGATGGCCGCCAGGCGCAGGAAGTCTTTCGAACCGACGAATTCGAGCGTCTCGGCGTCATCCGAGAAGTGGCCGATCTTGCCGCGCTCGCCCGCCATCAGACCGCGAAGCCGCGGCATCAGCCGGGCGGCGGCCGCGCGCCGCTCCGGCTCCGGCAGCGCCGCGACGGCTTGTCCGCCAAACGCGGGACGGCCCTCAAGCCGACTATTGAGGTGATGCGCGGCGGCGGAGATGAGCCCGATGGTCCGCTCGTAGCAGGACCTCGAACTTTCTCCCCAGCAAATCAGGCCGTGCCCCTCCAGGATCACCCCGCGTATGCTGGGATTGGCGACCACGTAGTCCCTGAGCTGGACGCCCAGCTCGAAGCCCGGCCGTCTCCAGGGCATCCAGCCGACGGCGCCGTACCAGATCTCGCGGGTCGCGGCCTCGCCGCCGGAGGACGCCGCCAGGGCGATGATCGCGTCGGGATGGACGTGATCGACATGGGTCGCCGGCAGCAGGCCGTGCAAGGGCGTATCGATCGAGGCCGCGCGCGGATTGAGATTGAAGGTGCAGTGGGGAAGATAGCCCACCATCTCGTCCTCGTTGGCTTCGCCGCGATAGTGGCTTTCCGTCGAGCGAAACTTGTCGAGGTAGAGGGTGGAGAAGCCATCAAGCTTCATCGAACCAAGGTCGCCGCCCGATCCCTTGACCCACAGGACGGTGACGGTCTGGCCGGTGAGGGGATCGCGGCTTTCGACCTTGGCCGAGGTATTGCCGCCGCCAAAGTTGGTCACGCCCAGGTCTGAACCGAGAAGGTTGGACCGGTACAGCAGGAGTTGTTCAGCGCCCTGCCCACTCTTGGCCGTCCGCCAGCGATTGCGGGGCACGGGAAACTTGAGCGCCTCAGGCGCGGCGGTGCGAGCGGGCATGTCATCCATGAGATTGGTCTATCGCTCGCCCAGATGAGTTTCAATCATTTACGATCATTTTTTATCATTCCGACGCAGGATCGCGGGGCCGATCTGATCGATCCGCGTGACGCCGCATAAGGCCATCGCCACCTTCATCTCTGCGGCGATCAAGGCCAGGGTATGGGCGACGCCGGCTTCCCCGCGCCCCGCCAGGGCATAGGCCCACGCGCGGCCGAGCAGCACCCCGTCCGCGCCCAGCGCCAGCATCCGCACCACGTCCAGGCCCGAACGCACCCCGCCGTCGGCCAGCACTGTCAGCTTGGAGGCGACGGCCTTGGCGATCTCGGGAAGGGCGGCCGCGGCCGAGGGCGCGCCGTCCAGTTGGCGCCCGCCGTGGTTCGACACCACCAGGCCGTCGAGACCGGCCTTTACCGCGAGGCGCGCATCCTCCGCATCGAGCACCCCCTTGAGAATGATCTCGCCTTCCCAGCGCTCGCGCACCCAGTCGAGGTCTTTCCAGGTGACGCGCGGATCGAAGTTGTTACGCATCCAAGCAAAGAAATCCTCCAGCCCCGTATTGTCGCCAAGCACAGGCGCGACGTTGCCAAGCCCATGGGGCCTGCCCATCACCCCGACATCCCACGCCCAGGCCGGACGAAGGGCGCCTTGGAGGACGCGGCGCAGGTCGCCGGCAAACCCAGACGCCCCGGCCAGGCCCGAGCGGTAGTCGCGGTAGCGTGTCCCCGGCACCGGCATGTCGACGGTGAACAGGAGCCTCTTGCACCCGGCGGCCTTCGCCTGGGCCAGCATGTCCTGCATGAAGCCGCGGTCCCGGATCATGTAAAGCTGCAGCCAGACGGGCGTCTGGACCTTGGCGGCGACCTCGGCGAGCGAACAGGCCGAGACCGTCGACAGACAGAAGGGAACGCCGGCCGCCTCCGCCGCCCGCGCGGCCTGCACTTCGCCGCGGCGCGCGTTCATGCCGGCAAGGCCAATCGGTCCCAGGCCCAGCGGCATGCTCAGGGCCTGGCCGAACAGGGTCGTCGACAGGTCGATCTGCGAAACATCCACCAGGACGCGCTGGCGCAGTTCGATCTTGCGCAGATCCTCGATATTCCGCCGCAGCGTCACCTCGTCATAAGACCCGCCGTCCATGTACTCGAACAGGAACTTGGGCAGGCGCCGGCGCGCCAGCCCTCGATAGTCCCCCACCGATGCAGGCTTCATGCGGCGGCGTCCCCAAGGCGCGAGCGCCATATCCGGCGGTAGTCGTCGAGGGCCAGGTCCAGGGGCCTCACCCGGTCGAGAGGCGAGGGCGGCGAAAGGTCGGGATCGAGCAGGCGCAGCGCGCCGCAGGAAACGTCGTCATCAGCGTGGGCGACATAGACCGGCTGATCGGGCCGCAAGGCCGCCAGGGCCCGCACGAAGACCTCCGCCTCGGAAAACCGGCCCTCCACCATGACTGGGCCCTTGGAGCCGATCAGGCCCAGGCATTCGTCGGCCACAAGGGCGAGATAGAGTTCCAGGGCCGCGCGACGGTCGTCGGGAGACTGCGGCTCGTGACACCATCGCCCGCTGTTGGTTGGAAACGGTCCCACGCCGGGGACGAAACTGGGCAGAACCATCACGCCTTCAGCCAGCAGGCCGGGCAATCGAGAGATCAAGACGGCCGGATCGTAATCCGCGGTCGGCTGGAATCGGTCGAGCCCGGCGATCAGCTCGGCCTCCCGTCCGCCCATGAAGCGCGCGGAGGGCACTGGGCGGCCGAAGACATCGACATTGACCAGGCAGTCGCGGCGCTCATCCAGGCCTGCGAGGTCGGCCGTCGCGCCTCGCGCCAGGGATCGCAAGATCACGAACCAGGTGCCGGTCGAAAGGGTCGCCGCCTCCCCTTCGCTGATCTCGCCCTGCCGGCGCGCCGCAAGCAGGGCGGCGTTGCTGTCGTGCAGGCCGCAGATGATCCGGCAGTCCGCCGGAAGCCCGGTTCTGTCGGCCCACTCGGCGGTGATCGGGCCCAATGTTTCTCCCGCCGACCGGAGCGGCGGAAAGCGGGCGGCCCAGCCCCTGTCGATCGCAAGATCCGAGAACCTGGCCTGCAACGGGCGCCAAAGGTCGGTGTGAACGCCCAGGCTGGTCACCTCGCTGGCCGCGACGCCGCTGAACCGCCAGCCCCAATACTGAGGGAAGGTCAGGATCTGCAGTCCGTCCGGCCAGGGCCCCGTCAGGCGTTCTAGGCGATCGAGCTGGGCCCCGAGATTGAGGCCGCAGGGCAGCGCGGGTGATCCTGTGAGGGCGAACGGGTCACGCTGCTGGTCGTAGTCCGCCCGCTCATCCGGCGGGATCTCGTCTTCATAGTCCATGGGCGGCGTGAAGACGGCGCCGTCGAAAACCAGGACCGCCGCGGCGCCATGGGTGACGGGAACCAGGGCTTCAATCGGCGCGAGGCGCGAGAACGCCCGCAAGGTCTCCACCACCCAGGCCTCGATCCCGTCGAGGTCGAGCGCCCGGTAGGTCTTAGCCGGCGGTGTCTCGTTGGGGCGCGTGCGCCGCTCCACGCAGACGCCCTGGCGGTTCCAGAGGGTGAGCTTGGCATTGGTCTTGCCGACATCGAGGACGGCGACGCAAGCGGCCGGGTCCGCCATCAGGGCCTCCTCAAGGCATTGCGACAACGGCGGTGATGGTTGGTCATAGTCTGGCCTCCGGGACCAGCCGCGTCATTGACGAAACTTGCGTGATGGTGATCGAAACCGGCGCTGCGAGTAAACGCCAATTGGCTTTGGTGATGTGGCGCATTGGCTGCGGAAATTGGCCCGCGCAAGAACTGCAAAGCCAGAGCGACTTCCCGATTGGATCGCGGGTGGCGCAATGAGCGACCAAGGTCAAAGTCATGGTTTCCTCCGACAAGCCCAAACGAGGCCAGCAGTTGCCGAGATGACTGCCGCTAGGCCAAACAGCACCAGGTAGTTGTCGATGGTCATTGGACGCACGTCTCCCTTCTAAAAAGAGGTGCGTCCCCTTCGGGGTATGGGGGCCAAAACTGAGCCCGCCATCAATCTCTAATCGAGTGAGTCAATTAGACAGTCCGTGTGGAAAATCGGCCGTCATGCCAAATAACGCCACGCCAAGGCAGTAGGCGCCATTTCCCTCCCATAACTGGCCTTCGGACATCTATATGTGAGCGAGCTGACGCAGGCCATTCAGACACCCTGTCGACCGACTGTCTAATTCCTCGATCGAATTAGACAGTCCGAATTTCCCTTGTGGGCGCCGACCAAATGGCACTGACATCGCCCCTGACAGGTGACCGTCACGCCGGAGCTAAAGCATGTCAGGACCGTTGTCGGTGTGCGTCAGAGGGCGTCGGTTCGCGCCCACCCATTAGCGCGGATCCGCTTTCATGTTAGGATCGAAGCAAATGATATTACCCCCCGACGAGGATTTCGGCTGCAACTACTACGACTTCCGCGCGGGCGAGCCGAACTTGTGCCAAGCCTATTATGACGCCGTCACGCCAGACCATTTGAAGGCGCGCATTGCCGAGCGCCAAAAGCAACTCGCTCGGCAGGTGGAAACGCTCCCCCCGACGGGTGGAACTAAGCAGAGCTGAGACTGCGAGCGCCCGGGCCCCGTACTGTGGTTAGTACGCTCATGACTCGAAACGGAGATTCAAAATGACCGCTTCTGGTCGGCTGGGGCAGGAGGCTCTCTGGGCGGCCAGGGTATTCTCAGCCTCAACCTCCAGCGAGCGGCGCCCTATGCGCAGAGCCATCGAACGTCCGGTATCCGCGTGAGTCCACCGTTCTTTAGTGGCGCACCCCGCCATACCGACGTCAGCTGGACGCGGCAGCCCACTCGGGCGGAATGTCCCGGTATGCGATGTTGTCGATCATTGGCTCTGTCCTATAGTCACGCCTATCCGGTTCTGAATGTCCGCTGCTGCTCTCCCCGTCGCTAGTCCCGAGCGCCTTGAGCGTCTTAAGGCGCTGCTTCATGACCTAGAGCCGGGCGTGTTCGAGAATGTTGTCGTGGGGAACCCCGCTTGATCGAGTTTTGCCTTAACCGGCTGCAGAATGCGGTGAACCATTAGCGTTTCGAGTTCGCCGTCAGGACCCAAGACGGTCGAGCGTTTGCCTTCCGATTTGTGCGTTAAGATCAGCTCGTTCACTTGGGCTCCAACAATATCCACAGCGATGTCCAGTCGAGATACCCGAGCGTCTTGCAAATAGCCCGACAGCTGCAACGGGCCCTTGTGGCTGGCATCCAACACCTTTCTAAGCTGCTGAAAGCCCGGAGGCCCGAGTTTGCGAGGGTTCAATTCGAGGCGGAGCCGAGGGTGGCTAGTCTTGTTACCTTTTAGGAACTCGAACCGGACCCTCGATCCGCGCTCGCCCATAGCCAGGGTGACCGACTTGTACCCACTCCCGGGATAGAAACGAACGTCCACTACGTGGGCATTGGCAGGCTCGCCCTTCAGGTACTCTCCGAATTGGAGATTGAACTCCTTGGCGTCCAACCCTTCACATCCCGGAGCCATCGTGGACGGCGTGAGATCGCCCACTATTACCAATCGGTCAGGCTGTGGAACGGATAGCCAGATGTCTCTTCCTGCTAGGAGTACCTTTGACGGAAATAACTCCGGCTTAGGCGCTGGGGATGGCTCCGGGGGCTTGTTAGAGAGCGGAGCACTTGTGAGTAGGAAAACCGGCATCCGATCCCCTAGTGAAACAACAACACCTACGGCCTTGGGGCGCCTATTTTGCGCCGCCAGTCTCCTTAAGAGTCTTCAGAACAGTCGGATCGAACTTGGCTTGGCGGACGGCTTTGTAAAGGACTTCCAGCGAAACACCTTGGCCGTAGCTGCTGCTAACTTTGCCGTCGGCATGTCCGATGATCTGATCGGTTACGTATTGAAGGGTTTCCGCGTTCTTGAACGCGTCTTGGGCTCCGTGGCGGAAGCTGTGAAACACGAGCGAGGAGTCACTTAGCCCGACGCTCTGAAGCAGACGCCCGAACCACTTGCTGAAGACCGTGCTTGCCTGACCATCTGCACCAAAGGGCACCTCCCAAAAAAGGCGGGGCCGCGCTCTAGGGTCCTTCTTCCGGCGCGCGACAAACTCAGCGAACCCCAGGGTCAGCAGGTCGGGGTGTAAGGGGACCTTGCGTATGCCGGCTGCTGACTTGACGCGTTTCTGGGCCCCCGTGTCGGGCTGTGCTCCATTTTCATTTATGTCGATGAAGGGGATCGGACCGTCCAGGTGGACGTCGCTCATGTGAAGCTGGACCAGCTCGCCTAGCCTAGCCCCGGTGAAGAAGCCGAGGATCGGTATCCAGAAGTAGGCGTCATCCACCTTCAGTCCACCTGCCTTGAACCTCTGGCTCCGGGACTTGAACCCGGCAAAGTTTGGAGCGGAGAAGAGCCGTTCGATCTCGTTGGTCGCGAACGGGCGACGCGGTCTAGTGCGAGGCTTCTCGCCCTTCTTGACTGCGATCTCTTTGGCCGGATTGCTGGGGATGTGCACCTCTTCTGCCGCCCAGCGGAAAAACGCCTTGGCGCATTCGAAAATGAGCGTTGCAGTCCTGACGTCGATTGTCTGACCGGTCGCTGCGACTCTGCCTTGGACAGTGAGGTCACGCGTTCGGGCTCTTTCAATCTTCATCTCCCTGATGGCGTCTCGGAACGCGCGGACCTGTTGCGGCGTCACGCTACCGACCGGAACGTCAGGGCCGACATAGTCGACAAGGTAACGGAGCTTGGCCTTGTTGCTGACTTGCGTCTTCAACGTCCAGCTTGCGCCTTTCTCTTTGAGGTAGAGAGCGGTCAGCTCCGAAAGACTCGGCGAAGGGGCCGGGTCGGTATTTGGAAGCGCGCAAATCGGACCGACCGTCCCGAACAGAGGGTCGGTCGCTACATAGCTTGCAAGGCGATCCTCAAGCCGATGCAGGAACAGCCGCTGTTGTTCCGCCAACGCCCTTGCCACTCCGCTGACAAGGTCGAGGGCGACATCGCCGCGTAGCTTGTCGAGTTCAACGCCGCGTGTCGCCAGCGCTGTGGCAGCGCGGTATCCGATATCCGTATCGAAACTGTGGTTAGCAACCTGCTGCTCGATGGCGGCGATGAACTCCTTCGCGAGCCCTCGCTGCTCCTCGATTTCCTGGCAGTCACCTGCTGAAGGAATGAAGCCGAAGTCAGTCTCTCGGGAAAGGTCGTGGAAGCAGTTCTGGATCAGCTTCCGGCAATCAGCCTTGCTCAGGCTAGTTCTCTCCAACACGTCAAACGTCTCCCTCAACCGCGCGGCCAGGACGGGTGCGAGTTGACGGGCACGAGAGGCGCTGAGATTTCCCAGGGAGCGCCGGACTTCGAGCAGACCAACCCGCTCCTTCAGATGATCGGGCACCCTGAGCCGCAGATGAGGGATGCCGTTTCGGACCTGAAGGTGGCGGGGATGGCTTCCGCTCAATGCGGCACCCCCAGACCGGAACACAGGATGATCCGGTTGCCGCACCCGCGATGGCGGAGAGCAGCGTGTACCAGGGTTGTGTACCAGCCGGGGTGGCGGAGAGCTAGCCCGCTAGCGGGGCGCTTTGAAGTTGTTTTTGTTTTCGGGGCCATTGGCGGAGAGGGTGGGATTCGAACCCACGGTACGCTTGCACGTACTCCGCATTTCGAGTGCGGCGCGTTCGACCACTCTGCCACCTCTCCTAGGGGGTCGTGGCCTCCGTTAAGAGGCCCGGATCGAAGCCGCGGAACCTAGTCGCGCGAGCGGCGGATCGCAAGGGCGAGATTTTACTGAGCCGGCGGCTCGGCGATCATCTCGCCGATCGGATCGGCGGGCGGCGGCGCGGGCTCGGGCGGGGCAGGCTCAGGCAAGGCCGCAGGGGGCGCAGTGGGCTTGGCCCTCGGCTCAGCGGGCAGGTCCGAGGCGCGACGCTGGTCGGCGGGCTTTAAGACGCAGGAGGCGAGGCCCTCGCGGCGCACCGTGCCGGCCGCGGCGCCGACGCGGCGCGAACGGCGCTGGACGTAGGGGCCCGAGCCAACGGCCTTGTAGCGGATGGGGCTGGGCAGGATGGCGACCAGGCGCGACGCCTCGGCGGGGGTGAGACTGGCGGCGCTTTTCTTGAAGTAGCGCTGGGCGGCGGCTTCGGCGCCGTAGGTTCCGGGGCCCATTTCGGCGACGTTGAGGTAGACCTCCATAATCCGGCGCTTGCCCCAGACCACTTCGATCAGGCCGGTGAAATAGGTCTCCAGCCCTTTGCGGATCCAGTCGCGCTGCGGCCACAGGAAGACGTTCTTCGCGGTCTGCTGGCTGATGGTCGAGCCGCCTCGCACGCGGTTGGGGCGCCGTTCGTTGTTCTTGAGCGCCTTTTCGATGGCCTCGACGTCAAAGCCCATGTGGTCGCAGAACTTGGCGTCCTCGGAGGCGATGGCGGCGTTGACGAGGTTGGGCGAGATCTTCTTCAGGGACCGCCAGCGGTAGTCCAGCCCTTTGCCCTCCGCCGCCCGCTGGACCATCAGATAGGTGACCGGCGGCGGGATGAAGCGCAGGGCGACGACCCAGACGAGGGGGATCACCACAAAGAGGACAAAGCCGAACTTCACCAGGCGCCAGAAGAGGCCGCCCGTCTTCCTGGGCTTTTCGTCCTGCGCAGGTTCCAACTCCGGCGGCGTGTCGGCCATGCTCGCGATTCCCTCCCTGGGACGCTAGCGGGCTTAGGGAACTTTCGCCACCGCCGCGAGGCCGTCCTCGTCTCCATAGGCGATGGTCTCGCCGTCGGGGCTGAGGCTCAGGGCGGTTATGGCGGCGCCCTTTTCGGCCTTGATCATCGTCTTGTCGGAGCGGGCGGCGTCGAGCGCCCACACCTTGCCGTCGTCGGTTCCTCCGAAGATCACCGTGCGGTCCGGGGTGGCGGCGATCCGGGTGACGAGGCTCGTATCGTCATAGCCAACCTCCGCCGCCTGTTTGCCCAGGGGTCCGTTGGCGCCGGAAAAGGGCCAGACCACGGCGCCGTTGGAGCCGGAGGTGGCCAGCGCCGATCCCCGCGCCAAAAAGGCCATGGACTTCACCTTGGCGGGATAGCCGCCCATGCGCAGGTCCTTGGCGTCACCTAAGCGCCAGCCGTGCAGCTGGTTCTCCTGCATGGCGCTCATCAGGAATTTGCCGTCGGGGGAGAAGGCCAGGCCGATGTGGCTGCCGGCCCATTTGAGAAACAGCGGCTTCTGGCCGGGGATGCGGGCGTACCACAATGCCGCGCCGCCGTAGGTCGCCACCGCGATGCGCCTGCCCTTGGGATCGAAGGCGACGGCGGCAACGGACTTGTCGTGGGAAAAGATGCGGGAAAAGGCGGGATCGGACGGATCGAGGACGTGCAGGTCCCGGCCCGCCCCATAGGCGATGAGGCCGCTTTCGCGGGAGGTTGCGACGGCGTCGATCCAGCGGCCCTGGTGTCTGGCGAGCTCGACCGCGCCGGAGGGTTTTGAGAAGACCAGGCGGCCGTCGTCGCCGCCGGTGATCAGGCCGTCGCCCGAGGGATGGAGGGCCGCGGCGAGGATGGCGCCGTCGTGGGCCTGGACGCTGGCGCCGTCCGCGAACCGCACCGTCCCGTCGCCCAGAGCAAAGGCGGCGCCGTGGCGGGTGAAATGGACGTCGGTGACGTAGGCGTCGAATTCAAAGCTCATGGCAGGGGCGCTTAGCGGTTTTTCATCAAAGGCCCAAGGGCGGCGCTGGACGAGTGCGGACTCTTTCTTTACAGGCGATGGGGACCCCTCAAGGGGATCCAATGAGAGATAAGCCCCGGCAGGGCCGCGGGCTTTAGGGAGACGAGTAAGATGGGCGCCAAAATCGGCGGCGGCGGGGGCAACAAGTTTGACCTTGGCCAGAATTCAGACATCAACGTCACGCCCTTCGTGGACGTGATGCTGGTCCTTCTCATCATCTTCATGGTGGCCGCTCCACTCGCGACGGTGTCGATCAAGGTCGACCTGCCGCCGGCGACCCCGCCGCCTCCGGGCATGAAGCAGAAGGACCCGGTGTTCATCAACGTCGAGCAGTACGGCAAGGTCTACATCGCCGCGAAGGAAACATCGCTGGCGACCCTGATCACTGACATCGAGGCGGCGCTCGCCAGCCCCAACCCGACGGAAGAGCGGATCATGATCCGCGCCAACGCCTATGTTCCCTACCGGGACTTCATGGCGGTGCTGAACACCCTGCAGGGCAACGGCTTCCTCAAGATCGGCCTGATCTCCGAAGACATCTAGGTCGCTTTACACAAGATCAACCGAAAAGGCCGTCCGGTGAAAGCCGGGCGGCTTTTTCTTGGGCTTGACAGATTCGTTGCATTGTTGAAATATATTGCAATAAACTTGCAAAGGAGACGACCCATGGGCGCACGGCTTTCGGCAGGAGCGGGACGTTATGACCTGGGGCAGAACGCGGAGATCAATGTCACGCCGTTCGTCGACGTGATGCTGGTGCTGCTGATCATCTTCATGGTCGCGGCCCCGCTTGCCACCGCCACCCTGAAGGTCGAGCTGCCCACGGTGAGCCGCACCCCGAGCGGGACGCCCCGGCCGCCGGTGTTCATCGACGTGGGCGCGAGCGGACAGGTCTATCTGGAAGGGCGGCCGATCGCGGCCGGCCAACTGATCGCGGGCCTGACCGCCGAGATCGGCGGGCCCAAGCCCACCGACGAGCGGGTCATGGTCCGCGGCGACAAGGGGGCGGCCTATGGCGATGTGGTGACGGTGATGAACCTGCTGCAGCAGGCGGGCTTCGTGCATCTGGGCCTGGTGGGCAAGGAGAGCTAAAGGCGCCCCTCATGACGGTTGGCTATTCCGGAAAGTCGCTGGGGGCGAAGCTGGGGTTGAGACCCGGCCTCGCCCTTTGGACCATCGACCCGCCGGACGGCTACGCGGCCCTGTTGGGTCCGGAAGGCGAGGCGGTGATGATCAGCCGCGACGGCGCGGCGGCGCCGTTCGGGATGGCGCATCTGTTTGCGCGGGACCGGGCGGCGCTGGCGGCAAAGGCGGAGGCGGCTTTGGCGAAACTGGCGCCCGGCGGGATGCTGTGGGTGTCCTGGCCGAAGAAGGCGTCAGCGATGTTCAAGGACCTGACCGAGGATGGGGTGCGGGAGATCGTGCTGCCCACCGGCTGGGTCGACGTGAAGGTTTGCGCGGTGGACGCCGACTGGTCGGGGTTGAAGTTTTTGAAAAGGCGGTAGGGACATGTACCTCAGGTAGGTGTCCCTTCACGGTCTTGGCCGAGAGATCGGCTGGCGCCCTCGGCCCTCAGGGGTGGGGGACACGTACCGAAGGTACATGTCCCCTAGGCGGCGCAGGCTTCGAAGGATTCGCGCAGTTTAGCTTCGTCGAGGTTGCGGCCGATGAAGACCATGCGGGACGAGCGGTCCTCGCCGGGTTTCCATTCGCGCTGCAGGTCGCCCTCGAGGATCATGTGCACGGCCTGGAAGACCAGGCGCTTGTTCTCGCCTTCGACATTGATAATGCCCTTGGCGCGGAGGATATCCGGGCCCTGGTCGGCGAGGAGGCGGTCGAGCCAGGCGGTGATCTTCTTGCCGTCGATGGGCTTTTCGATCCGCAGGGATACGCCCTTGATCTCGTCGTCGTGGATGTCGGCGAGTTTGCCGTGATCGTGGTCGTGATGGTGGTGGCCGTGATCATGGTGGTGATGATCGTGATCGTGATCGTGGCCGCAGTGCTCGTCGTGGACGTGGTGCTCGTGGCCGTGGGGCGGGTTGAGGGTCTCCATGCGGTCGAGGTCGAAGGATCCCCGGTCCAGGATCTTGTCCAACGCCACGTCTGAGCGCTGGGCGCGATAGATGGGGGCGAGCGGATTGAGGCGGCGGATGCGGGCCTCGATCATCTTCAGGTCGCTTTCCGAGACGAGGTCGGTCTTGTTGAGCACGATCTGGTCGGCGAAGGCGATCTGCTCGACAGCTTCCCGGGAGTCGGAGAGGCGCAGGAGGATGTGCTTGGCGTCCACCAGGGCAATGACGCTGTCGAGCCGGGTCTTGGCCTTGACGTCTTCGTCGACGAAGAAGGTCTGGGCGACGGGACCGGGATCGGCAAGGCCCGTGGTCTCGATGATGATGCCGTCGAAGCCGCCCTTGCGCTTCATCAGGCCCTGGACGATGCGGATCAGATCGCCCCGCACGGTGCAGCAGACGCAGCCGTTGTTCATCTCGAAGACTTCTTCGTCGGCGCCGACCACCAGATCGTTGTCGATGCCGATCTCGCCAAACTCATTGACGATGACGGCGTACTTCTTGCCGTGGTCCCCGGTGAGGATGCGGTTCAGGAGCGTGGTCTTGCCGGCGCCG
>DGYN01000039.1:0-1332 GCA_002398405.1 Caulobacteraceae bacterium UBA5005
CAGGCGAAGGTCATGAAGACGTTGGACGCGACCAGCAGCAGGACTGGCGCGATGTAGGCGCTCGCGGGCATCGCAAAAAATCTCCGCTCATCCCGGCGCAGGCGGGGACCCAGGTTTTTTTCGTTTGATTCCTGCGCGCGTCGGATAACAAAACGCCTGGGTCCCGGCTTGCGCCGGGATGAGCGGGAGTGGTGGGTCATGAAGCGGATACTCATCGGGCTGGCGGCCGCCCTGGCGCTCGCCGCCTGCGGCGCCAAGGACGAGGGCGCGACCCTCAACGTCTACAACTGGTCGGACTATATCGACCCCGCCCTCCTCGAGGACTTCACCAAGGAGACCGGCATCAAGGTCGTCTACGACACCTTCGATTCCAACGAGGTGCAGGAGACCAAGGTCCTGACCGGCGGCACCGGCTATGACATCGTCACGCCCTCGAACCACAACGTCCCGCGCTATGTGGCGGCCAAGGCGATCCAGCCCCTGGACAAGGCCAAGCTCCCGAACCTTTCGAACCTCTGGCCCGAGGTCATGAAGCACATGGAGCCCTTCGATCCGGGCCAGACCCACACCGTCCCCTACATGTGGGGCACCATTGGCCTGGGCTACAACAAGGAGGCGGTGGAAAAGCGGCTCCCCGGTGTCAAGATCGACAGCTGGGACGTGGTCTTCAAGCCGGAGAACCTGGCCAAACTCGCCGACTGCGGGGTCTATTTCCTCGACGCCTCGGAGGACATGTACGCCGTCGCGCTGAAGTACCTGGGCAAGGATCCCAATTCGACGACCGAGGCCGACTACGCGGCGGCCACCGCCCTGCTGCTCAAGCTCCGGCCGCACGTGAAGAAGTTCCACTCCTCGGAGTACATCGACGCCCTGGCCAACGGCGATATCTGCATGGCCATCGGCTATTCGGGCGATGTCTTGCAGGCCGCCGACCGGGCGTCAGAGGCCAAGGCCAAGCACACCGTCGCCTACGCCATCCCCAAGGAAGGCAGCCAGGTCTGGTTCGACGTCTTCGCCATCCCCGCCGACGCCAAGCACCTCGATGCGGCCTATAAGTTCCTGGACTACATGCTGCGGCCCGACGTCATCGCCAAGGCGTCCAACTTCACCCAGTACGCCAACGCAAACCTGGCCTCGCAGCCCAAGCTCGACGCCGAGGTGAGGGATAATCCCAACGTCTATCCGACCCCTGAAGTGTTCGGCCGCCTGTTCGTGACCACCACCAAGGACCAGGCGCTGCTTCGGATCGTCAACCGCGACTGGACGAAGGTTCAGACCGGCCGGTGATTACCTCCCCCGTGAGCGAAGCGAACGGCGGGAGGGGGACCGCGC
>DGYN01000039.1:1638-9283 GCA_002398405.1 Caulobacteraceae bacterium UBA5005
CCGCTTCGCGGGGGAGGTAGGGTGTGAAACAGATCGGCGCCGTCCGCTCGTCCTTCGCGCCCTGGAACGACCCGGCATCCGTCCCGCTGGTCCGCTTCGAGGGGGTGACCAAGCGGTTTGGGGACATGACCGCCGTCGATGACGTCTCGCTCTCGATCTATGAGCGGGAATTCTTCGCCCTCCTCGGCCCCTCGGGGTGCGGCAAGACCACCTTGATGCGGATGCTGGCCGGGTTCGAGACGCCGGACGCGGGCCGCATCACCCTGGGCGGCGAAGACCTGGCCGGCATCCCGCCGCACAAGCGGCCGGTGAACATGATGTTCCAGTCCTACGCCATCTTCCCGCACCTTAACGTCGAGAAGAACGTCGCCTTCGGCCTGCGCATGGAGGGGATGGAGAAGAGCGCCGTCAAGGCGAGGGTCGAGGAGATGCTGGCCCTGGTAAAGCTGGAAAAGCTCGGCGCGCGGATGCCACATCAGCTCTCCGGCGGCCAGCGGCAGCGGGTAGCGCTCGCCCGGGCGCTCGCGAAGAAGCCCAAGCTGCTGCTGCTCGACGAGCCGCTGGCCGCGCTGGACAAAAAGCTGCGCGAGGAGACCCAGTTCGAGCTTACCGACCTGCAGGTCGAGCTTGGCATGACGTTCCTGATTGTCACCCACGACCAGGACGAGGCCATGGTCCTGGCCGACCGCATCGCGGTGATGGACCACGGCAGGATCGTCCAGACCGGAACGCCGGGCGAGGTCTATGAAGCCCCCGCCAACCGTCAGGTCGCGGAGTTCCTGGGCGACATGAACATCTTTGAAGCCGTGGTGGACTCGGTCGAGCCGCCCATGGCGCGCCTTTCCGGTGAGGGCATGAAGTTCTTCGTCCAGGACGATGACTGTCCTGCGGCGGGCTCAAAGGTTTTCCTGTCAGTGCGGCCTGAGAAGATGCGCATCAGCCTCGATCCGCCGCCCGCCAAGACTCCCAACGTCATCGCCGGAGAGATCTGGGACATCGGCTATCTCGGCGACTGGACGACCTATCTGGTGGAAATTGCCCCAGACCGGCGCGTGAGGGTCGCGCAGGCCAACGCCACGCGTCACGTGGAGCGGCCGATGAGCTGGGACGATAAGGTCTTCGTCAGTTTCGATCCTGACGCCGGGGTGGTGCTGACCTCATGAGGCGGGACAAGAGCGCGATCGCCGCCGTCCTGCCCTTCGCCTGGCTGGCGGTGCTGTTCCTCATCCCCTTCGTCCTGGTCTTCAAGCTCTCCCTGTCGGACGTCGCCCTGTCGATTCCGCCCTATGAGCCGCAGTTCAAGCCTGCGGACCTCCCCGCCTTCTTCGGCGCCCTGGATTTCGAGACCTACCGCCGCCTGACCTCGGACTCGATCTACGTCTCGGCCTACCTCTCCAGCCTGAAGTTCGCAGGCGTCGCGACCGCGCTCCTCGCCCTGATCGGCTATCCCCTGGCCTACGGCATAAGCCGCTGTTCGAAGAACACGCGCGAGATGCTGATCCTGGCGGTGATCCTGCCGTTCTTCACCAGCTTCCTGATCCGGGTCTACGCCTGGATCGCCATCCTCAAGCCGGCCGGCATCCTCAACGCCGCCCTGGAGGCCGTGGGCATACCGCCGCTGTCGATCCTGCACACCGACACCGCCGTCTATATCGGCCTCGTTTACGCCTACCTGCCGTTCATGGTGCTGCCGCTCTACGCCGCCCTGGAAAAGCAGAACGCGACCCTGCTGGAAGCCGCCGCCGACCTCGGCGCGACGCCGTTCACGGCCTTCTGGCGCGTGACCTTCCCGATGTCCCTGCCGGGATTGGCGGCCGGGGCCCTGCTCTGCTTCATCCCCATCGTCGGCGAGTTCGTCATCCCGGACCTCTTGGGCGGTTCCGGCACGTTGATGATCGGCAAGACCATCTGGACCGAGTTCTTCTCCAACCGCGACTGGCCCGCCGCCTCCGCCGCCGCGACGGTGCTGCTCTTCACCCTGATCGTCCCCATCGTCCTCTACCAGCGCCAGCAGGCGAAGGTGCTGGCGGCATGACCAGGGGCCCCTCCGCTTTTAACCGCATCTCCATAGGCCTCGGCCTTGCCTTCCTCTATGCGCCGATCGTCCTGCTGGTGGTCTATTCGTTCAACTCCAGCCGGGCGGTGAATGTCTGGGCGGGGTTTTCCACGCGCTGGTACGAGACCCTGTTCGCCAACGATCAGCTGATGGCGGCGCTGTGGATGACCCTCCGCGTCGGGGCCCTGTCCGCCAGCATCGCCACCGTGCTCGGCGTCCTGGCGGCCATCGCTCTGGTGCGGGGCGGCTTCTTCCGAGGGCGGGCGGTGTTTTCCGGCATGGTCTATGCGCCGCTGGTCATGCCCGAGGTGATCACCGGGCTCTCGCTGCTTCTCCTCTTCGTCGCCATCGGCCTGGCGCGAGGCTTTTGGACCGTCGTCCTGGCCCACGCGACATTCACACTCTCCTTCGTGACGGTGGCGGTGCGCGCCCGGCTGATGACCTTCGACCGCTCCCTGGAGGAAGCCGCCCAGGACCTCGGCTCGCCGCCCTGGCGCGCCTTCTTCGAGGTGACCCTGCCCAACATCGCCCCGGCCGTCGCCGGCGGCTGGGCCTTGGCCTTCATCCTGTCGCTGGATGACCTCGTGATCGCGAGCTTCACCTCCGGCCCCGGCTCGACGACGCTTCCCATGCGCATCTATTCGGCTGTGCGCCTGGGCGTCTCGCCGGAGATCAACGCCATCTCAACCCTGCTGATCGGGAGTGTGGCCATGGCGATCGTCATCTACGGGGTGGTGAGGGCCCGGAAAACGGCCTAGGCAAAGGCCCACTTTTTACCCCTTGAGTCCCCGCGCTAATGACGGCGTCCGCCGAGCCATCGCCCTTTCCGAAAATGGGCTTTCGCGAGTTCACCGCCCTCATCGCCCTGATGATGGCGCTGAACGCCATCGCCATCGATTCGATGCTGCCGGCCCTGCCGCAGATCGCGACCTCGCTGGGGATCGCCAACGACAACGACCGGCAGCTGATCATCACCATCTACACCCTGGGTTTCGGCATCGCCCAGTTGTTCTACGGGGTGCTGGGGGACCGGTACGGCCGGCGCCCAGTGCTGCTCACCGCCATCGCCTGCTATGCCGTCGCCAGCATCGCGGCGTCTTTCGCCCCAACATTTGAGGCCATGCTGGTGGCCCGTTTCGTCCAGGGTCTGGCGGCGGCGGCGACACGGGTGCTGTGCGTGGCCATCGTGCGGGATTCCTACGCCGGTCCGAGAATGGCCAGGGTCATGTCGCTGGTGTTCATCGTCTTCCTGGCCGCGCCCATGTTTGCCCCATTCATCGGCCAGATGATCATCCAGTTCGCCCATTGGCGCTGGATCTTTGGCGTCCTGGCCCTGTTCGGGGCGATCATGTTCACCTGGGCCGGGCTCAAACTGCCCGAGACCCTGAAGCCGGAGAACAAGCTGCCGATCCGGTTTGGCCGCATCGCCGAAGCATTCAAGGTCACCCTCACCACCCGCCAGTCGATTGGCTACGCTTTGGCCATGACGGTCGGTTTCGGCGGGCTGATGGGCTTCATCACATCGGTTCAGCAGATCGTTTTCGACGTCTTTGACGCCGGCCAGTCTTTTTTTCTGGTGTTCTTTCTGATCGCCGCCTTCATGGGCGTCGCCTCCATGCTCAACTCGAAGATCGTCGAGCGGCTGGGGATGCGCAAAGTCTCGCACGGCGCGCTGATGCTCTACCTGTTCCTCACCATCACCCACGCGGCCGTCGCCCTGATGGGGTTCGAAAACCTGATCACCTTCGCCATGTTCCAGGCGGGGGTGATGTTCTGCTTCGGCCTGATGGGCAGCAACTTCGGAGCGCTGGCCATGGAGCCGATGGGCCGGATCGCAGGGGTCGCCGCTTCGGCCCAGGGAACGGTCAGCACGATCGGCGGGGCCCTGATCGGCTATTTCATCGGTCAGCAGTTCAACGGGAGCACGGTTCCCTTCGCGGTGGGCGTCTCCCTCACCGGCGTGGTGATCCTGACGATCATCCTGGTGGTCGAGCGCGGCCGGCTGTTTGGCGCCGGCCACCCTATGGACGTGCACAAGCCCCCTGCGGCATAAGCCTTCCAGCGCCGGATTAGCTCAGCGGTAGAGCAGCGGTTTTGTAAACCGAAGGTCGGGGGTTCAATCCCCTCATCCGGCACCATTCACAAAGGCTCCGCGCCATGACCAGCAAACTGCACCACATGGCCTTCCGCTGCCGGGACAGCGAAGAGACCCGCGCCTTCTACGAAGAGGTCATCGGCCTGCCGCTCGTCGCATCCCTGCCCATCGAGGAGACCAAGACCGGGCGGGCGACGCGGGTGCTGCACACCTTCTTCGGCATGGAGGACGGGTCGCACCTGGCCTTCTTCGAGGCCCCGGACCAGCCCTTTGAGTTCAAGGAACAGCACGATTTCGACCTGCACGTCGCCCTGGAAGCAACGCCCCAGGCGATCGAAAAAGCGCTGGCCGCCGCCAAGGCGCGGGGCCTGGCCGTCCGCGGCCCCTCCGACCACGGCTTCATCCGCTCGGTCTATTTCCGCGATCCCAACGGCTATGTGGTCGAGCTGACCCAGAAGACGGACAGCGCGCCGGAGTTCGAGGCCACCGCCCCCGCTGAGGCCCGCGCCATTCTGGAGGCGTGGAAAGCGGGCGGCTGATCCCTATATTGCCAGGGGTCGGGAGCACAGTTTGACCGTCAAGGAACGCATCGCGACCACCGCCGCCGACGCTCATCGCTGGAGCCTCGCCAAGGTGCGCGAGGTCATGCGCCATTCGATCTATCGCCGCGACCGCGAAGCGCCACACCTGGCTGAACTGCGCAATCTCGAAATCAAGGGGGCAGCCGGCCCGCTCGACGCGCGCCTTTACGTCCCCAAGAGCGCCCCGTCCAAGGGCCCGCTGCTGATCTATTTCCACGGCGGGGGCTTTGTATTCGGCGGCCTCGACACCCACGACGCCCTCTGCACGCGCCTCGCCCACGAGAGCGGCGTGCGCATCCTCTCCTGCAGCTATCGCCTCGCGCCCGAGCATCCCTTCCCGGCCCAGCGCGACGATGCGCTCGCGGCGGCCAAATGGGTGCTGGCCAACGCCTGGCGGGTCGGCGCCGACAAGCGCCGCCTGCTGATCGGCGGGGACTCCGCCGGCGGATACCTCGCGCTGACCGTCGCCCGCGCCCTTCCCAAGGCTTTCGCCGGACAGCTTCTCATCTATCCCCTGATGCATCTGGAGGACGACCTCTGGGCCTCGGGTTTCGCCGCCGACACCCGGCTGATCGGCCGCCTGGCGGTGCGCTACATCGAGGCCCAGATCGCCAAGGCCGGGGTGCGGGCGCCCTCCCTGTTGGCCGACAGCGCCATCACACCCCTGCGCACGGTGATCGTCGCCGGAGGCCGGCTGGACCCGTGCGCCCCGGACGCCGCGGCCTGCGCCGACCGCCTTTCGGCCCTGGGCGCCAAGGTCGAGCGGCGCAGCTATCCACCCCTGATGCACGGCTTCGCCAACCTCACCCATCTCTCGGCCGAGGCCAGGCGCGCGGTGACCGAGATCGGCGGCCTGCTGCGTGAATTGGCGGCCCGATGATCACCGTCTTCCTCGACGCTGACGCCTGTCCGGTGAAGGACGAAGCCTACAAGGTCGCCGCCCGCTATGGGCTGAAGACCTATGTCGTCTCCAACGCCTTCATGCAGATCCCGCAATCGCCCCTGATCGAGCGGGTGATCGTCGATGCGGGCCCCGATATCGCCGACGACTGGATCGCCGAGCGGGCGCAGGCTGGAGACGTGGTGGTCACCAACGACATTCCGCTGGCCGAGCGGGTTTTGGCGAACGGCGCGGCGGCCATCGCCCCCAACGGCAAGGTGTTCACGCGGGACTCAATCGGATCGGCCATCGCCGGCCGCGCCCTGATGGAGCAGCTTCGCTCCACCGGCGAGATTACCGGCGGCCCCAAGCCGTTCGACCGCAATGACCGCTCGCGCTTCCTCCAGGCCATGGACGAGGCAATCGGCAAAGAGCTAAGGCGGCGGCGATGATCGAGATCGCCCCGGGCCTGTCGCTGAACGAGGATGAGCTCGACATCTCCTTCATCCGCGCCTCGGGCCCCGGCGGCCAGAACGTCAACAAGGTGTCGAGCGCGGTGCAGATGCGCTTCGACGCCCGCAAGTCGCCGTCACTGTCCAACGATGTCTCGATCCGCCTGCAGAAGATCGCGGGGTCAAAGCTGACCTCCGACGGGGTCATCGTCATCACCGCCAACCGCCACCGCACCCAGGAGATGAACCGCAAGGACGCTATCGAGCGGCTGGTCGAAATGATCGCCAAGGCGGCGGTGGCGCCGATCAAGCGGCGGGCGACCAAACCGACCAAGGCCGCCAAGGAGCGGCGGCTTGATGCAAAGTCGCGCCGCGCGGGGGTCAAATCGATGCGCGGCAAGCCGAATTCCGGCGATTGACCGAAAAATCCGGTCGCCGGCGGTTGCCTTGAGCCGACGAATGCATAGGTTCCGCACGAACTTTGCAGGGGACTTTGATGCGCCTTCCTTTGACAGTTGTTGCCCTGGGCGCCCTAGCCCTCGTCTCGGCCTGCGAAAAGAAACCCGAGCCCGCTCCGGTCCCGTCGCCCAGCGTAATCGCCGCCGGGGGTGTCGAAACCCTTCCCACGCCCTTCAACGAGGCGGACCTGACCAACGGCCGGCGCAAGTTCGTGCAGTGCGGATCCTGCCATACGATCAAGAAGGATGGCGCCAACCTGACGGGTCCGAACCTGCACGGGGTCTTCGGCCGCAAGATCGGCGAGGTTCCTGAATTCAAGTATTCGGAAGCCGCCCTGGCAGCTGACTTCACGTGGGATGGTCATAAGCTTGATGAATGGCTGACCAAGCCCAAGGATTTCTTGCCCGGCACCAAGATGTCCTTCCCTGGGATGAAAGAAGCTACCGATCGGCGTGACGTCATCGCCTATCTAATGATCGAAACCTCCAAGTAAACACCCTTCACTCCGGCGCCTCTCCGACCGGCGCCCGCAACGCCTGCGGCTAAGCTTAGGCATTGAAGATAAAGGCGAATAGTCGAGCTTGCGAAGGCGCCCGCGAACACCGCACCCCTAAACGAGGGGGTTGCACTTCTATTAACATTGCTATTACTTTCGCCGCGGGTTTGGGGGTTCTGGCGCGCGCCTGGGGGACGGTTCGCAGCGCTTGGCAGGTCGCCAACCTGAAGTTCTACGCAGTCACTCAAGCCTGCAGGCTCTCAGGAGACTATCATGAAGACCGCTTTCGCCTTGACCTTGTGCGCGGCCCTGGCCGCGGGCCCGGTCCTTGCTCAGCCGCCCGCGGCTCCCCCCGCGGCTGTGGCCCCCGCTCCGGCCGCCGCGCCGGCGGGTCCCGTGACCCCCGCCCCGGCCGTGGACGCCGCCGGCATCTATCAAGTGTTCCGCACCACCGACAGCCAGTTGAACTGCGATCAGGTGATCAGCGAGCTGAACCTGCTCAACGCCCAGATCAAGGCCCAAGCCGACGCCCGCGCCGCCCAGATGGCGGCCGCTCAGGCGGCGGCGGCCAAGGCGGCGGCGGCTCCCCCGCCCAAGGCGAAGGGCGGCGGCTTCGGCGGCCTGCT
>DGYN01000119.1 GCA_002398405.1 Caulobacteraceae bacterium UBA5005
CGGGCGCGGGCTCGGGCCGGCGCTCGGCGGGGGACGGACCAGCAAGGTTCACCGCCGCCGGCGGCTCGAGGCGCCGGCGCTTGGTCTCCACGACCACGGTCTTGGAGCGGCCGTGGCTGAAGCTCTGCTTGACCACGCCTGAGCTGACCGCCCCGATACGCGGCTTCAAGGTCAGCGGCGCGCGGCCGGGCCGGTTCTCATTGTCGTTCTGATCAGTCATCCGGTCTCGTTAAAGCAGTCCAAAAACTAAAAAAGGGACGGGTTTTGCCCGCCCTCGATCAAGGCCCCTCGCGCCAGCTGGTCGGAAGGAGAGGGCGGAATCCGGCAAGCCGCTCGACGTCGAGTGTCCAGCGATCCGCGCCCGGTCCCGCAAGGAAGGCGCTGTGTATCACATTATCCCGGCCCAAGGCCAAACCCAATTCGTCGGCCGTAAACACCCCGAACATGGGCGCGGGACGGGGCGATTTCCGGGCGGCCGAGGTGATCTTCCGCCGGCCATCCTCGGACCCGTCGGCCGCCTCGATCACCCAGGCGACCTTGCCCTGGGCCAGGGCCGAGGCGACTTTTTCGAAACCGGAGACGAGGTCGCCGGCCTTTTTCGCCAGGCCCAGAGCGGACAACAGGCGCGCGGCGAGGAGCTGCTCCACCTGATCGGCGAGGCCGTCGGGCGCCGAAAGCCTGGTCTTGGCGCTGCGCGAGAAGCCGCCCTTTTTCGCCGCCGCTTCCACGGAGGCGCGGTTCGCCGCCACCCAAAGCCCCCGGCCAGGGAGCTTTCGGGCGAGGTCCGGCGTCACTATCCCCGCGGGGTCGGCGACGAAACGGATCAGCCGGGCCTCGTCCATGATCTCGCCAGAGACGAGGTCACGGCGCTGGCGGTCGGCCTCAGCCTTCGTTCTGGGGTTCGAGACCGGCATCGGCCTCTCCCTCTTCGACGTATTCAGCCTCGGGCTCGGGGTCGGCTTCGATCCAGCCGGCGGCGATGCGAGCCTTGAGGATCAGGGACTCGGCGTCTTCGATGGACAGGTTGAAGCTTTCCAGGACGCCGGGGACGCGCACGCGTTCGCCGTCCTTGCTCTCGAAGCTGCCGCGGATTTCGTCGGTGGCCAGATCGGCGAGATCCTCGACGGTCTTCACGCCGCCCGCGCCAAGCGCCACGGCGATCGGCAGGGTGACGCCCTCGACCTCAAGAACGGCGTCCTCGACCCCGGCTTCCTTGCGCTTGGCGTCCAGTTCGGCGGCTTCCTTTTCGAGGAATTCGCGGGCCCGGGCCTGAAGCTCTTCGGCGGTGGCTTCGTCGAAGCCCTCGATATTGGCGATCTCGTGCTCTTCGACGTAGGCGACTTCCTCCACCGTGGCGAAGCCTTCGGTGACCAAGAGCTGGGCGATGACCTCGTCGACGTCCAGGGCTTCCTGGAACAGGGCGGTGCGCTCGGTGAACTCGCGCTGGCGGCGCTCGCTCTCCTGGCTCTCGGTCATGATGTCGATCTGCCAGCCGCACAGTTGCGAGGCGAGGCGCACGTTCTGGCCGCGGCGGCCGATGGCCAGCGACAGCTGTTCGTCCGGCACCACCACTTCGACCCGCTCTTCTTCCTCGTCCATCATCACCTTGGTGACTTCGGCGGGGGCGAGCGCATTGACGAGGAAGGTCGCCTCGTCGGGGTTCCACTGGATGATGTCGATCTTCTCGCCCTGCAGTTCGGCGACGACCGCCTGGACGCGGGAGCCGCGCATGCCGACGCAGGCGCCGACCGGATCGATGGAGCTGTCGTTGGAGACCACCGCCATCTTGGCGCGTGACCCAGGATCGCGGGCCACGGCGCGGATCTCGATTACCCCGTCGTACACTTCCGGCACTTCCTGGGCGAAGAGCTTGGCCATGAAGCCGCCGTGGGCGCGGCTCAGCATGATCTGCGGGCCCTTGGTCTCGCGGCGGACGTCATAGATGTAGGCGCGGATGCGGTCGCCGATGTTGAACACTTCGCGGGGGATCGCCTGGTCGCGGCGGACGACGCCCTCGCCCCGGCCGAGATCGACGATGATGTTGCCGTACTCGACGCGCTTGACGGTGCCGTTGACGATCTCGCCGACCCGGTCCTTGAACTCCTCGTACTGGCGCTCGCGCTCGGCGTCGCGGACCTTGCCGGTGACCACCTGGCGGGCCATCTGGGTCTGGACCCGGCCCAGTTCGAAGGGCGGCAGGATTTCCTCGTAGGTGGTTCCAACCACCGCCTTCTTGTCGTGCTTCAGCGCCTCGGAGAGCGTCTGGAAGGCGTAGGTGTTGAAGGGCGTGCCGTCCTCGGCCTCGACCGCGGCCTCGTCGGCCACGACGGTGACGACCCGCTTGGTCTCCATCTCGCCGGTCGCCGGGTCGATCTTGACGCGGATGTCGTGCTCGGCGCCGTAGCGCGAGCGGGCGGCCTTCTGCATGGCCTCTTCGATCGCCTCGATGACGATCTCCTTGTCGATCGACTTCTCACGCGCGACGGCGTCGGCGATCTGCAGGAGTTCGAGGCGGTTGGCGGAAATGCCGGTGGCCATGGGGTTAGTCCTCTAAGGTTTGTTGTTGTTCGTCTTCGATGCGCGCGGCCCGTGCTTCGGCGCCGCGTTTCATCAGCTCGTCGGTCATCAGGAGCTTGGCTTCGATGATCCAGGAAAAGGGGATCAGGGCGGTGTGGTCCTCGTCCTCGAGGTCGATGGCGACATTCTCGCCGTCGAGACCCGCGAGCTTGCCCTTGAAGCGCTTGCGCCCCTCGGCGAGGCGGTCGAGTTCGAGCCTCGCGTCCAGGCCTTCGTAGGTTTCGAAGTCGGCGAGGCGGGTCAGCGGCCGGTCAATCCCGGGCGATGAGACCTCCAGCACATAGTCGCCGTTCACCGCATCGGCGGCTTCCAGGACTTCCGAGACCGCGCGGGACAGCCGCGTGCAGTCGTCGATGCCCATCTCGCCGTCCTCGGGACGCTCGGCCATGACCTGCAGCCGGCGGCGCTCGCCGCCCATCAGGCGCAGGCGCACGACGGCATAGCCGGCCGCCTCAGCGACAGGGTCGATGAGGTCCAGAAGTTGACGATCCTCTTGGGTCTTCACCCGCAAGCTTGGCCGCTCCAACTCAAACAAAAAGCGGCGACCCTTCGGTCGCCGCTCGAAAGCGCCATCCAGCGCGATCTAGCGATGTAGTGGGGGTTATATAGCGGGGTTAGCGGTGGTTGTCAGCCCCCAACCGGGGACATGTACCATGGTACGTGTCCCCCCGCCCCTGGAGGAACGGGACCACTGGCTCGGACGGCCCTCAGTCCGTGAGGGGACACGTACCAGAGGTACATGTCCCCGTTACGCCCGCGGATGCGCCGCCGAATAGGCGCTGAGCAGCGCCGCCGCATCGACGTCGGCGTAGCGCTGGGTGGTCGAGAGCGAAGCGTGGCCCAGGAGTTCCTGGATTGAGCGCAGGTCGGCGCCTGCCCCCAGCAGGTGGGTGGCGAAGGAGTGGCGCAGGGCGTGGGGGGTGGCGCTGTCGGGGAGGCCAAGGCGTCCGCGCAGGAGCTGGACCATGGCCTGGGCGTGCCGGGGGCTGAACGGTCCGCCGCGTTTGGCGCGGAAGAGGGCGTCCTTGGCGGTCAGAGGATAAGGCAGGGCGGAGAGGTAGGCGGCGATGGCCGTCTGCACCGCCGGCAGCACCGGGACGATGCGGGTCTTGCCGCCCTTGCCGGTGACGCGGATGGCGTCAGTCATGGGAACATCGGCGCGGGTCAGCGCCAGGGCCTCGGATATCCGCAGGCCGCAGCCGTAGAGCAGGGTGAGCAGGGCCTGGTCGCGGGCCATTTCCCAGGCGGCGCGATCAGCGTCGAGGGCGGGTTCGGCGATGAGGCCCCGGGCCTGGTCTTCGCTCACCGGACGGGGGGCGGTGGGGACGACGCGGGGGCCCCGGACCAGGCCGATCTGGGCGTTGGCTATGCCAAGACGGCGGTCGAGGTAGCGGTGAAAGGTGCGGATGGCCGAGAGGGTCTGAGACATCGACCGGGGTGAAAGGGTTTCCCGCCGCGCGGCCAGATAGGCGCGCAGGTCGGCGGCGGAAACATCGGCGAGTTTAGCCAGGGAGATCGCTTCGCCGAAGTGGCCCTGCAGGAAAAGGATGTAGCGGCGGACGGCCTCGCCATAGGCTTCCAGGGTGCGGGGCGAGGCTCGGCGCTCCTGGTCCATATAGCCGAGCCAACTGCTCATCGCTTCGAGGCCGGTCATCTAAAATCCTCCACCGTAGGGGGAGGGGGACCGCGAAGCGGTGGAGGGGGTCATGCGGCAGAGCGCGCCCGCGTGAGATTTATCGACGTAGGATTCCAACCGCCTCAACCGAAGAGAACCCCCTCCACCGGCTACGCCGGTCCCCCTCCCCCTACGGTGGAGGATTTGGAGCTCCAGCCCTGTCGTCTCTAAACCACCGGCCATCGTTCGGCCGTGCGCTCCACCACCCTTGCGATGAAGGCGATGAGTTCGACGCCCATGTCGGGGGTGAAGGCGTTGGGGTCGGAGGCGCCGAAGGCGAGGATGCCGAGGCGCTCTGGATTGATCAGGGCGATGCGGATCATGGCGACCGATCGCACGGCCTCGGCCTGCTGCCAGAACAGGGTTTCCGCGTAGGGGGTCTGGCCCATTCGAGCAAGGCGGCCTTCGCCGAGGAGGACGTCGCTCATGCCGGTATCGAGCGGGCGCCAGCCGGCGGGGGTCGAGCCCGGGCCCTCGATGGCGATGGCGCCGGTGACCAGGCCAAAGCGCAGCTGGGCGATCTCGTCCAGGCGCCGCGCGAGGTCGGCGTGGTTGCGGGCCTCCAGGATATCGATCACCGCCGCGTGGCACTGGGCCTGGGCGTGGAAGTTGGAGCGGGCGGTCTGTTCCAGCTCGATGCGGGCGGTTTCTTCTTCCGATTTGGCGCGAGAGAGGCGCGACAGGGCCGCGGGGCCGAAGTCGACGATGTTCTCGGTGCGCAGGCGCAGATTGAGGTCGGCGAGGAGTTCGCCATCGCCCCGGATGCGGTCGGGATGGTCGAGGAGGAAGCCGCGGACGACGCCCCAATCCTTGTCCAGGGCGGCCTCAGCGGTTTTGTTGTTTCTGCCCGCCTCGCCCATGTCCGCCCCTTTTTCTTTCTAAAGGATGGACTGACCCGTCTTGGCCCAGTCCGCTGCGAACAACTCAAGCCCCTTGTCGGTTAACGGGTGTTTGATGAGGGCCTCGAAAACTGTGGGCGGAATGGTCGCGCAGTCGGCCCCGGCCAGGGCCGCTTCCTTGACGTGGTCAGGGGTTCTGATCGATGCGGCCAAGACTTCGGTGTCGAAACCGTAGTTATCGTAGACCGCGCGGATTTCGTGGATCAGGTCCATGCCGGCAAAGCCCATGTCGTCCAGCCGGCCGATGAAGGGCGAGATGAAGGTCGCCCCGGCCTTGGCGGCCAAGAGGGCCTGGACGGCGGAGAAGCAGAGGGTGACGTTGGTCTTGACGCCCTCTTCGGACAGGGCCTTGCAGACGATCAGGCCGTCGCGGGTGAGCGGCAGCTTGACCACCACATTGGGGGCGATCTTGGAAAGCTTGCGGCCCTCGGCCAGGAGGACCTTGGGGTCGTCGGAAACGGCCTCGGCGGAGACCGGGCCCTCGACGATGTCGCAAATCTCGGCGATGACCTCGAACATGTTGCGGCCGGACTTGGCGATCAGGGATGGATTGGTGGTGACCCCATCCACGAGGCCGGTCTCGGCGGCGTGCTTGAGGACGTTCACATCGGTGGTGTCGAGGAAGATTTGCATGGGCGCCTTTCTAGCGGGCCGCCGTAGTCTCCGCCACCCATGAGCAGAATCGCCTCTGTCCTGCTGCCGATGCCGCTTCCCGAAGCGTTCGACTATGCCGAACCGGACGGCATGGGGCTTGCCGTCGGGGACCACGTGATCGTGCCGCTGGGGCCGCGGCTGATCCCCGGCGTGGTGACGGCGCTTAGGGACGGGGCGGGGCATAACCGGCCGCTGAAGCCCATCCTGGAGCGCCGGGACGAATATCCGCTGACCGCCGGGACGCTGAAGTTCATCGAATGGGCGGCGCGCTACGCGGTGGATGTCCCGGGCTGGCCGCTGGCGATAGCCCTTCGGGGGGCGAGGGCGCCCAAGCCCCGGCCCGAGCGGCTGGTCGAGGCGACCGGCGTGAACCCCGCGCGGACGACGCCGGCGCGGACGCGGGTGCTGGAGGCGGCGAGCGAGGCCATGGCGCCGGCCGCGCTGGCGGCGAAGGCGGGGGTGTCGAGTGGAGTGATCAAGGGGCTGATCGATGAGGGGGTGCTGAACGTGCGCCTGGAACTGCCGGACGTGGCTTTCCCCGCGCCGGATCTTTCGCGTCCCGCGCCGACCCTGAACCCGAGCCAGGCGGCGGCGGCCAGGGCGCTGGAGGGAATGCTGGGGAAGGGGTTCCAGGCCGCCCTGCTCGACGGGGTGACGGGGTCGGGGAAGACCGAGGTCTATCTGGAGGCGATCGCGGCGCAGCTGGCGGCCGATCCGGCCTCACAGATTCTGGTCCTGCTGCCGGAGATCGCGCTGACCCAGGCGGTGATGACCAGATTCGAGGAGCGCTTTGGGGTCGAGCCGGCGGAGTGGCACTCGGCGGTCTCGCCCCCCAGGCGCCGGCGGGTATGGGAGGCGGTGGCGTCGGGGCGCTGCAATATCGTGGTGGGGGCCAGGTCGGCCCTGTTCCTGCCGTTCGCCAAGCTGAAGCTGATCATCGTCGATGAGGAGCACGACGCCTCCTTCAAGCAGGAGGAGGGGTTCATCTATCACGCCCGGGACCTGGCGGTGGCGCGGGCCAAGATCGAGGAGGCGGCGGTGATCCTGTCGTCCGCGACGCCATCGCTGGAGACCCTGCTCAACGCCGAACAGGGGCGCTACCGCTGGCTGCGGCTGGAGGACCGGTACGGGGCGGCGGCCTTGCCGGCCATCGAGCTGATCGACCTGCGCGAGACGCCGCCGGAGGCGGGGGCTTGGATCTCGCCGCCGTTGCGAGCGGCCATGGCGGAGGCGTTTGGGCGGGGGGAGCAGAGCCTGCTGTTCCTGAACCGCAGGGGCTATGCGCCCCTTGTTTTGTGCCGCTCCTGTGGCGAGCGGATGACGGCGCCGGACACCGACAGCTGGCTGGTGGAGCACCGCTATTCGGGGCGGCTGGTCTGCCACCTGACGGGATTTTCCATGGTGAAGCCCAAGGTCTGTCCCCATTGCGGCGCGGCCGATTCCCTGGTGGCCATCGGGCCCGGGGTCGAGCGGGTGGAGGAGGAGGCCAAGGCGCTGTTTCCGCAGGCGCGGGTGGCGGTGTTTTCTTCCGACACGGTGTTCGATGCGGCGAGCGCCCGGGAGATGGTCAGCGCCATGGCGGCCGGCGAGATCGACATCCTGGTGGCGACCCAGGCGGCGGCCAAGGGGCATGATTTTCCCAACCTCACCCTGGTGGGGGTGATCGACGCGGACCTTTCCTTGCGGGGCGGGGACCTGCGGGCCGGGGAGCGGACCTATCAGCTGCTGGCCCAGGTGGCGGGGCGGGCGGGGCGCAGGGCCAAGCCGGGGAGAGCGCTGCTCCAGACCTATGCGCCGGACCATCCGGTGCTGGGGGCCATCGCCGCCCAGGACCGGGACGCCTTTGCCGCCGCCGAGATGCAGGCGAGGGAAGCGGCGGGGCTGCCGCCGTTCGGGCGGCTGGCGGCGCTCGTTCTGTCCGGGCCGGACGCGGGGGCGCTGGAGGCCTATGCGCGGAGATTAGCGGCGGCGGCGCCCAACACCGATGGGGTGGCGATCTATGGGCCGGCGGACGCCCCGCTGGCCCTGGTGCGGGGGCGGCGGCGCAAGCGGTTCTTGGTGCAGGCGGCCAAGGAGGTCGACCTGCAGGGCTTTCTCGCCGCCTGGCGGGCGCGGGCCAAACCGCCGAGTTCGGTGCGGCTGGTGATCGATGTGGATCCGTACAGCTTCCTCTAAAGGTGCGCGTCGCCGGACAGCACCTCGTCGGCGTCGTCCTTTTTGACCTTGGCCATCATGGCCTTGCGGTCCTGCAGCGGCAGGGCCGGGATGAAGAAAATGATGATCAGGGCCAGGACCGCCACGAACATCCCCATGAAGAAGGCGTCGGTGATCGAGGAGGTGATGATCTCCTTCAGGGCGGGCGGCATCTGCAGGGCGCCCTTGGCCTGACCGGCGGCGGTGGCGGCCATCTCCTGAAGCTTGCCCAGATCCAGGCCCCCGGGGATCAGGGCGCCCATCGGGCTTTCCGCCAGCTTGCCGTTCAGGTTGTTGATGAACAGGGTCCCGAAGATGGCGATGCCGACGGTGGCGCCGATCTGGCGGAAGAACTGGTTGGCGCTGGTCACCACCCCCAGGCGGTTCATCGGCGTCGCGTTCTGGATCGCCAGGTTGAACAGGCTCTGGCCCGGGCCAAGGCCGACCCCCAGCACGAACATCCGCCAGGCGAGATCCCAGCGGCCGGTGTCGGCGTCCATCTGGCTGAGAACAAAGATGCCGATGACGGTGACCGCGGCGCCGAAATACATCAGGGGCTTGTACTTGCCCGTCCGGGTGGCGATGCGTCCGGAGGCGATCGCCGAGCCCATCAGCCCGACCATCAGGGGCAGGGTGGAAAGACCGCTCACCGTGGCGCCGACGCCCTGGCCGATCTGCATGAACACCGGCAGGAAGGCGATAGTCGACATGAAGGCCATGGAGATCAGGAACCCGGCCAGGTTCGCGGTGGTGAAGACCTTGTTCTTGAAGAGGTCGAGCGGCAGGACCGGATCGGAGGCGAACCGCTCGTTGACGATATAGGCGATGAGGCCAACCAGGGAGGCGACGAACAGCCCCCAGATCATCGGGGAGGACCAGGCGTATTTGTTGCCTCCGAAGCTGAGCGCCAGGAGGAAGGGCACGAAGGTGGCGATGATCAGGCCCGCGCCGATGAAGTCGATCTTGCCCTTGGCCGCGTGGCTCATCCTGGGCATCTTCACGATTACCATGAAGAGGCTGAGGATCGAGAGCGGCAGGTTCAGATAGAAGATCCAGCGCCAGCCGGCGATGGTGTGGCCCATCAGGGTCACCGTGCCGTGGTCGGTGAAATAGCCGCCGATCAGGGGGCCGATGGTCGAGGAGAGGCCGAACACCGCGCCGAACATGCCGCCGACCTTGCCGCGCTCGCGGGGGGGATAGAGGTCGGCGATGATGGCGAAGGCGGTGGTGAACAGCGCCCCGCCGCCGATCCCCTGGATGGCGCGGAAGACGATCAGCTGGGTCATGCCGCCGCCCAGCACCGGCAGGTCGCCGAACTCGCCGCTAAGGCCCGCCAGCCACGATCCGATGAGGAAGATGATGATGCCGGCCAGCAGCACGGGCTTGCGGCCGTAGAGGTCGCCGAGCTTGCCCCAGATCGGAATCATCACCGTCGAGGCCAGCATGTAGCTGGTGGTCACCCAGGCGATCAGGGCAAAGCCGTGCAGCTCGGCGATGATCCGGGGCATGGCGGTGGCGACGATGGTCTGGTCGAGCGCCGACAGCAGGAAGACGATGCCGATCCCGATGAGGGTGATGCGGCGCTCCTGCGGCGTGAATTCCTGCGTGCTCATCGGCGGCCCTCCGGTTTCGTTCACCCATGACTGAACGAAACCGGGCGGTCAACCAGAGGGGATTTAGGCGGCGGCCGCGCTCTTCTCGTGTTCCCTGGCCTTGGCCTTGCGCGACAGCATGTTGAGGATCTCGACCACCGCCGAGAAGGCCATGGCCGCGTAGATGTAGCCCTTGGGCACATGCACCCCGAAGCCGTCGCCAATCAGCACCGCGCCGATCATCAGGAGGAAGGCCAGCGCCAGCATGACAATGGTCGGGTTCTTGGCGATGAAATTGGCCATGGGCGTCGCCGCCCACATCATGGCGCCCACCGAGACGATCACCGCCGCCGCCATGATCGGAATGGCGTCGGTCATGCCGATGGCGGTGAGGATGGAGTCGATCGAGAAGACGAGGTTGAGCAGCATGATCTGGACGATCGCCGCCATGAAATTCTTTGATACCGTCTGATCCTTGTCCAGAAGGTCGTCGGTGGGGACAGGGTCGAGGGCGTGGTGGATTTCCTTGGTGGCCTTCCACACCAGGAACAGGCCCCCGGCGATGAGGATCAGGTCCTTCCAGGAGAAGGCCGTCTCGAACTGCGGATCGCCGTGCTCGTTCAAGGGCCCGACAATGCCAAGGTCGAAGGCGGGCTGGGTCAGGCCGACGATCCAGGCGATGGCGCCCAGCAGCGCCAGGCGCATGAGGAGCGCCGCCCCGATGCCGAGCTTGCGGGCCTTGGCCCTTTGATTCTCCGGCAGCTTATTGGACAGGATCGAGACGAAGATCAGGTTGTCGATCCCAAGGACCACCTCCATCACGATCAGGGTGATGAGGGCCGCCCAGGCGGCGGGATCGGTAACAAGCGCAGCGATGTCCATGCAAGGCTCCGAAGGCAAGACTCGTCCCTGATTAGGGGCAGTCTTTCAGCCTGTCACGCCCGTCGCGCGAGGATTTCTCGCCGCCTAGGGAGAGGGCGGCTCCGCCGCCTGCGCCTTTTTGGCCTTGGCGCCGCGCGACAGCATGTTGAGCGTCTCGATCAGGGCCGAGAAGCCCATGGCGGCGTAGATATAGCCCTTGGGCACATGCACGCCGAAACCGTCGGCGATCAGCACCGCGCCGATCATCATCAGGAAGCCCAGGGCGAGCATCACCACGGTCGGGTTCTTGTTGATGAAGTTAGCCAGGGGATCGGCGGCCAGCATCATGATTCCCACGGTGATGATGACGGCGGTGAACATGATCGGCAGGTGTTCGGTCATGCCGATGGCGGTGAGGATCGAGTCCACCGAGAACACCAGGTCGAGCAGCAGAATCTGCACGATGGCGGCGGCGAAGTTCTTGGCGGTGTGGTGCTTGTCCAAGAGGTCGGTGCTGGGCGCGGGGTCCATCGAATGGTGGATCTCCTTGGTCGCCTTCCACAAAAGGAAGAGGCCGCCCGCGATGAGGATCAGGTCACGCCAGGAGAAGGCGGTTTCAAAGGATGGCTCGCCGTGGCCGTTGAGCGGGCCGGTGATCCCAAGGTCGAAGGCCGGCGTGGTCAGGCCGACGATCCAGGCGATCATCGACAGCAGGATCAGGCGCATGACCAGCGCCAGGCTGATGCCGACCTGCCGGGCGCGCTTGCGCTGTTCTTCCGGCAGCTTGTTGGAGAGGATCGAGATGAAAATCAGGTTGTCGATGCCGAGCACCACTTCCATCACGATCAGGGTGATGAGCGCCGCCCAGGCGGCGGGACTGGCGATAAGCGCTGCGATATCCATGAAAACCCCCTTGGCTAGGTCCTGATGAAAAACCCCGGGGCTTAGTTGGGGTCGAGGAACGCGCCTGTCATCGGCGTCCGCAAAAAATGCGGAGGCGGAGGAGTCGATGCTTTAATCCGGCTCTTTAACGGTTGCCCTTTTTGGAACTGGCCGGAGGCGCGAGCTTGGGTTCCGCCGTCGCGGCGGCGCCTGCCGCACGGGGGCGGCAAACCAGCTCGCCGTCGCGATTGACCACCTCGCCCACGCAGGGCAGCGGGATGGAGGTCTCCTTGCGGGACGGCTCGCAGATGGCGGTGAGGGTGGCGACGATCTTGTCGCGCTTGACCCTGATGTCGCGGCAGGTCGCCTCATAGGGCCCGGCCGGCGGCGCGGGCTCCTGCGCCATGACCGCGAGCGGCGGCAGGGCAAGGCCAAGGCAGAGGCAAAATAGGGCGCGGCGTTTCATGGTCCTCATCCTAGCTCAATTGCTAAGATAGCAGCCCGACTATTTCGCGCCGCCCCTGAACGGGGGGTGAACCTGGTCGGGGACATGCAACGCGGGGCGATGCGTGTACCCAGGAGCGGGAACCGACCTTGGCTTTCGGGACACGTATCGCCGCGCGCTACGTATCCCGGGCTAGCGCCGCGTCGATGGCGAACGCCAAAACGGACGGAGGCGAACCCCGTCCGTCCGGCCCCGGCCTAGGCCGGGACGCCGCCGTCCCTGGCGAGGCCGGCGACTAGGGCAGAGTTGTCGGTGGGCTGCACACGGGCGCAACGCCGATCCCCCTCCCGCTGCACCAAATCAGCTTCCTGCCGTCTGTGCTTATGAAGAGCGCTCCGCCCCCATCGGTGATGCCGCCGGCCGACAGCCACACTTGAGCCTTCGGAACCTGCTGAGCCGTCGCACTTGTTGAGATGAGCGCACCGGCAATGCCGCCAGCGAGTAAGCACCCGGCGGCCAGAACCGCGGTCTTCATTTTACCCATAGTGCCCTCCAAAGGTTGGAAATCGACGATATCGGGACGCGCCGTCCCTGGCAGGCGGCGGTCTATCGCTGAGGCGGCAGGCGTACGGTCCGCTGGCCGCCGCTCCGGGTTATGAGCATCACGGCATCGGGCGAACCGGCGCTGACGAAAGCCCGGAGCGCGGCAGTGTCCAGATTCGGCACGCTGACCGTCGGGGTTCCGGGCGGGGGCGGGAGCGTGGCGAGGTGGGCGGGGAAGCCGATTTCACCGAATTGCCCGTTGCGTTGCATGTCCTGAAAACCCAGGAAGCCGTCCACCACGACGTAGTGGTCCGGCGTGTTGGCCCCAAACCCGAGGGCTCCGAGCACCTCCTGCGCCCCGCCCCCCATCTCATAGACGGCCAGGGGGTCGCGAGCGTTGATCGCGGCCCGAATTTCAGCCGGAGTTCCGGGACGGCTGCCCCAGGAAACCGCCGGCTTCGCTTCGGCGACCTTGATCACCTCGCCCACGCCGGCGTTGGTCAGGCTAACGGTGGCGGGGAGTTCGGCGGCGGCGGGGTCGGCTTCCCGGGTCTGAGCTTGCGGGGGCTGGGCCGCAGGAGCCTCCTGGGGCTTTGCCTCCGGGATGGGCGCCGCCGGGGCCGGGACCGGGGCCGGAGCGAGGGCCGGAGCTTCGGGCGCTCCCGCCGCCCAGGCGGCGGCTCCGCCTGTGGCGC
>DGYN01000079.1:0-3131 GCA_002398405.1 Caulobacteraceae bacterium UBA5005
GGCCTGGAAATCTACGCCTGCCCGCCGGGCAAGCGCCTTTCGACCATGAGCCTGATGAGCGGCGGCGAGCAGGCCCTGACCGCGTCCGCCCTGATCTTCGGCGTGTTCCTGGCCAACCCGGCGCCGGTCTGCGTGCTGGACGAGGTCGACGCGCCGCTGGACGACGCCAACGTCGACCGGTTCTGCAACATGCTCGACGAGATGCGGGCCAAGACCAAGACCCGCTTCATCACCATCACCCACAACCCGGTGACCATGAGCCGGATGGACCGCCTCTATGGCGTGACCATGCCGGAACGCGGCGTATCGCAGCTCGTCTCGGTCGACCTCGTCCAGGCCGAGGCGATGGTGGCCTCCTAAGCTCCAGGCAGGAAGGCTGCCACGAATCTATCGCGGCGGCTCGAGAAGCGCCGTTATTTATGTTTATATTTCAATGGCTTAAATATCATCCGGGCAGCCTTGACGCACTGCACCCTGATCTATAGGTTCCGCGCGACTTTGAAGCCCCCGCCGTGGCGGCGTCGTTGCTGCCGAAAGGCCCTTTCGACGCATGCCTCACCCGGACAATTCGCATCAAGAGCGGCGCTCGCGGCTCGAAGCGAGGTTGAACGCGGTACAGGCGGAGCAGGCCAAACGGGTGGGGGGCGACTCCCATCAGGCCATGGCCCAGGGTTACCGCTTCGTGGGCGAAGTGGTGGGTGGAGTGTTCATGGGGGCGGCCGCCGGTTGGGCCCTGGACTATTTCACCGGGGTGACCAAACCCTGGGGCCTGATCATCGGGCTTCTCGGCGGCGCCGGCCTATCCATATTCGTCGCGGTGAAATCCGCCGCGAGGATGCAAAAAGAAGCGTTGGCGAAGGCCGGGCCCTTGCCCAGCGTTCCTGACGACGAAGACGAGGACTAGAGGACCTAGATGGCCGAGCAGCCCGCGATCGACCCGATGCACCAGTTCATGGTGCAGAAGCTCATCGAGCTTCCGTCGTTCCAGATTGGCGGCTTGACCTTCGACATGTCGATCACCAATTCGGTGACCAGCATGCTGGCCGGCGCCGCCCTGCTGATCCTGTTCTTCGCGCTGACCGCCAAGGGCAAGATCGTTCCGGACCGCGGCCAGGCCGTGGCGGAAGCCATCTACAATATCGTCGACCGCACCCTGGTCACCCCGATCATCGGCCATCATGGCAAGCCCTACATCCCCTATCTGCTAGGCCTGTTCTGCACGATCTTTGTCCTGAACCTGATGGGTGTGGTCCTCTCAATCGGCAGCCTGTTCGGCCTGACCCTGACCTTTACCGTGACCTCGCAGCTGGCCATTACCGGCACGCTTGCGGTCCTGACCTTCTTCAGCGTCTTCATCCTCGGCTTTATCAAGCATGGCCCGAAGTTCCTGACCCTGTTCTGGATCCCCGGCATGCACCCCATCGGCAGCGCCCTGATGGTGCTGATCGAGATGATCTCCTACTTCGTCCGCCCACTGACCCTCGCCCTTCGTCTGTTTGGCAACATGATGGGCGGTCACGTGGTGCTGAGCCTGTTCGGCTCGTTCGTGGTGGCCCTCGGCATTGTGGGCCTGTCGGGCGGCCTCGCCACGGCGGCCTTCATCCCGAGCGTCCTTTCCTTCGCCATGATCGTTGGCCTCACCGGCCTGGAACTGGTCGTCGCCCTTCTGCAGGCTTTCGTCTTCACGGCGCTGGCCACCGTCTATCTCAACGAGGTCGTGAACTTCGGTCACGGCCACTAACCTCGAACGAACTTTCCTAAGGGGACTAAAATGGAAGCTGAAGCAGCAAAACTCATCGGCGCGGGCCTGGCCACGTCGGGCATGATCGGGGCCGGTGTCGGCCTGGGCATCCTGTTCGGCAGCTATCTGCAAGCCGCGATCCGCAACCCGTCGGCGGCGGCCAGCCAGCAGACCATGCTGTTCCTCGGCATGGCGCTGACTGAAACCATGGGCCTGTTCGCCTTCGTCGTCTCGCTGATCATCCTGTTCGCGTAAGAGCAGGTTTTTAGCGCCCGATGGCGATGCAGACTCAAGAAGACCACGGCGCCCATGCGACCGTAGAGGCCGGCCATGAGGCCGGCCCCGCGGCCACACATGAGGGGACCGAGCACGCGGGCGGCCATGAATCCTCGGGCCTGCCGCAGTTCGATTTCGCCTGGTGGCCGGGCCAGATCCTGTGGTTCCTGATCATCTTCGGGATCGTGCTGATCTTCATGCGCCTCTTCGCCGCGCCGAAGGTGGGCGGGACCATCGAGGGCCGCGAAGACCACATCGCCGGCCAGATCGCCGACGCCCGCCGCATGAAGGACGAGGCCGACGCCAAGGCTCAGCAGGCGATCGCTGAAATGGCCTCCGCCCGCGCCGCCTCACAAAAGGTCGCGTCCGACGCCCGGGCCAAGGCGGGGGCTGAGGCCGCCGCCCGTCTGGCCGAGGAGGAAGCCAAGCTCGCGGCGACCAGCGCTCAGGCCGAGGCCCGGATCGCCAAGGCCCGCGACGCCGCCATGACCCATGTGGCGAGCATCGCCGCCGACACGGCGGACGCCATCGTTTCAAGACTGACCGGCAAGGCCGTCTCGGCCGCCGAGCTCGCCAAGGCGAGAGGGTAGATATGACCGCGCTTCTCCTCGACTCTCACTTCTGGGTCGGCGTCGCCTTCGTGGTGTTCGCCGGCATCCTGGTCTGGGCCGGAGTGCACAAGCTCGCCTGGAAGGCCCTGGGCGACGCCGGGGCCAAGGTCCAGGCCCAGCTCGACGAGGCGGCCGCCATCCGCAAGGAAGCCGAGGACCTGCTGGCCCAGATCAAGGTCCAGAGCGCTGAGGCCAAGAAGGACGCCGACGAGATGCTGGCCAACGCCAAGGCCGAAGCCGTTCGTCTGGAAAAGGAAGCGGGCGTCAAGCTCGCCGAGCAGATCAAGCGCCGCGGCGAACTGGCCGAACGCAAGATCGCCACCGCCGAGGCCCAGGCCGAAGCCGAGGTGCGCGCCGCCGCCGCCGACATGGCCGCCCAGATCGCCGAGCGCGTTCTGACCGCCCGAGTGCCGGGCATGACGTCCGACCCGCTGGTCGACGCCGCGGTCAAGGAAATCGGCGCGAAGCTGCAGTAAGCGCCATCGTCACCCCCGGACTTGTTC
>DGYN01000079.1:3272-35139 GCA_002398405.1 Caulobacteraceae bacterium UBA5005
GACTTGTTCCGGGGGCCGGACGTTCCTCCACTCAGATTGAGAATTCGCCGCCTGTCGGGCAGCGGCAAGCGCACGGCTTGGGTTGGCTTCCGGCCCCCGGAACAAGTCCGGGGGTGACGGAGGTGTTAGCGCCTAAAATACCGGCGGCGGAGTTGCCGGCCCATGCGCCAGGACTTGGGCAGGAAGGCGCGTTCAATGCGCAGAGCCGACTGCCAGGCGACGGCGGCGACTTCAGGCTCGCGCTTCAGCAGGCGGCGCAGCGGGATCACGAAGCGCGGATGGCGGCGCTGGACCTTGATGAACACCCGGCGCAGGCGGAAGGAATTGCGCAGGACCAGCACCAGGCCGGCCAGGGTCACCGGCAGGCCAAGCGGCCCCGGCAGCGGGGCCATCATTACCCCAAGCACGATCAGGATCGCGCCGATGGCCAGCAGGATCCATCGCACAAAGCTCCGCCCGACCTCCGCGACGATGTCGCGGAAGAGCGCACGGGGGCGATCGAGGAAGGTCACTGCCGTCATAGTCTTTCAAGGATGTCGCGCGCGAACGACCCGTTCGTACCGCACCGCAACATGCCCCCTGCATATGGAGCTTAAAGCGGCGTGGTAAAGGCGCCGTTCCTACGCAAGGGGTCAGAAAAGATTTATTCGGCGGCCAGTGTCTTTTTGGCCTCATCCCCATTCAGGGGGGACCATTTGAGGCGCGGCTTCCTCGCGGCCAGGGTTTCATCAAGGCGGCGCAGCGGCGCATGGAACGGGGCGCCTTGGAATCGCTCAGCGTCTCCGGCCCTTGCCGCCTGGGCAAGCAGGCGCAGGGCTTCGATGAAGCGGTCGAGCTCGGCCCGGCTTTCAGTTTCGGTCGGCTCGATGAGCATCGCCCCATGGACCACCAGCGGGAAGTACATGGTCATGGGGTGGAAGCCCTCGTCGATCATGGCCTTGGCAAAGTCCAGGGTGGTGATCCCCGTGCCGGCGAGCCAGCGGTCGTCGAACAGGGCTTCGTGCATGCAGGGGCCTTCGAAGGCCGGAGTCATCAGGTCGCCAAGCCGGGCCTTGATGTAGTTGGCGTTGAGCACCGCATCCTCGGCGACCTGGCGAAGGCCGTCGGCGCCGTGACTGAGCATGTATGAGAGGGCTCGGACGTACATGCCCATCTGGCCGTGGAAGGCGCTCATTCGGCCGACATCGCCGACGGGGTCCTCGTCGAGGCGCGGGCCATCGGGGGTCTGGACGATCCAGGGGCCGGGAGCGTGGGGGGCCAGCGCCTCTGAGAACACCACCGGGCCGGCGCCGGGACCGCCGCCGCCATGGGGGGTGGAGAAGGTCTTGTGCAGGTTGATGTGCATGGCGTCGACGCCGAGGTCGGCAGGGCGCACCCGGCCGACGATGGCGTTGAAGTTGGCCCCATCGCAATAGAAGTACGCCCCGGCTTCGTGGGTCAGGCGGGCGATCTCGACGATGTCCCGCTCGAACAGGCCGCAGGTGTTGGGGTTGGTGACCATGATGGCCGCCACGTCCGGCCCAAGCTTGCGGGCGAGGTCAGCCAGGTCGACGCGGCCGTCGGCCGTCTGGTCGATTTCCTCCACCTCATAGCCGACGAAGGCGGCGGTGGCGGGGTTGGTGCCGTGGGCGGATTTGGGAGCCAGCACCTTCTTGCGGGCGTCGCCCCGCGCCTCGTGCGCGGCGCGGATGGCCAGCAGGCCGCAGAGCTCGCCGTGCGCGCCGGCCTTGGGGGTCAGGGCGACGGCGGGCATGCCGGTGAGGGTCTTCAGCCAGTGGGCCAGCTGGTCCATCAAGGCGATGGCGCCCTTGACGGTGGATTGCGGCTGCAGGGGGTGGATGTCCGAAAAGCCCGGTAGACGGGCCATCTTCTCATTGAGCCTGGGGTTGTGCTTCATGGTGCACGAGCCGAGCGGATAGATGGCCAGGTCGATAGCGTGGTTCTTTTGGCTGAGGCGCACATAGTGGCGCATGGCCTCGGGCTCGGAGAGGCCCGGGAGGTTGATCGGCTCCTCGCGCAGCAGGCCGGTGAGATCAAGGGCGTCGAGCTCAGGCTCGGGCAGATCAACGCCAGTCTTGTCCCAGCCACCCAGTTCGAAAATCAGGGGCTCGTCCTGCAGAAGGCCCCGCGCGCCGGTGAGGGTTTCGGGCCTGGAGGAGACGGCGTTGGGGGTGGTCGGGCGGCCGACGGATTGCATGGTCATGCGAGCACTCCGTTCAGGGCGGTGGCGAAGGCTTCGATGTCGGCGGTGGTGACCGTCTCGGTCGCGGCGACGAGCAGGATGTCGTCCATCCCGGCCTTTGGCGCGAGGCGCGAGAAGGGGACGCCGGCGATGACGCCCCGGCCGGTGAGGGTCTCGACGATGGCCGCGGCGGGGGCCGGCAGGCGGACGGCGAACTCGTTGAAGTAGCGCTTGGTGAGAACTTCGACGCCGGGGACCTTGGACAGGACGGCGGCGAGCTGGCGGGCCTTGGCGTGGTTGATCTGCGCGAGCTTGCGAAGGCCGGTCTCGCCGAGCAGCGACATGTGGATGGTGAAGGCCAGCGCGCAAAGCCCGGAGTTGGTGCAGATGTTCGACGTCGCCTTGTCGCGGCGGATGTGCTGTTCGCGGGTGGAGAGGGTGAGGACGAAACCGCGCCGCCCCTCCGCGTCCACGGTTTCGCCGCAGAGCCTGCCCGGCATCTGGCGCATGTATTTTTCGCGGGTGGCGAAGAGGCCGACGTAGGGGCCGCCGAAATTGAGGCCGTTGCCGATCGACTGGCCCTCGCAGACGACGATGTCCGCGCCCATGGCGCCGGGGGATTTCAGGAGGCCCAGAGACACCGTCTCGGTGACGACGACGATCAGGAGGGCCCCCGCCGCCTGGGCGGCCTCGGCGATCTTCGAAACATCCGTCGCCGTCCCGAAGACGTTCGGCGTCTGGACGACGACACAGGCGGTGTCGGGGTCGATGGACTGGATGACAGCCTCTTCGGCGTCGAGGTTGGCGGGCTGGTCGGCGACGGCGATGCCGGCCACGTGGGCCGAGGTTTTCAGTGTCGCGGTGTAGTGCGGATGGACGCCGCCGGAGACGATGGCCTTCTTCCGGCGGGTGATGCGGGCGGCCATCATCACCGCCTCTGTCATGCCGGTGGAGCCGTCGTACATGGAGGCGTTGGCGACCTCCATGCCGGTCAGGGCGGCGACCTGGGTCTGGAATTCGAAGAGGTACTGCAAGGTCCCCTGGGCGATTTCCGGCTGATAGGGGGTGTAGCTGGTGAGGAATTCCGAGCGCTGGATGATGTGGTCGACGCTGGCCGGCACGTGGTGGCGATAGGCCCCCGCACCGCAGAAGAACGGCCCCTGCCCCGCCGCGCGGTTCTGGGCGGCCAGGGCCCCGAGTTCGCGCTCGACCTCCAGTTCACCGGCGTGGAGCGGCAGGTCCACCAGGCCCGCCCGGCGCGCCGAGACCGGCACGTCGATGAACAGCTCATCAACGGACTTGACGCCGATGACGCCCAGCATGTCCCGCCGATCGTCCGGCGTAAGCGGCAGGTAGCGCATACTAGAGGGTCCCCAGATACTGCTCGTAGGCGGCGCGATCCATCAGGGCGTCGAGTTCGGCGGCGTCGGCGATCTTCACGCGGGCGAACCAGCCGTCGGTCTCGGCGCTGGCGTTGACGGTCTCGGGCGCATCGGAAAGGCCGTCGTTGGCCGCCACCACCTCGCCGCTGATCGGGGCGTAGACGTCGGAGGCGGCCTTGACGCTCTCGACGACGGCCAGGCCCTCACCGGCCTTGACGATCTTGCCGACCGCCGGGGTCTCGACGAAGACCACATCGCCAAGTTGCTCGGCGGCATAGGCGGTGATGCCGACAGTGGCGATGTCGCCATCGACCTCGACCCATTCGTGATCCTTGGTGAAGCGCATCGGCGGGCTCCTTAAGCTTTGCGGACGTAACGGTGGGCGACGAAGGGCAGCCCGGTGACTTCGGCGCCCTGGCTCTTGCCGCGCACGAAGACGGAGAGTTTGGTCCCCGGCGTCGAAAGCTCGGGCGGCACAAAACCCATGGCGATGGGGCGGCTAAGGGTCGGCGAAAACCCGCCGGAGGTGACGCGGCCGACGATGCGGCCGTTGGCGTCGGCGATCTCCGCGCCTTCGCGGGCCGGGGCGCCCTCGATCAGGAGGCCAACGCGCTTGCGGGCGAGGGCGCCGTCGAGTTCGTGCTCGATGCGCGCGGCGCCGGGGAAGTTCTGTTCTCGGCGGCGGCGCTTGGAGATGGCGAAGGCGAGGTTGGCCTCGACCGGGCTGACGGTCTCATCGGCGTCGTGGCCATAGAGCGGCAGGCCCGCTTCCAGGCGCAGGGAATCGCGGGCCCCCAGGCCGATGGGCTTGACCAGAGGATCCTGCAAAAGCCGGTCCCAGAAGGCGCGGGCGATGCCGGCGGGGATGAGGATCTCCAGGCCGTCTTCGCCGGTGTAGCCCGAGCGAGAACAGATGATCCCCTGCCCCTCGTATTCCAGCCGCACCAAAAACATGAAGCTCAGCGCCGCCACCTCTGGCAGGATTTTGGCCACGGCTTCGACGGCGCGCGGGCCCTGGACAGCGATCAGCCCCCGCTCATCGGCCCGCCGCAGCGTCGCCTTGCCGGCGGCCGCCTGGCGAAACAGTTCGAAGTCGGCTTCCTTTCCTCCGGCGTTGACGACGATGTAGAGCATGCCATTGCGCGCGGTCACCCGCGGCCGGCCGATCATCAGATCGTCGATCATGCCGCCCTGGCCGTTGAGCAGCATGGAATAGCGGAGCTGGCCGGGCTTCAGGCCCTTGATGTCGCCGGGAACCAGGGTCTCGACAATCTCGGCGATGGCGGCGTGATCGGCCTCCGGATCGCCCGATCTTTTGTCGAGCACGAGAAAACAGGGACCCATGTGCGAAACATCGAACGCCCCGGCGTTTTCCCGGGTCCAGCGGTGCTCGGCCATGATGCCGTCGGCGTACTGCACCGGCATGTCATAGCCGCCGAACTCCACCATGCGCGCGCCGGGGATCGCCCGATGGGCGGCGTTGAGGATGGTCGTTTTCAAGGCGTCAGCCATGGGAGTCCAGACATAGGCGCGCCGGGTGGCTCCCGGTCGATGCGCCCCCGCTGTCCTTAGGGCCTGAGAGATTTCCCCCGGTTGGGGTTGCTCCTTCGGCGAGCCCCCTCGCGGGGACTTCTTTCCAGCGTGTCTAGGCTCGCGCGGTCCTTTTGCCTGAGCGTTTCCGGGGCGGTTGCGCCTTCGGCTCCGGGAACGAATCCCGGTCTCTCCCGCGAGAGTTGGAGGGAACCTGAGCGGGCGGCCGCGAGGAGTCAAGCGAGGGTGACAGGAACCCACAGATATGTCGCGCCGGCGCCGTCTAGCGCGCCAGGCTGCACGCCCCTACGGGGTCAGCAGCCATCTTGCCGCTGGCCTCGAACGCCTGTTTCGCCAGGGCGTCGCGCTGGGTTGTCGCCGTGAGGTCGAACACCTGCTTGCCGATGACCGCGCCGCCGTCGCCCAGGATATCGACGGTCAGGGTGGGGTCCTTGTCCTCGATGGCGTAGAAAATCCCGTCCGATCCGTCCCCAGCCGAAAACGAGATGATGCCGTCGAGGGCGCCGGGCCGGCCGGCGGCGACCGCCTGGTCATAAACCTGCCAGGGACGGGTGATGCGCGTCCCGGAGGTCGGGGTGACAATCGCGACCTTCAGGGTCTGGGCGGGCGGCGGGCTGAGCGGTGCGGTGATGTTCACCGATATCCCCGCCGGATTGAAGAAGGTGCCGGTCTCCAGGCTGCCCATGCCGTAGAGGAGGTCGATGGTGAACGGCAAGCCCTGCTTGGCCGAGGGCGGGGTCCAGGCGACCATGCCGTCTTCGCGCTGCGCCTTGTCATTGACGAACAGGATGACGTGAGCCTGGGCGCCGTTGTCGGCGGACGCCTTGCCGACGCACTGGTAGCGGGCGGCGTAAGCAGGGCTGGCGAGCAAAGCAAGCGCTGTGGCCAGCCGGACGATCATCACATCCGCTCCGGCGTCTCGATCCCCAGGAGATCCAGCGCGGTCTCCAGTTGCCTTAGTGTCGTCTCCGACAGCGCCAGGCGCGAGCCCTTGGTCGCCGCGTCCGGCGCGGCCAGCACCGGGCAGGCGGCGTAGAATTTCGAATAGGACTGGGCCAGGCGATAGGCGTGCTCGGCGATGAAGTGCGGCGAGCACTTGTCATAGGCCTCGGCCACCGCGCCCTCGAAGGCGTCGAGGGTGAGGCCCAGGTCCCGCTCGGCGGGCTCGGCGATGGCGATCGGACCGTTCGACGCGCCCTCGGCGGCCGCCTTGCGCAGCAGGGATTTGATGCGGACTGCCTGGTACAGCAGATAAGGGCCCGTCTTGCCCTCGAAGCTCATGAAGGCGTCGAGGTCGAAGACGTAGGAGGTGCCGCGGAAATTCTGCAGGTCGGCGAACTTCAGGGCCGCGACGGCCACCTTGCGGGCGGTCTCTTCGAACTCCGATGGGTCGAGTTCCTCGCCCAGTCCCGCCTCATGCAGGCGCGCGGTCGCCTTCTCCACGGCCATGCCGATCAGGTCGGCGAGTTTCAGGACTCCCCCGGCGCGGGTCTTGAACGGCTTGCCGTCGGTCCCGTTCATGGTGCCAAAGCCGATGTGGACGAGGCTCCCCTCCTCCGCGTAGCCGGCCAGGTAGGCGGCGCGGAACACCTGCTCGAAGTGGGCGGCCTGCCGCTGGTCGACGCAATAGAGGATCAGTTGCGGATCGATGGCCTTGCGCCGGTCGAGGATGGTCGCAAGGTCGGTGGTGCCGTACATGGCCGAGCCGTCACGGGACACCACCAGCAAGGGATCTGGATAGGGCGCGATGACGACCGTGCCGTCCTCCAGCTTCTTCTTGGTGGTCTCGCCCTCCCGCGCCACATGGACGACGCGCGCGCCCTGATCCTCGACCAGAAGGCCCCGCTGCTCCAGATGGGCGATCATCTCGGGGATCAGGGGGTCGGCGTGGCTCTCGCCGTTCCAGAGGTCAAAATCGACGCCGAGGGCATGGAATTCCCGCGCCAGGGTCGGCTGGGTGACGGCGACGAAGACGCGCCAGATGGTGCGATAGGCCGCACGGCCGGCCTGCAGTTCGGCGGTGGCCTTGCGGGCCAGGTCACGGAAGGCGGCATCGTCCTTGGCGCGTTGGGCGGCCTGCGGATAGATGCGCTCCAGGAGCGGCAGATCGATGTGCTGGGCGAGCGCCTCCTGCGCGCCTTCCCCGTCGGCGCCCTTGTCGACGGCCTCCAGGATGGCGGCGACTTCGGGAGTCTCCTGCAGGGTGGCGATCAGAAGCCCCATCTGGAAGCCCCAGTCGCCGAAGTGGGCGTCGCCCACGACGGTGTCGCCCCGGAAGCGGTAAATGCGCTTGAGGGATTCGCCGATGATCGAGGAGCGCAGGTGGCCGACGTGCATCGACTTGGCGACATTGGGCCCGGCGTAGTCGATTACGACGCGCCGAGGGTCGGCCACGCGGGACGCCCCAACCAGCGGATCGGCCGCGACCTGCGCCGCGCGCGCGGCGATGGCGCTGCTGGCGACCTTCAGATTGATGAAGCCCGGCCCGGCGATTTCGGCGGACGCGATGGCGGGATGCGTCAGGCGTTCCATCACCGCGGCCGCGATCTCCCGGGGCGGCTTTCCCGCGGCCTTGGCGGCGGCGAGCGCCCCGTTGCATTGGAAGTCGGCGAGGTCCGGCCGGTCGGAGGGCGTCACCCTGCCAAGGCTTTCCGGCAGGCCCAGGTCCGCGAAGGCGGCGGCCGCCGCCTCACCGAAGACCGCTTTCAGATCGCTCATTGGTCCTGGGCGGCGCCCTGCTGGCCCGTGGCGTTGACCACGAAGCGCGTGCCCTGGCGGTTGAAGGCCGCCATTTCCGGCGTCACGTTGAAGCCCACCAGGATTTCGAAGTTCTGGCCCGATACCCGGTCATTGGCCCGCGGAATGGTGATCGCCTTGATCGGCTGGAAGGCGATCACGCGGTCGCTCTTGGAAAGGTCGGCGACGAAGCTGAACTGCTCCTTGGCCAGGACGCTGCGGTTACGATCGGTGACCGCGACCCAATAGTCGAACTGCTTGGCGTTTTCCGTCGCCTGGGGGCCCTTGCCCAGGGTGAAGGTGACATTGATATCGACCGTGATCGGCTCGCCGTCCTGATAACGGCAGGTGGCGGTCAGCCCTTGAATCTCGCCTGAATAGGCCACCGCGCTCGAGGACTGCCGGCCGCCGACGAATTCGATGGTGCGCGCCGCGTCGTAGAGAACCTTCACGAAGGGGCAGGGACCGGAGTTGCCGAGTTCGGGCAGCGGCAGCTGCTGGCTCTGCATTTCCTTGTCGAGCCGCTTGCGGGTGCGGTTCTTCTCGCGCTGGGCGTCGGCCGATTCCTTGCTGGCGCGCTTGCTGTTGGGGCCCTGCTGCTGGGCGGAGCCTTCGGCGGCCAGGCCGGCGACGAGGCCAAACGCCAGGAGGCTGATCAGGATGCGGCGCATGGGTCTTGGTGCTCTCATTGTGACGCCCGTCCGTGCGACGTCTAGGGTCTGATAAAGGCAACCGCGTGGCCTCGCAATGCAAGGCGTGGCGCCCTATGTCCGATGCTGCGATGAAGATTGTTGCTCCAGACCGCCCCAAGAAGCGCCCCTTGCGCATACGCTTGGCAAGCCCGAGGGGCTTTTGCGCCGGGGTCGACCGCGCCATCCAGATCGTTGAGCGCGCCCTCGTCAAGTACGGGGCGCCGGTCTACATCCGCCATGAAATCGTCCACAACCGGCATGTGGTGGATCGCCTGCGCGCCCTGGGGGCCATCTTCGTCGAGGAGCTAGATGAGTGCCCGGACGACCGTCCGGTCGTCTTTTCGGCCCACGGCGTTCCCAAGGATGTTCCCCTGCAGGCCAAAGCCCGCAAGATGCTCTTCCTTGATGCGACCTGCCCGCTGGTCTCCAAGGTGCATGTGGAGGCCGAACGCCATTTCGCGGCGGGCCTGGAGACCATATTGATCGGCCATGCGGGCCACCCGGAGGTGCTCGGCACCATGGGCCAGTTGCCGGCCGGCGCGGTGAGCCTGATCGAGACCCTGGCGGATGTCGCCGCCTTCACGCCCAAGGACCCCGCGCGGCTTGCCTTCGTCACCCAGACGACCCTCTCGGTGGACGACACGGCGGAAATCGTCGCGGCGCTGCAGGCCCGGTTTCCCGCCATCGCCTCGCCCCACAAGGAGGACATCTGCTACGCCACGACCAACCGCCAGGAGGCGGTGAAGGTGCTGGCGCAGGCCAGCGACCTGGTCCTTGTGGTCGGGTCAGCCAATTCCTCCAACTCGGTGCGCCTGGTGGAGGTCGCCCTGCGCGCCGGGACGCTGCGCGCCCATCTGATCGACGACGCCACGGGGATCGACTGGGCCTGGCTGGACGGGGTGGAAACGGTGGGCGTCACCGCCGGGGCCTCGGCGCCCGAGGCTCTGGTCGACGAGGTGATCGAGGCTCTCGCCGCCCGTTTCGACGTTACCGTTTCGGAAGGCTCGACCCCGCGCGAGACCGTCACCTTCAAGCTGCCGAAGGTCCTCGCCGATCTTTAGCCGCCGTCACCCGATGACCGTCTTGTCCTGGGGTGACGGTTCTCCTTGGTAACTTGACCTTGTGTGCCGCCTGCCGCACAGGCGGGGATCATGGCGGTCTACACCCACATTGGCGATGCGGAACTCGAGGCGTTCCTCAGGCAGTACGACATCGGCCACGCCACCGCCTTCAAGGGCATCGCGGGGGGCGTCTCCAATTCCAACTATCTCCTGGAGACCGACCAGGGCCGTTTCATCCTGACGGTCTATGAAGCCAGGACCGACGCCAACGATCTTCCCTATTTCCTGGGGCTGATGCGCCATTTGGCGCGGGCGGGCTATCCGTCAGCCGCGCCGGTGGCCGGGAAGGACGGGAACGCCCTGCGCACCGTTGGCGGAAAGCCGGCGGCCATCGCCACCTTCCTGAGCGGGATGTCGGCGGCGCGGCCAAGCGCGGCGCAGTGCCGGGAGGCGGGTGCGGGTCTCGCCTGGCTGCACGAAGCGGCCGGGGACTATGGGGAGAAGCGTCCCAACACCCTGGGTCAGGCCAACTGGGCGCGGATGTTCGCCCCCCTGCACGAAGCGGCCGAGACGCTGAAGCCCGGCCTTGCCCGGGTGATCGATGGCGACATCGCCCATTTCGCGCGGCATTGGCCCAGCCATCTGCCGCGCGGAACGATCCACGCGGACTTCTTTCCGGACAACGTCTTCTTCCGCGATGGAAAGTTCGCCGGCGCCATAGACTTCTATTTCGCCTGCCATGCCCAGCTGGCCTACGATATCGCCATCACCCTGAACGCGTGGTGCTTTGAGGCCGATGGGTCCTTCAACGCCACCAAGGCCAAGGCCCTGATCGCCGGCTACGAGGCGCGCCGCACGCTGACCGCCGATGAACGCGGCCTGATGCCTCTGCTGGCCCACGGCGCCGCCATGCGTTTTTTCCTGACCCGCCTGCAGGACTGGGCAAAGCCCGCTGACGGCGCCCTGGTCAGGCCGCATGATCCCATGGAGTACGAGCGCAAGCTGGCCGTCCATCGCGCCGGCCTGGACCTGACGTGACCCCCAAGGTTGTCATCTATACGGACGGCGCCTGCAGCGGGAACCCGGGCCCGGGGGGCTGGGGCGCGGTGCTGATTTCCGGCAAGCACGACAAGGAAATCTTCGGCGGGGCGCCCGACACCACCAATAACCGCATGGAGCTGACCGCCGCCTGCGAGGCCCTGGAGGCCCTGACCAAGCCCTGCAAGGTCGAGCTTCACACCGACAGCCGGTACGTCATGGACGGCATCAGTCAGTGGATCCATTCGTGGAAGGCGCGCGGCTGGAAGACGGCCGACAAGAAGCCGGTCAGGAACGAGGACCTCTGGCGCCGGCTCGATGCGGCGCGCACCCGGCACGAGGTCGATTGGCGCTGGGTCAAGGGTCACGCCGGGCATGAACTCAACGAACGGGCCGACGCCCTGGCGCGGCAGGGGATCACCCGGATCTTGGGCTAGAGCTGAACGAATTGGTTTGTGGCTCTATCAAATTGGTTTAAACGGCATCCGTTCAAGATTGAACGGAGGGTCCAATGTCCCGCGCCCACCGCCCGGACGTGCAGGTGTTCGCCGAGATCGGCATCATTGACCAGCTGGCCACCACCCGCATGGACCGCCTGCTGCCGAACGGCGTGACCAGCGCCCAGTTCAGCGTCCTGAACCACCTCGCCGTGCACGGCCTGGAGATGACGCCGGCCTCCCTGGCGGACACCTTTCTGGTCACCAAGGGCGCCATGACCAATATCCTGCATAAACTCGAACGCCAGGGTCTGGTGGCCGTGACAGGCGACGCTCACGACGGCCGCAAGAAGCGCGTATCCCTTACCGGCGCCGGCCGCGCGGCCTATGAGGCCTCTGTGGCGGGCCTGCGCCCGATGATGGAGTCCATGCGGGAAGCCTTCACCCAGGAAGAGTTCCAGGACGCCCTGCCGTTCCTGAATGCGCTGCGCGTATGGCTGGCGGAAACCCGGTAGTTTATAGCTGAATCAACGGGACCTGTGGCGCGCAGTGGTCGGTGCGCCGAGAGGGTCCTGTACGCGGTTTGGGGACACGTGTCGCCGCGCGCTACATGTCTCCGGGGTGGTTCAGCCTTAAACCGGTTTCACCTTCAGCCGGGCGCCGTCGATGACGCGCAGCACCTTGACCCGGCCGCCGGTCGGGATGTCGGCGCCGTTTTCCAGTTCCGCCAGCCACTCCGTCCCATCGACCAGGATGCGGCCGCGGCCATCGGAGAAGGCGCTGACCGCCTCGCCCGTCTGGCCGACAAGGTCGCCGGTGCGGTCGTTGATGTCCTTGCCTTCGGCCTTGGTGAAGCCCGGGGTAAACTTGCGAGCCAACAGGGTGGCGGCGATGGTGATCACCGCGAAAAGGGCGATCTCGCCGCCGAGGCCCATTTCGATCCCGGTCAAGGTGGCCAGGGCGACGATGGCCGCCGCGGCCGCCGGCCAAAGCAGCCAGCCCGATCCCGTCGCGACCTCGATGGCCAGAAGCAGGCCGCCAATAGCCAGCCATACCCAAAGCGGATGAGATTGGTAGAAGTCGACCAAGGGCATGATCTAGCCTCCTGTCTTGGGAACGCCGGTCCGCCCCGACGGCGCGGACGAGCCCGGCCCGCCGGGACCTTGACGGTTGGCGCTGACCAGTTCGGCGATACCGGCGATGGAGCCGACCAGCGATCCCATCTCTGCGGGAATGATCACCGTCTTGGCGTTGGGCGAGGAGGCGAGCTTGCCGAAGGCCTCCACATACTTCTGGGCGACGAAGTAGTTCACCGCCTGCACGTTGCCGCGGGCGATGGCTTCGGACACGTCTGTTGTCGCCTTGGCCTCGGCCTCGGCGGAGCGTTCGCGGGCCTCGGCGTCGCGGAAGGCGGCTTCCTTGCGGCCCTCGGCCTCCAGAACGGCGGCCTGTTTGGCGCCCTCGGCCCTGGTGATCGCGGCCTGGCGTTCGCCATCAGCCTCGATGATCAGGCTTCGGCGTTCCCGTTCGGCCTTCATCTGCCGGGCCATGGCGTTGGCGATATCCGGCGGGGGCTGCAGATCCTTGATCTCGATCCGGGTCGCCTTGACGCCCCAAGGGGCGGTGGCGTGGTCGATGGTGGCGAGAAGCTGCGAGTTGATGGCGTCGCGCTGGGACAAGACCTCGTCCAGATCCATGGAACCGACCACGGTCCGGAGGTTGGTCATGGCAAGCTGGCCGATCGCGAAGTTCAGGTTGTCGACCTTGTAGGCCGCCGACGCCGCATCCATCACCTGGATGAAGATGATGCCGTCGATCTGCACCGTGACGTTGTCCTTGGTGATGACGTCCTGGCGGGGGATGTCCATCACCTGTTCCATCATGTTCACCCGCCGGCCGACGCTTTCGATGAAGGGCATCAAGAGGGTCATCCCAGGCTTGAGGGTCCGGGTGTAGCGGCCGAATTTCTCGACGGTGAACTCACGTCCCTGCGGGACGATTTTGATGCCTGCGAAGAGGATCGCGATCGCAAGAACCAAGAGGACGATAGGCAGTATCAGCGACTCCACTTCAGGCCTCCCATTTCTTCTTGGATAAGAACTTAGCTATGGGCGGGCTTTTACGCCAGGGGTCGCCTCAGCGTTGAGGCCGGGCGGGCGCCAGACGCCGGGCCAGAGCCTGGCCCTGGGCGGAAACGTCCGCCTCCGCCGCGCGGGTTTCCGCCGTGCAGGACGGGTGCTGCTGGCGGCGGGCCATAAATCCGGTGTTGAAGGCGGCGCGCAGCCGTTCGGAGAAGACGAAGTCGGCGTCCTCGGTCTCCAGCAGGCTCATCATCCGCGAGCGCCAGAACTGATCGTCTTCGCCATTGCAGGTCTGGCGAAGGGCGTGAGCCTGGCCGATCACCTGGGCAAGATCGACAAGCACCTGCCGCTCGACTGGCAGGCGGTCCTGGGCGAAGGCGGGAAAAGCGAAGAGCGCCAGAGCCGCGAGTACAATACGCATCCGCCTATTTGAGCCTAACCGGGCCCGCTGTCACCCGCCTTCGACGAGCTTGCCGATGGCGGCCAGGTAGAGGTCGAAGGCCTTGCGGCCCTTTTCGCTCAGGACCACCGTAGTCTGGGGCTTCTTGCCGACGAACTGCTTTTCGATCGTGACGTAGCCGGCGTCTTCCAGCTTTGAGAGGTGCACCGAAAGGTTGCCGTCGGTGGCCGACAGATAGGTCTTCAGACTGGTGAAATCGGCCCGGCCCGCCCCCGACAGAAAGGCCATGATCCCCAGCCTGATGCGGCCGTGGATGACCTCGTCGATATCGTCGATGTCGAAACCGTCCATGACGCGCGCTCAGACAACCAGCGAGGGTTCGCGCCGGACCATCACGATTCCCGGGGCAAGCACCAGAAGCGCCCAGGCGAGGGCGAAGATCAGGAACAGGAAGGACGAGGTGATGGCCAGGGCGAGGATCAGGGAAAAGGCGAAGGACCCCAGGGTGGGCCACCACATCCACTTCTGGCCCGACATCTTCATCGAGACGTACCAGGCGCCGCCGTAGACGCTGAGAATGACAGAGGGAAACAGGGTGAACGGCAGGGAGCTGTCGATACGCCAGGCGATGATGAGGCAGCAGCCCAGGATCACATTGACCACGAAGCCGGTGGCCTGCCAGGACCAGGCCGAGGCCCGGTTCGAGGGGCTGGAGATGCCGGGCTTCTTCAGCATCAGCCGGATCGGCCAGGCGTAGTTCACGATCCAGCACAGCGCCGCTGCGCCAAGCCACATGCTGATGATCATCCAGGTTTCCGGATCGCCGAGGCTGAACCACAGCCAGTGGGCGGCGGAAGCCACAGCGAATATGGCGCCGACCACGACCAGAATCAGGCCGCCGAGCAGAGGCGTCGAGGCGCCCGCCTCGGCGAGGTCGCGCATATAGGCGATGTCCTCACGAAGATTGGTGGTGTTGTCAGTCATCTGGACGGTCTCCAAAACAGCCTTCCCTGAAGGTTCTGACACGGTCACTTTGAAATGTAAAGTACATTGTTTTTGCTATCGCCACATTTCAGCAAGCCTAACCGCGCTAAGCGGTTGCACCTGTCGCGAGCGATTCCCATAAGAGACCGATGAAGGCCTTTCAGCTCCTCGAAGAGTATCTGGTCGAGCACTATCCCAGCCGCGCCGAGCGGCTCGCGGACTGGTGGGTGCACGCCATCGGCATCGTCCTGGCCTTCGCCGGATTTGGGGCGCTGCTCACCTATTCGGTGCTTAAGGGAGACGTTGGCGTCGCCATCGCCACCAGCCTCTATGCGTTGGGCCTGATCGCCATGCTGGGCTGCTCGGCGGCCTATAATCTGACCAAGGTCTCCCCCGCCCGGCCGCTCCTGCGCCGGCTCGATGAGGCCGCCATCTTCGTGATGATCGCCGGCTCCTACACCCCCTTCACGACTCAGCGGCTCGAAGGCGCCTGGGCCTGGTCGATGACCAGCGTGGTCTGGGCGATCGCCGCGGCGGGGGTGGCTGGAAAGCTCCTCTTCCCCCGCATCCCCGAAAAGCTCTGGGTGCTGCTCTATGTCGCCTTCGGCTGGGTGGCGGTGGTGGCGATCCAGCCCCTGATCCACGGCGTGACCATGTGGGCCCTGATCCTGCTGGCGGTGGGCGGTCTGATCTACACCTCGGGCGCGCTTCTCTTCCTGCGCGAGACCCTGCCCTTCCGCCGCGCCATCTGGCACGGCTTCGTGGTCGCCGCGGCCATCGTCCATTACGTCGCGATCTTCGGCGGCGTCGCGGTCGCCAGCGCCCGCTAAAGGCGGTAGGTTCCGCTCGCCAGCTTATCGAGGGTGGTCTTGGTCACCTTGACGAAGCCCTTGCCAGGGCTGCGGAAATAGGTCGGCGCCTTGGTCAGTCCCGGATCATAGCCTGCCTCCACCAGCTCGACCTTGCGCTGTTTGAAGGTGCCGGTGACCACGATCTCCTTGGCCAGGCGGATGAACAGCGGCCGGGCGTAGGCCGGCAAGGTCCGGTCGACGTGGTCGCTCAGCTTGGCGATATCGAAGGTCTTGTCGACCACCAAAAGCGCCATCCCGGCCCGCCCCTCGGCGTGGGGCACCTTCACCCCATAGACATTGGCCTCCTTCACCCCCTCGAAGGCGGTGAGCGCGGCGGCGACCTCGCTGGTCGCCACGTTCTCGCCCTTCCAGCGGAAAGTGTCGCCGATCCGGTCGACGAAATAGAGGAACTGCTCACTGTCCCGGCGCATCAGGTCGCCAGTGCGGAAATAGGCGTCGCCCTTGGCGAATACGTCGCGCATGATCTTCTTTTCGCTGGCCGCCTTGTCGGCATAGCCGGTGTAGTCAAAGCGGGCGTTGCCACCGCCGATCTTGCCGATGCACTCGCCCACTTCGCCGGTGGCGGTCTCGATGCACAGGCCGTCGGGGCCGCGGACCGGCTCTTCGGTTTCGACGTCGAACTTGACGATGCGGACGTTGAAGCGGCCGCGCAGATATTTCGGGATCCGCGCCACCGCCCCGACCTTGCCGTCGAAATTGAACAGAGAGACGTTGCCCTCGGTGGAACCATAGAATTCCAGGACGTCCGGCACGCCGAACCGGTCGATCATCTCCTGCCAGACATCGGCGCGAAGCCCATTGCCGAAGATCAGCCGAAGCTTGTGGTCGCGGTCCTCAGGGCCGGGCGCCTGGTTCACCAGATAGCGGCAAAGCTCGCCGATATAGACGAACATCGTCGCGTCCTGCTCGCGGATCTCCTTCCAGAAGGTCGAGGCGTGGAAGCGGCGGGAAAGCAGGATCACCCCGCCGTTCATCAACGCCGCCCCAACTCCGCAAAGCCCCCCTGTCGCATGATAGAGCGGCAGGGTCAGATAGATGCGGTCGCTCTCCACCGAGCCCGTCGAACCGGCGAACCCGCGCATATAGAGCTGCACCCGCGCGTGACTGATGCGCGCCGCCTTCGGCAGGCCCGTCGTCCCCGACGTAAAGATGTAGAGCGCCGAGTCCTTCGCCGTCATCCCGGCCCGAAGCGCCCGGTCAGGCCGCAGGGACGAGGCGCTGCGCAGGGCGTTGGCGAGGCTCTTCTGCTGTCCCTTCACCTGGCCATAGGTCCAGATGGCCGGGTGGTTGAGACCGTCCTTCACCGCCTCGACGGCGTCGATGGTTTCCTCATCGGCGAGGATATGGGCCGCCTTGCAGATGGTCAGGCAGTGGGCCAGCGCGGGGCCCGTCAGCTGGTTGTTGATCAGGGCGGTGATCACCCCGACCTTGGCCAGGCCGAGCCAGATGGCGACGTATTCGATGCGGTTGGGCATCACCAGGGCCACGGTCTGGCCGCGCCGGATATTCTGATCCTTGGCCCAGTGGGCGAAACGGTTGGCGGCGTGGTCGAGGTCGGCGTAGGTCCAGGTCACGCCTTCAAAGATGATGGCAGGCCGGTCGCGGTGCTTGTCGACCGCCTCCTCGAAATCATCGACCGACAGGTTCGGCGATCCGTTCGAGATCGAGTTCACCCGGCTAAGGGTGCGATGCAGGCGCCTTAGAAAACGCACCTCTCGCTTGATCCGGGTTTTGAGCCGCATTGGTCGCCCCTCTAGGCAGAGTCTTGCAGGCTGAACGGGCCGCATCAAGACTGCGTCTGCCTGTCGCAGCAGTAGAGCAGGGATTTCTTAGCGATAAGTCGCTAAACCGCCCTCTTAGTTTCAAACGCGCGAATTGGGTGTCTTCGCCATGTGGAAGTTCCTCGCCTCTCCGGACGCCGCCCTCGGCGCCTCCGCCGGCCTGATCATCATCATCGCCGGCCTTGTCGGCCAGTACGCCGCCAAGGGCATGACGCCCGGCCAGTGGTTCTATGGCCTGGTCGCCATCGCCGGCGCCATCACGCTGGCGGTCATCCTGCGCTGCTGGCCGGCGGAAAAAAAGGAAGCGACGGTCAAGGCCGACGACGAACCCTTCTACTAGCCGCTCAAACGGCTCAGCATATTTTTCAGCGTCTCGACCTCGGCCTTCGAAAGGCGTGAGGTGAACTTGTTCTCATGGGCGATGATCCGCGCCCTGGCGGCGTTCGCCGTCTTCTTGCCCAAGGCCGTGACGTTCAGCTCCTGCCGGCGCCGGTCGGTGGTCGAGCGCTGACGGGTGATCAGACCCCGCTCCTCCAGCCGGTCGACCAGGGCCATGATCGTCGCGCGGTCCGCGCCCAGGCGCCGGGCGATCGCCACCTGCGGCGTCCCGGGATTGGCCGCGATCAGGAACAGGGTCGCCGCCTGACGCTGGGTCAGATCAAGTTCCGCCATGGAGGCGGCGAAGTCGCGGTACAGGGCGACATTGGCCATGCGCAGATGAAAGCCAAGCAGGGTGGAGAGCCCCCCGTCGTCGATCTCCCCCGCCTCGACGGCGTCGGTCATGACCTGCATCCCCCGCGCTCCAGCCGCCGGTATTTGCCCGCCATTTCCCGCGAGCACAATGGTCAGGGGCGACTAGCTCCGGCCGCACACCCACTGCCCGACCTCTGTCCGCCGGGTCGAGAAGCCCGCCTCGCAATAGGCCAGGTAGAAGCGCCACATGCGGATGAAGCGCTGATCGAAACCGAGCTTCAGCACCTTATCCTCTTGTCTATCAAAGCGCTCCCGCCACTCGTGCAGGGTCCTGGCGTAGTCGGCGGAGAAATACTCCACCCCCTTCATGGTAAGCCCCGCCCCTTCGATATGGCGGCGCAGATGGGTTTTGGTGGGCAGCATGCCGCCGGGGAAGATGTACTTCTGAATGAAGTCCGCGTTCTTGCGGTAGGTATGGAAAAGGTCGTCGCGGATGGTGATGATCTGCAGCCCCGCCAGCCCCCCCGGTTTCAGCCGCTCGCGCAGGGTCTCGAAATAGGCGGGCCAGTAGCGCTGCCCCACCGCCTCGAACATCTCGATCGAGGCGATACGGTCGAACTGCCCTTCCACATCGCGATAGTCGACGAGTTTCAGCTCCACCCGGTCGCTCAGCCCCTGGCGCGCCATCCGGGCCTTGCAAAACTCCAGTTGGGCCGGCGACAGCGTAATGCCGGTGACCCGCGCGCCCACCACCTTCGCGGCATATTCGGCGAACCCGCCCCAGCCGCAGCCGATCTCCAGCACATGGTGGCCGGGTTTAAGGTCGATCAGGCGGGCGAGCGCCGCGTATTTGGCGGTCTGGGCGGCGGCAAGGTCCATCGCGCCGGTGTCATACCGCGCGGCCGAATAGCTCATCGTCTCGTCCAGCCACAGGGAATAGAAATCGTTCCCCAGGTCGTAGTGCGCCTCGATGTTGCGCTTGGCTCCCGTCTTGGTGTTGGCCCGGACCAGATGGCCGATCGTGATCATCCAGCGGAACAGCGGATTGCCGGCGATCACCTTGGAGAGGCTGTCGAGATTGCGGCTGAAGGTCTGCAGCAGGGCCGAGAGGTCCGGCGTGTCCCACTCCCCCGCCATGAAGCCTTCGCCAAAGCCCACCAGGCCGCGGCTGAACACCCGGTCGATGAAGCCGTAGTCGCGCACCGTGAGCTTTCCCGAAACGCCGGGCTCGCGGCCCTTGAGCTTCAGTTCGCGGCCATCCGGCAGGGCGAAGGTCAAGACCCCCGCCGACCAGTTGTCCATGAGAAACCGCGCGACGGCCTGGAACCGCCTTGGCGGCTCAGCCGCAACGCCAGCCACTGAAGACACCGTGCTCATCGGCTCACCAGTCTCGACGCGAAGAAGCCAGCCAAGGCGCCGGCCGCTGTTAAAAACGCACCCCAGGCCAGATCGATCACCGTGATCCTGGTCGCCCAGACCTTCAAGGTCGCCTGGTTGGTGAAATCATAGGCGCCATAGGCGACGACGCCAAGCACCAACCCCAGGATCGCCGCCTCCTGCCACCGGCCCGAGGCCAGGGCCGGCCGCACCGCCAGCACCGTCACGCCGAACACATAGATCACGTAGAAGCACACGGCGGGGACGAGGCTCACCTTGTCCGCCAGAATCTCCCCGATGATCGGCCGGTAGAGTTTGGGCCCGGCGAAAGTCAGCCAGAAGGCGTCAAGCACCACGAGGGCGAGCGCCGTCCCGCCGAAGGCCGCGAGATGTTTGATCATTGGCCTGAGCCCGCCGGCGCCAGTCGATAGTGGCTGACGCCCCATTCGGTCCCGCCCGCATGGCCGAACAGCCCCGCCGTCGCCAGGAAGAACAGCCGCCAGCGGCGGAACCACAGCCGCGCATCGCGGCCATAGACCTGGTTCAGCACCGGCCAGATGGCGTCGGCGTTACGGTCGAAATTGGCCAGCCAATCCTCGGCCGTCTTCTCGTAGTGATCGCCGCTCCACCGCCAGTCCCGCTCGACGGTGAAAAGGTCGCCGAACTGGCCCATCAGCCCGTGGCTCGGCATCACCCCGCCGGTGAAGAAGTGCTGGGCGATCCAGTCGGTCTTGTCTTCGACGTCGAACCGGTAGGGCGTGGTGCGGTGGGTGAAGACGTGGATGAAGGCCCGGCCATCGGGTTTGATCCAGGCGCGCAGGCGGCTGAGCAGCCCGCGCCAGTTGGCCATGTGCTCGAACATCTCCACCGAGACGATCCGATCATAGGTCTGCGGCGCCTGGAATTCATTCATGTCGCAGGTGATCACCGTGACATTGGCAAGCCCCCGCTTCTTCGCCTCGGCCTCGATGTAGCCGCGCTGGGAGTGGGAGTTGGAGACGGCGGTGATCTTCGAGGCGGGATAGTGCTGCGCCATCCACAGGGTGAGCGATCCCCAGCCGCAGCCCAGCTCCAGCACCGACTGGCCGTCGGAAAGATCCGCGTGCCGGCAGGTCTCCCAGAGCGCCCGCGCCTCAGCCTCGCCCAGGTCGTCGCCCTCCTCATATAGGCAGGAGGAGTATTTCAGATGCGGCCCCAGCACCTGACTGAAGAAGGCGGCAGGGAGTTCATAGTGCTGGTCGTTGGCGGCGCGGGCGTGCTCCGCGATGGGGCGCTGCGCCATCTCTTCGGCAAAGGCGCGGTCAAGGTTTGGCGATCCCGCCATGCGCTTGGCGGCCGATCCGACCAGATAGGCGACGGCCCCCCGGCGCAGGACGTCCGGGATGGGGGCGCCCTCGAAGGCCTGCAAGGCGGCGGCGGCTAAGGTCATGTGGAGGCTCCGTGTTTGGGAGGAAGGAGGAAGAAGGCCGATGTGCGGGCCTGGTAAGCGCGATAGGCGTCGCCCCGTGAGGCGAGTATGGTCTCTTCCAGCGGCTTCACGCCGGTGAGGAAGCGAAGCACCACGTACATGACGGCGGGCGCGATCAGGGTGAGGACGCTCACCGGCCGCGCGGGATCCAGCGCGATCACTGGATAGGCCAGCCAGCCGAGCCACTCGAAGAAGTAGTTGGGGTGCCGCGACCAGGCCCAGAGGCCATCCTCGCAGATGGCGCCCTTTTTGGGTTTGGCCGCCTTGAAGCGGGCGAGTTGGCGGTCGGCGAGGCTCTCTCCGGCGATGGCGGCGATCAGGATCGAAAAGCCGAGAAGGTCGCGAAGGTCGAGACCCGCCGCGGGCCGCTGGGCCGCCGCCTGGATCGACAGGCACAGCAGGGCGGTGATTCCCGCCTGGGGCAGCACGAAGGCGTAGAGCTTCTTCTGGTAATCAGCGCCCCATTCGGCGCGAAACCGGGCGTAGCGGGTGTCCTCCTCGGAGGTCGCCACCCGCCGGGCGATATAGCCTCCCAACCTTGCCGCCCACAGAAGCACGATGATGGCGACCAGCCCCTGGCGAGCCGACGGGGCGGCGTCGCCCGCAAAAGGCAGCAGCGCGACCCCCGCCCCGGCGATGCCGGTTCCGAAGGTCCAGAAGACGTCGATCCAGCCGGAATTGCCCGCCTGCCGCTGGACCATCCAGGCAAGGTTCATCACCGCGAGCATCCAGAGGAGCCCGCCTGCTATCACCACCAAGGGAGCCATCGGTCAGACGCCGGTTATCATGTGAACAAACCGCCCCAGCCGCGTGAACTGCCGCATGGGCTTTTCGCTGGCGATCAGGCACAGGCACTCGCCGCCGCGGTCGACGTGCGGCTGGTGCTCGATATCGTTGCTCATCTCGCAGAAGTCGCCGGCCGCGAACCGGCCCTCGCCGTCCACATAGGCGCCCTTCAGAACGGTGGTGAACTCCGTCCCCACGTGGCCGTGCGGCACGGTTTTCTGGCCGGCGGGCAGGCGCAGCAGATAGAGCAGATCCTCGCCGTTCCCCACCTTGGCCTTGCGGATGCTCATGCCCGGCGCGAGCCAGCGCTCGGGGCCAAAGGGGATGCGGTCGGCGGTGACCGCGTGGGCTTCCACCTCCGGCCCGGCTTGGTCCAGGGCGGCCATGGCCTGCTCGATGCGGCCTTCCGAAAGGCTCACGGGGGCAAGGTCCTCGATCATGGCGCCGCCGAGCGCCTCCAGCGTCTGCACCGCCGCGCGGCAGTGCGGGCAGCTTTCCAGGTGCGCGGCCACCACCGTGGCGAAGGCCGGACGAAGCGCGCCCGATACATAGTCGGACAGAACCGCAGGCGCGGGGTGATGATTGGGGGTCGTCATGCCAGGTCTCCCACCATGCCGCGGAGCCGCGCGAGCGCGAGCCGCAGCCGGGATTTTACTGTGCCCAAGGGCAGGGAAAGCTCGTGGGCGATCTCCGCATGGGCCTTGTCGGAATAGAAGGAGAGCCGGATCACCTCGAGCTGTTCGCGGGGCAGGCTCTGCATGGCGTCGCGCACCCGCCCCTCCCGCTCGGCGGTCGAGCTTTCGATTTCCGGATTGTCCGGGGCCTGGTCAGGTTCGAGGACCGACAGGGCGTAGGACATGGCGGAACGCTCGCGGCGCAGGGCGTCGATGCGCAGGTTGCGGGCGATGGTGAACACCCAGGCGGCGACGGAGGCCTTGCGCGGGTCGAAATACTCGGCCTTGCGCCATACCGTCAGCAGGGTCTCCTGCGCCAGATCCTCGGCCTGGGCCGGCGGCGCCCCGTGGCGGATCAGATAGGCTTTGACCTTTGGGGCAAGCATCTGGAACAGGGCCCTGAACGCGGCCTTGTCCCGCGCCTGGGTAATCCGCAGCATGAGGGCGCAGGCGTCCTCCACCGGCTCAGCTTCGGCAATCACGGCCGTCTCCCCCACCACCCTCAGGATCACCCGCGCGGAACGGCGCCCCTGCCGCTCTATGCGGCGGCTCTGAACGGTTTCGTAAGATAGCGCTTGGGCGATCATGCCGGCTGTTACGCATCGGGTGCGGCTCCGGATCACTGGTGGGACAATCCCATTTGTCTGGCTGGCCGGTAATCGCGGTCCCTTCTCCTCTCGGGAGAAGGTGGCCCCGTAGGGGCCGGATGAGGGGCGGCCCCGGCGCCGGACACTCTGGCTCCAACAGCGACAGGGCCTGAGCCATCAACCGCCGGAACTTCCGCTCATCCGGCGCGCAGCCGCTCGTCACCTTCTCCCGAGGGGAGAAGGACGCCTCTTCGTCAGGCCGCCAGGCAGGACTCTCAAAAGTCATATGCGATTGCCCCGGGATCACAGGGGTCTGCGGTGATCCATACCAAATGACCACCCGTAGTCGAGGAAGCAACCTCTTCAACGGGAACCTCCTCCATGCAGACCGCCAACCGCCCGCTCCGTATCGCTGTCGCTGGGTCAGGGATTTCGGGCCTGGCCGCCGCCTGGCTGCTGGGCCGGGGCGGGCACGACGTCACCCTCTATGAGAGCGCGGCGCGGCTCGGCGGCCATTCGCACACGGTCACGGCCAGGATCGAGGACAAGGACATCCCGGTCGATACCGGCTTCATCGTCTATAATGAGCGGACCTATCCCAACCTCACCGCCCTCTTCGATTGCCTGGGGGTCGCCACCGCCCACTCGGACATGAGCTTTGGGGTCAGCCTCGACAACGGCGGCTTCGAATATTCCTCCAACAGCGCGCTCTCCTATCTCAAGGACCCTTCGACCATCCTGAACCCGAGGTTCTGGACAGTGCTCAAGGAGGTGGTCCGCTTCTACCGCACCGGTCCCGGCGCCATGCGGAGGCTGGCGGACGAGGGCCTGTCGCTTGGCCAATTCCTCGACCGCTGTGGCTACGGCCAGGAGTTCCAGGAGGACCACCTGCTGCCGCAGGCGGCGGCCATCTGGTCCTGCTCCATTCACGAAATCCGCGATTATCCGGCCGCCTCCTTCGTCGCCTTCTGCGACAGCCACGGGCTGATGAGCTTCCTCGACCGGCCCCTCTGGCGCACGGTGACGGGGGGAAGCAAATCCTATGTCCAGGCCATCGCCCGCACCTTCAACGGCGAGATCAGGCTGAAGGCCGGCGTCACCCGGGTGATCCGCGAGAATGGCAGGATTAGGGTGCGCGACGCGGCCGGCGGCGAGGATAGCTTCGACCACATCGTCATCGGGGCCCATGCCGACCAGGCGCTTGCCATGCTCGCCGACGCCGACGGAGACGAGCGCGCCGTCCTGGGATCCTTCGGCTACACCCGCAACGAGGCGGTGCTGCATACCGACCCGGTGATGATGCCGTCAAAACGGACCTGGTGGTCGAGCTGGAACTATCTGGGCCACACCGGCGACCACTCCGAGGCCACGGTCAGCTACTGGATGAACCGGCTGCAGCCGCTGGACTGCAAGGCCGATCTGTTCGTCACCCTCAATCCGCCCAGCCGCATCGCCCTGAAGGGCGAGATCGCGCGCGAGGTCTACGACCATCCGGTCTTCGACGGCCGGGCGATCGAGGCGCAGCGGCGCCTTTGGTCATTGCAGGGCGCGCGCAACACCTGGTTCTGCGGCGCCTATTTCGGCCACGGTTTCCATGAGGACGGCCTGCAGGCGGGCCTGGCGGTCGCCGAGGCGTTGGGCGGCGTGCGCCGGCCCTGGTCAGTGCTCGGCGAGAGCGACCGCATCTGCATCACCAGGCCTGCGGAAACCGCGGTCGCATGACTGCCTCGGCGCTCTATGTCGGCAAGGTCCATCACCGGCGGCTGCGGCCCAAGGTCCATGCCCTGGCTTACCGCGTCTTCCAGCTCTACCTCGACCTCGACGAAGCCCAGGCCCTGTCGGACGAAAGCCGGGTCTTCGGCTTCAACCGCACGCGCCTTATCAGCCTCCACGAGCGCGACCACGGGGATGGCTCGGACGTCCCCCTGAAAACCCAGATTGAGCGCAAGGCCGCCGCGGCCGGGTTCGCCACCGGCGGGCCGGTGCGGATGCTGACCCTGCCGAGAGTCCTCGGCTACGCCTTTAACCCCATCACCCTCTTCTTCTGCCACGATGCGGAGGGCGAGCTTTCCGCCGTCGTCCACCAGGTCAATTCGACCTTCGGCGAGCGATGCTTCTACGTCCTCCCTGCAAACGGAGGCGATGTCGTCGAACAGACGGCGGCCAAGAAGATGCACGTCTCCCCGTTCCTCGCCATGGACCACGCCTACGCCTTCCGTGTCACCCGTCCCGCAGAGGTCTTCGCCCTCGGCATCAAGGTCACCCGGGATGGCGCGACCTTCCTCACCGCCTCCTTCACCGGCGAGCGCCGCCCCTTCACCGATAAGGCCCTCCTCGCCGCCTGGGCGCAGCACCCCCTGCTGACGGTGAAGGTCATCGCCGGCATTCATTGGGAGGCGTTGAAGCTGTTCCTCAAGGGCGTGCCGCTTGTCCCTTTCCCTCCCCTTCATGGGGAGGGTGGACTGGCGCGAAGCGACAGGACGGGTGGGGAAGTTGCGGGATATTCTCCGGCGCCTGAGGGTCACTTTCGAACTCCCCCACCCTGAGCGCTTCGCGCTCTGTCCCTCCCCATAAAGGGGAGGGAGAACGCTCATCTGTCGTGCTTGTCCTTGCGCCTATGCCCAAACAGCAGCCGCTGTTCCAGCCGGCGGCGCAGGGCCGCGTAATAGGCCTGCAGGAACTGGAGGTCGGTCTCATCCGCGCCCTGGGTCCAGCCGATCTTCTCACGGATGCGGCGGGCGACGTCGGCGCCGACGCGGGTGTCGAACTTGCGGATGACGTCTTCCAGGACCTGCAGCTCCATCACCCCGTAGGCGTCGACCTGCGCCTCGGTGAAGGCCCACCGCGCGCCATGCTCGGCGGCGTTGGCGGCCAGATCAGGCTCGAGCTTGGGTCTCGGCGCCTCGACCACCCAGGTCCCGCCGATCAGATCGCCGGCCCGCAAGTGGTCGCGGTTGAACAGCGGCATCAGGACGAAGATCAGGCTCCAGATCAGGGCCGCGAAGATGGCGACGCCGCCGCCCACCCCGGTCAGGCCCAGCGCCGCCGGGATCGAGGAAAAGATCACGCTGATCGGCAGGAAGACCTCAAGCTCGCGCATCATGTTGCGCGCCAGGATGGCGTCGGGGGTGAGCCTGGCGCCCGACCGCATGGCGACCCGGATTCGCATCATGCGCTTGCCTGGGGTCGCGGCCTTGCGGGTCATCTCCCAGAGGCTGAACCAGGCGACCCGGAGCAGGAACGCGCAGAGCATGAAGACGATGGACGGCGCCTCCTCCCCCATTCCGCCGCCGAACACCATCAGAAGGCCGATGAGGATGGCCAGCATGATCGAAAGGTCGATCAGAAACGCCCCGGCCCTGGCCCCGTGCGAGGCGAGCTCGACGCCCAGGTCGACCCCCTCCGGCGTCACCAGGACCCGGCGGCTGCTCGCCGGCGCCTTGGGTGGCTTGATCGCCTTCGCCTCAGCCATGCTGGGGGCTCCGCCGCGGCCAATAGAAATAGACCGCCCAGAAAAGGCCCGTGATCAGGCCGATGGCGTAGCGCGCCTCGTCGTTGGTCACCAGCTGCCGGGCAAACCCTTCCAGGAGGCCGGCCACGGCCAGCATGATGACGACGCCCCCCATCACCGCCGCCCCGGTCTTGCCCGCCGCGCGCAGGGCGTCGAGCCGCGAGCGGCCGCCCGGGAAGGCCACCGTCCAGCCGATCTTCAGTCCTGCCGCCCCGCCCAGGAAAATCGCCGAAAGCTCGGTCACCCCATGGACCGACAACCAGCCGCCGAGCTCATAGCCCAGGCCCTTGTCCACATGGACGGCCATCAAGGCGCCGAGCACCGCGCCGTTGGTGAACAGCAGGAAGGCCGTCGGCGCGCAGAGGGCGAAACCAAAGGCGAAGCACATGATGGTGACGGTGGCGTTGTGGGTGAACAGCTTTGTCGCGAAGGCCGAAAAGCCGCCCTCGTCCTGGCCGCCATAGAGAACGTCCCGCAGAGTCTCCACCGAGGCCGACGGATCACGGCCGCCTGCCAGGTCCTCGGCGATGAAGGTGTAAAACCAGTCGGGATCGGCTTGGACCAGATAGTAGGCGACGCCAGCCCCCAGCGCGAAGAGCGCCATTGAGATGAGGGACTCCCGCCAGATCGACTGCATGGCCGCCGGCAGGCCGGCCTTGAGATATTGCCAGAGCCGCTCCAGCGGCCGGCCGCGCACCCCATAGAGAAAGTAGTAGGCCCGCTCGCACAGGCTCTCGAGGTATTCGATAAGGGCGGCGTCCAGCGAGGTCGCCCTGGCCGTCTGCAGGCCCGACAGCGCCGAGCGGTAGAGCACCGGCATGGCGATCAGATCCTGGTCGGAGAGGGCCTTGAGCGACTTGTCCTCCGCCTTGCGCAGGATCCTTTCGAGGAGCCGCCACTCCTCCTCGCGGGTCTCGCGGAACCTGTGGCTCTTGAGGGCGCCGCCGGTCACAGGACGTTCCTGCGCTTGAGCGCCAGATAGGCGCTGACCAGTTCCGGGCCGATGCGATCCAGCGGCGCCTCCAGGACCTCGACGCCCAGGCGGCGAAGCCGGGCGAGCACCGTCTCCCGCTCCCGCAGCAGGGCGGCGGCGGTCACCGCGCGCGAGACATCGGCCGCAGTGGCGGGCTCGGCCCTGACCAGGGTCTCCAGCTCCTCGTCGCGCATGGCGACGAAGAGGACGAGGTGACGTTTCAACAGGCGCCCGACGTTTTCGATCATCAGCTCGGCGCCGGTGGAATCCGGAAAGTCGGTGAAGACCACGATCAGGCTCCGCCGCTCCAGCCGCCCGCCCAGGGTGGAAAGCCCAAGGGTGAAATTGGCCTCCTCCACCGAATAGTCGATGGTCGCCGCCAGCTTCTGCAATGCGGTGAAGCCGCGAACCCCGCTCACCGCGCCCGAGGCGGCGCGGACCTTGGAATCGAACGCGAAGAGGCCGGAGCGGTCGCCCATTTTCAGGGAAACGAAGGCCAAGAGAAGGGCGGCGTTGATCGCCCGGTCGAGCCTGGGCAGTCCCGCCACCGGCTCGGACATCATCCGCCCGCTGTCGATGGCGAAAATGACCTGGTGGTTACGCTCGGTGCGGAACTCCTTGGCCAGCAGGACAGCGTGTTTGGCCGACTGCTTCCAGTCCACCGCCCGCCGGTCCATGCCCGGCTGGAAGTCGCGCAGGGCGTGGAACTCCGCCCCCTCTCCGGTCTCCCGCTGGATCTTGATGCCGAAGATCGAGTCCCGCGAGAACAGGCGGATCGCCTCGTCGCGCACGGCGCGGATGTTGGGCAGGATGGGAATGGTCCGCTCGGGGCGCTCGTTCCTCTGCCGCCAGATGAGGCCCAGCGGCCCGCGCCAGCGCATCCACAGCTGCTGCAGCACCCCCTCGCCTCGGCGCAGCGGCGACAGCTCAAAGGTCGCGGCGAAATGGCCCCCGGCCACGCCCGCCAGGGTGCGGTCGTCAGTCAGCAATAGTTTGTCGTTGGTCTCCAGCGCGACATCGACTGTGCGGGGGCTGAAGGTCCCGGTGAAGGCCGCGCGGACCGTCGCCTCTCCCGGCCGGCCGATGGCCAGCGAGCCCGGCGCCGCGATCTCGAAGTTGAGCGACCGCCCCGAGGCGCACAGCACCGCGTCCAGCAGCATCAGGGCCGCGCAGGCTCCGATCCAGGCCACCCCCGCCAGCCACATCCCCGGCTGCAACAGGCCAAGCAGAAGCCCCACCGGCGCCCCGGTCCCCATCAGGATCACCGCGAAACGGGTGGGGTAGAGCACTACCGCGGCGCCTCGGTCTGATCGATGATGATCTGGACCACGGCGTCTGCCGTCCGGGCTTCGACCTCGGCGGCGGGGGAAAGCACCACCCGGTGGCGCATGGCCGGCAGGGCGAGCGCCTTGATGTCGTCCGGGATCACATAGTCGCGGCCTTCCAGCACCGCCCTGGCCCTGGCCGCCGTCGCCAGCATGGCCCCGCCGCGGGGCGAGACGCCCGCTTCCAGGTCAGGGCTCGAGCGCGTGGCCCGCACCAGGCGCACCACATAGTCGACGATCTCCGGCGCCAGCCTGATCGTCGCCACCAGGTCGACCACCGCCTGCAGCTCCTTGGGGCTCGCCGCCACCTCGACCCCGAGCGCCTCGGGGCTGGGCGATCCGGTGCGCACCCCGTGGGCGGCGACGATGGCCTGTTCCTCGGCTTCGCTCGGATAAGACAGGACCTGCTTGAACAGAAACCGGTCGAGCTGCGCCTCCGGCAGGGGATAGGTGCCCTGCTGCTCCAGGGGGTTCTGCGTCGCCACCACCATGAAGCGCGGCGAAAGCGCGTGCGGCTCGCCGTCCAGGGTCACCTTGCGTTCCTGCATGGCTTCCAGCAGCGCCGCCTGAGTCTTGGGCGGGGTGCGGTTGATCTCGTCGGCCAGCAAAAGGTCGCAGAATATCGGGCCCCGGGTCAGGGTGAACTTGCTGGTCTGGAAGTTGAACAGGTTGGCCCCCAGGATGTCGCCCGGCATCAGGTCGGGAGTGAACTGTATGCGGCCAAAATCCAGGCCAAGGGTCCGGGCGAAACACTGCGCGAGGAAGGTCTTCGCCGTCCCCGGCGCGCCTTCCAAAAGGATATGCCCGCCGGCGAAGAGGGTGGTCAGCAGGAGCCGCACCGTATCCTCCTGGCCGATGACGGCCTTGGCCACCTGGCCTCGGATGCGCCGGGCGAGGTCCTGGGCTTCACTGACGTTCACGGGTCATCTCCGATTTCCAATGGGATAGGCTCATCGCGGCCTTGACCAGTTCGGCCGGATCCTTGGCCAGGTCGAGGTCGCGTTTCAGGGTCGAAAAGGGCCAGCTGGTCCGGCCTCCTTCGCCCAGACGGTCCATGAGGGCGTCCAGCTCATCGCTCGACAGATCCCGCGGCGCCCCCACCGCGCGGGCGGCGAGGTCGCGCACCACCCCGGCATAGGGCGATCCCATGCGGTGCTCGCGCCCGGTCATCTTGATCAGGTCCGCCTGGTTGTCGGCCAGGGCCCGCTTGCCCAGCGCGAACGCCCGCCCGGCCTCCCGCGCCCGGCCGAAGCGGACAAAGCCGTGCCAGCCCATCAGCAGGATCGTCGCCAGGGCGGTCAGGGTGGCGGCCAGGAACGGCGGCTCAAAGGCCTGGCGCATAAAGGATCTCGACCGCGAAAAACCGTGCATCGAGATGTCAAAAACATAGGACGCGTCGCGGTCCAGGTGGTTGTCCATCAGATAGACAAAGGCCTTGGCGTTATCGAGATCCGCCAGCCCCTGGGTGTTGATCAGGTCCGGATCGGAAAGCACGAACCGCCGGCTCTGCGCCTCGTCGGCGATCAGCACCGCGCGTCCCTGCTCATCGACCACCATCGGCTTCCAGCCGGGAATGCGGTCGAAGGTGCGGAACCGGTCGATGGTCCCAGTCTGGATGGCGCTGTCGTCGAGGATCCCTTCGTCGCGGCTCAGCCGAAGGGTGTGGCGCGCCTCGCCGCGATGGAGGGCGAAGCTCATCTCGCCCTCCCCCCGCCGCGCCTTGGCGAGGCGATCCATCCGCGCCTTGAATTGGGCGCGGCGATCCTGCGGCTCAGGCTCAACCGCCTCCACCTCCTCCTCCATGGGCGCCGGCGGGTCCATCTCCAGCACATCGTCCAGCACCACTGTCTCGAGCCCCGCCTTGCGCACCCAGCCGATCCGCCGGATGTCGAACGCCGTGTCCCATTTGGGCAGAACCACCAGGATGCGGCCGGGAAAGTCGCGCACCACCGGCGCGTCGAACACCCCTTCAAGGCTCCCGGACCCGACGCTGACGATCAGGACGCTCTTGGCGTTCGAGGTCCTGACCGGCCCCCGCGCGATCAGCACCGGCCGGCCCATGGCCTTGAGCAACTCCACCGCCCCGGCATAGCCCACCGCCGATTTCGACACCGCGTGCGCCCCGCCGTCGAGGTCTTCCCGGGGGCCGGTGTCATAGGCGTTGGCCACGAAGAAGGCGACGAAGGCCAAGAGGCCCACCACCAGGACCGCCGCCATCACCTTGGGGCTGAAGGGCCCGTTCACGCCCACACCCCCGGCAGGGCGAAGGCCTCATAGGCGCGGCGGCTTTCCGCAAAGCCTTCCTGGCCCACCGCCCGCCCGCCGAACAGGCTGGTCTCCACCAGCCGCGCCATGGCCGAAAAGGCGTCCCGCGCCGCCGGCGGCAGGATGGCCAGCCCCGAAAGGTCCCGGCTGGTGAACGAAGGCTCCACCGCCCTTGGCCGCCAGCGGCGCATGTCCTCGACGCTGCGCAGCAACAGGACGTGCACGGCCTCCTCATACCGGCCCTCCGCAGCCAGGGCGTCGGCGTCGGCCAACAGCGCCAGCGCGACCTGCGCCTCCGGCCGGTAGAGCGGCTCGCCCGGCGGGGCCTGAGGCCGCTTGCGCGTCCAGTCCAGCGCCCCCACCTCCCGCGCGATCAGGAACAGGATGACCAGGACGAAGGCGGCCACCGCGCCCCACATCAGGACCGTCATCACCTCCGCCGGCACGCTGAACAGGCTGTTCAGCCATTCAAAAAAGTCCCGCAGCCACTGGGGCGAGCGCGAAACCTCCCGCACCGCCGCATCGTCAAAGGTGAACTGCAGGTCGGTATGGGTGAGCAGCTCTTTGTGCGCGGCCTCCACGGCGGCGCCGGACTCTGCGGCGGCGCTCATGGCCATGCTGCGATCCCCTCCTACTGACGCCTAGATAGCATCCCCATCAACGCCTCGCCGCCGAAAAGTTGAGACGGCCCGGCCACGTTTTTTGACTCCATCTCGCCACGATCCGCCGCCAGGCGCCGCCTTGGACGGCGGATATGCCTTGATTTTGGGCGCCTCCATTCCACAACGCTCAAGAAAGCGGCGTTCCTTAACAAAGGCTTTTGACCAGGGTCCCCGCGGCCCTGAGTCTCCCGCCCCGCCCGCTAGCGTCGGCCCGGCTCTCTTGAAGAGCGCATCCAACCGGCCACTGCGCCGCAGCAACAACAGATGAGGGGCGGGACGCTCACGCGTTCCGAAGGCGGATGAAACTGATCATAGCGATCGTCAAACCGTTCAAGCTCGACGACGTGCG
>DGYN01000087.1 GCA_002398405.1 Caulobacteraceae bacterium UBA5005
AACGCCAAGCACCGCACCGACGGCGTGCGCCCCTATTTCGGCGATTCCGTAGGCTGGTGGGAGGGCGACACCCTGGTGGTCGAAACCACCAACTATCCGCGCAGCCAGGCCTACAACGGCGCCTGGGAAAACCTGAAGGTCACCGAGAACTTCACCCGCACCGCCCCTGACCGCCTGCGCTACAAATACACGGTCGAGGACCCGGCCGTTTGGGACGCGCCCTGGGGCGGCGAGTACGAGTTCGCCCCGCTGGGCGGCATCATGTACGAATACGCCTGCCACGAGGGGAACTACGCTCTGGAAGGCATCCTCGCCGGGGCCCGCGAAGCCGAGCGCCTGGCCCGCACCGGGGAGGCGCCCAACAACCCCTCCGGCCGCGCCCTGAACGCTCCGATCGGCGGCGCCCGGCGCGGCGGCGCTCAGTAAGCGCGTTCCGAAAAGGTGGGGACCGTTTTTCGGAACAAAACGAGCGTCAACGCAAAAAACTAGCCGCCGGTCCTTGTGTGGATCACCGCATAGGGGTCGGCGTACAGCCGCGTCCACCCGGGCTTTGCATCCATCAGGGGCGTCAGCGGATGGCTGGGCGGCAGCATGGTCCAGGCGATGCCTGACTTGGCCAGAGTCTCGTCCAGCAGGGCGCTGTTCCCCTTGGCCATCTCGAAATAGCGGCCGGCGAAGGCGTCGCCGTACATGTCGGCCCGCCCGTCGATATAGGGCCGCACCCCGTTGAAGATCAGATAGCCGCCATAGCCGTATTCGTTGAGCACCGGCCGCTGGCGAAGATCCTCCGGCACGGCCGCCAGCGCCGCGTCCGGCGAGCGGATGCTGTTCTCCCGCGTGATGGGCAGAGCCAGGCGCACGCCCGCCAGCACGATGACGCCGGCCAGGATGGCGATCAGAACCCGCCTGCCGCCCTTTGATCCGGCGATCCCCATGGCGGCCCCCAACGGCGCGGCGAGGATCAGCGGCGCGACGGCGCCCAGGACGGTGATGTGGCGGGTGTGCCTAAGCGCCATGTGCAACAGGAGCAGCAGCACCAAAAGCCGGATCACCGGCAGCTTCACCGGAAAGCGCAGGAAGACGAAGATCGAGGCCAGCAGGGCCACTTCAAGCGGGCCAAGCCTGGTGAAATCGGCGCTGCGCCACTCGATGATGCCATCGAGCGTCGACATGGTCATAAGCTGCAGCGGAAAGATCATCCCCTTGACGCCATGCGGCGTCACCGCCGTGGCGGCCAGGCACAGCAGCCCGAACGCCCCCCACGAAATCACCACCTTGCGGCGCTCGGGGAACGTCTTGGCGTCGAGCAGGGCCTCCAGCGCGAAGGGGGCGGCCAGCGCCATGCCAAAGACATAGCTGCCGTGAAGATTGGCCCACAGCGCCATCAGGACCGCGAACCACAGGCGCGGCGCCCGTCCCTCATCCCGCGCGGCGAGGATTTCCGCCGTGAAGGCGACGATCAGCGGCAGGGCGAGGATGTGGGGCCTGAGCAGAAGGCTGGGCGCCATGCAGGCCAGGGAAAGCGCCAGGACGCTCAGCAGGGTGAGCCCGGAGATCGATTTCGCCAGTCGCAGGGCGATCAGCCCGAAGGTCAGCGCCATCACGCCGCCGAACAGCACGACCAGCCCGCTCCAGCCCGCGGCCTGGTAGGCCAGCGCCATAATCACTTCCGACAGCCACTCGTGCGCCTGCCAGGGCGCTCCCAGTTTGCTGAACGAGAACGGGTCCTCGTGCGGGACGGCGCGGTGATCCAGGATCCACTGGCCCGTGGCCAGATGCCAGTGGGTGTCCCCGTCGTTCATCACCGCCGGCATGAACAGGGTGACGGCCATGGCGATGAGCGCGATCAGGGGTCCGATGGCCCAGGAAAGGCCCTCCCCCTTGGTCGACGGATGGCCCGCGCTCGTCCCCTCTGGCATGGGCCGAAGAGAAACCTCCGCGCTTAAGAAAGAATAAACCCTACCCTTCACCCCCCGCCGCCGCGGGACGCGCGCCGGCCGGGGCCATCAGCTGGTCCTTCCGCGCCTTGCCCACCGCATTGATGAAGTCGCGGAAGAAGAATGCCGCGCGTTCCAGGCCCGGCTGAGAGATGGTCGAAGGGTTGTCTCCCGAGGAATGGTAGAATACCTCCGAGGCGATGATCTGCATCGACGGCTTGCCGGTCCGCACATAGGCGCCGAGGTCCCCTGGCACCTGATCCGAAACCCCATAGGTGGTGACCACCCCGTACTGGCTGGCCGCCCGGGCCATCAGCTGCTTGACGAAGGGCGTGGTGTTCACCGCCCCGGCCCGCTTGGTCATCTCGGCGGTCGACCCGTTCCACGTCCCAGAGCCATAGCCGGACGTCCCGGGATCAAGCCTGGGCGCCTGGGTCACCGCGATCTGAGCGACGTGCTCCAGATTGATGACCATCACCGTCTTTTCGATGATCTCCGGGTGCTTGGCGATGAAATCGGCCGGCCCGTTGGCGGTGTGGTGCCCGGCGGAGAGCACGAAGACCAGGGTGCGGTCCGGCTTTGGCCCCTTGGCGTAATGCTCGGCCAAGCCCAGGGCCACCGCCACGCCGTCGGCGTTGTCATTGGCCCCGTCGAACCAGCTGTCGGTGTGGGCGTTGACGATGATCACCTCGTCGCTCTTGCCGGCAATGATCCCCACGCCGTTATAGGCCTTGGTCCCGGTGCGAACCTCGCTCTGCAACGAGAGTGTCGCCTTCAGGCTGGCCGGCTTCCCCGCCGCCGCCGCCCGGGCAATCACCGCCTCCAGGAAGGCGCCGTCATCACCCCCGACCAGGAAACACGGCGCCTCGCCGCAGCCGTAGCGGCCATCAAAATACTGGAAGTTGCCCGGGCTCTCGACGGCGTTGATCACCCCCACCGCGCCGCGCAAGACCACCTCCCGCGCCACCCCGCGCTCCCGGGAAGCGACCAAAGCCACGTCCGGCTTGACGTTGACCACCGCGATCTTGCCGCGGACATCAATGTTGGCGAGCTCGGCTGGGCTGCCCCGCCCGACGAACACCAGGGGCGCGGTCAGCGCCGCCGCCAGGGACCTGGCCTGCGAAATCGGCATGGCTGAGCGCAGCACGATATCCCCCGTTCCGGCTCCGAAACTCGGATCGCCGTTGAGCTTCACCTCGAAGCTCCTGGGCAGCCACAGGCCCCGCTCATAGGTGAACTCTTCGGAGTGGGCGTTGGCGATGCCATAGGACTTCAGCTGGGCGACACCCCACTCCACCGTCTTTTTCTGAGCGGGCATGCCGGCAATCCGGCCCCAGAGCAGCTCGCCGTTGGCGCGGCTCTCGCGGGCGAAATTGGTGACCGCCCTCATGTTGGCCATCATCCGCGCCCCGCCCAGCGCCCCCGACGGGTCGGCGGGCTTCTTGAACGCGACCGGCGTTGGACCGACCACCACATCGCCCTGGGCAAAGGTCGGCCGATCCAGGTCGCTGACCGGCCCCGGCGCCGGCACGCCGAACCAGGCCGGATTGCGCGGCGCCTGCTGGGCGGACGCCCCGCCCGCCAGAACGACCGCCACCGCCGTGGCGGCCAGTCCCTTAATCCAAGCCATTTTCCGCCCTTCTTCTTGTTATTAGCCCACGATTGGAACTGAGGTTTCCCGCCCGCCGGCGAATTCCACAAGCGCCGCGATGCGCTTTTCGATCGGCGGGTGGGTGGCGAAAAGGGCGTTGAAGCCCGCCTCGTGGTTCTGCAGGAACATGCCGCGCACCTGTTCGGGCGCCGGCAGCTCGGCGCTGCCGGAAACCTTGCGCAGGGCCGAAATCATCGCGTCCGGGTTCTTGGTCAGCTCCACCGAACCCGCGTCGGCGACGAACTCGCGGGTGCGCGAGATCATCATGCGGATGACGATGGCCAGCACATAGCCGATGATGGCCACCACGATGGCGATCAGGATCAGGAACGCCGCGCCCTTGCCGTCGCTCTTGCTGCGCCGTCCGCCGCCGCCCACGAACCTCAAGGACCGGAAGACCATCTCGCACATCAGGCTGATGATGCCGGCGAACACTGAGGCGATGATCATGGTGCGCACATCGCGGTTGATCACATGGGTCAGTTCGTGGGCGAGGACCGCCTCCACCTCCTCGGACGTCAATGTCTCCAGAAGGCCGGTGGTGACCGTAATGGTGTACTGCCTTTCGTTGACCCCGCTGGCGAAAGCGTTGAGCGCCGGGCTGTCGATCAGATTGAGCTTCGGCATCCGCATGCCGCGCGAGATCGCCAGGTTTTCCAGAAGGTTATAGAGACCCGGCTGTTCCTCCCGAGTCACAGGTTTTGCCCCGGTGGCCAGCGCCACGATCCCCGTGTTGGCGAAATAGGCGATCAGGAACCAGATCCCCGCGATCACCAGCGCAACTGGCGCCGAGGCCAGCATCATCTGCAGGCTGAGCGCAAAATCCCCGGCCAGGGTCTCGGTCGACGGCAGATAGCCGGCGCTCATCAATCCCAGCTGCAGGAAATAGATCATGCCGAGCAGCAGCACGGGAAACCCCGCGAGCAGGAAGGTCGAACGCAGGTTGTTGTTCCAGATGTGGGTCTTGAGGCCGACGGCCCGCACAGGACTAGAACTTCACGGAAGGCGCGGTCTGCAGGGCGGCGCGCTCTTCGCCCAGGTCGAAGAAGGCGCGGGACTTGAAGCCGAACATGGCGGCGAACAGCACCGCCGGGAACTGCTGGACCGCCGCGTTGAACTCCGAGACCGCGTTGTTGAAGAACCGGCGGGCGGCGGCGAGCTTGTTCTCGATGTCGGAAAGTTCGTCCTGCAGTTTCAGGAAGTTGGTATTGGCCTTCAGGTCCGGATAGGCCTCTGCGATGGCCATCAGGCGGCCAAGCGACGCCGTCAGCATGTTCTCGGCCTGGACCTTGTCGTCGACGCTGCGGGCGGCCGTCGCCTGAGTGCGGGCGGTGATCACCGCATCCAGGGTGGTCTTCTCGTGGGTCGCGTAGCCCTTCACCGTCTCGACCAGATTAGGGATCAGATCCTGGCGTTGGCGCAGCTGGACGTCGATGTCGGCGAACGCCTGGTCGGTCTCCTGCCGCAGGGCCACAAGGCGGTTGTAGATGCCGATCAGCATGAAAGCGATCAGCACGGCAACGACGAGAACGATGATCAGGACAACGATCGCCGACGACATGGTTATGGTCTCCCTGGGCGTGAGGGCCAACCCTAGCCGAACACTGTTACGCAGGTAAGGGATACCGGCGCGCCGTTAACGGTAGAAACACCCGCGCGTGGGATGCTTCCAAGCCCACTCTCTGCCTGGAAGCCTGACCATGTCTGTCGCCGTCGTTCACGCCCGCACGTCCAGCGAGCCGCAGGACGCCGCTGAAGCGCCGGTGAAGAAGGCCGGGAGATTGAGCCAATCCCCTAAGGGCAAAGGCCCGGACCGCCGCAAGGCGGAGCGCAAGGCCGGCGACCGGCGGGGCGCCCTTCGGCCCGAACAGCTCGCCCCCTCCCGCGCCCGCATGGCCGGCCGGGGCCTCGCCATCAGCCTGCATGGTACGGACCTCCTCCTGATGGCCCTGGCCGTCGCCTTGACCTTCAACCTCGCCAACCCCCTTGCGGTGGCGGCCAGTCCCTTCGCCCTTGTCCTGCCCTACATCGCCGGGATCGGCTTGCTGGTCGCCAGCCTTACCGCCCTGAACGCCTATGCCTTCAAGCCGCGGGAGACCCTCGCGACGCATCTCGCCCGCGTCAGCGCCGCCTTCGCCCTCGCCGGGATCGCCACCCTCATCCTGTTCGGACCTGTGCTCGGCCTGGCCTCTGAAGGACCCACCCTCGCGCCCTGGCTGGCGGCGACCTTCGCCCTGATCTACCTGGCCCATATCACCGCCTGGTTCATCGTCCGGTCGCTCCGCAAGGCGGGCAAGCTTTCCCAGAACATCGTCCTGGTGGGCGGCGGCAAGAACGCCGAGCGGATGATCGAGGCCGCCTACGCTGCCGGCGACGTCAACATTCTGGGGATCTTCGACGACCGCGCCGATCGCGGGCCGCCAATGATCCGCGGCGTGCCGGTGCTCGGCGACATCAATCTTTTGCTCAGCCACAAGGTCATGCCCTTTGTCGACAAGGTGGTCATCGCCGTTCCCTCCGCCGCCCAGGACCGGGTGCGGCAGTTGATCGACCGGCTGCGTGTCCTGCCCAATCCCATCACCCTGTTCGTCGACATCGAGGGCGAGCTGCGCGGCGATTCCATCGCCCGGGTGGCCAATGCGCCACTCGCCTATCTGTCCGGCGCCCCCAATGACGAGATGCGCGCCGCGATCAAGCGCGCCCAGGACCTGGTGATCGGCGTCACCGCCCTGGTCCTGGCCCTGCCGGTCATGGCGCTCATCGCCTTGGCCGTTAAGCTCGATAGCCGGGGTCCGATCTTCTTCAAACAGCGCCGCCACGGCTTCAACAACGAGGAGATCGTGGTTTGGAAGTTCCGCACCATGCGGGTCGAGGCCACCGACCATTCGGCCAAACGCCAGGTTCAGGCCGGCGATAACCGCGTGACCCGCGTCGGCCGGGTGCTGCGCAAGTTTTCGCTCGATGAACTCCCGCAGATCGTCAACGTCCTCTCCGGCGAGATGAGCTTGGTCGGCCCGCGCCCCCACGCCATCGGCATGATGACCGGCGACACCGAAAGCCACGCCCTCGTCGCCGAATACGCCCACCGCCACCGCATGAAGCCGGGCATGGCCGGCTGGGCCGCCATCCAGGGCTCGCGCGGGCCGGTCGACACCCCGGCGCTCGTCCGCCGACGGGTGGCGCTCGATATCGAATACGTCGAGCGGCAGTCCTTCTGGCTCGACATGTACATCATGGCCATGACCATCCCCTGCCTGGTGTTCGGCGACTCTGACGCGGTGCGCTAGGGCGATGTTCTGGCGAGGCGTCCTTGGCTATCTGCCGGTCAACATCGTCCAGGGGGTGGTGGGGCTGCTCACCATCGTCGCCTTCACGCGGCTTCTGACCCCGGAAGAGTACGGCGCCTATGCGGTGGCCTTCTCGGTCGTCGCCATCATCCACACCTCGCTCTTCACCTGGCTCGAAGCCGCCATGGCGAGGTTCCAGCCCGCCGTCGCCAAAGACGGGGGTATCGCCGACCATTTCGCCACCCTCTACCGGACCTGGGGCGTGCTCGCCCTGGGCATGGCCGTGATCTCCGGCGCCGCTCTGCTCCTCTGGCCCATGGATCTTGGCCTCAAGCTCGCCATCGCCACGGGCCTCGGCGGTACGCTCTTCAAGGGACTTGGCAAGCTCGCGCAGGAGCATCGCCGCGCGGCGGGCCGGGTTCGGGATGCGGCCCTGATGGAAATGGTGATCAGCGCCGGCGGCATCACCGCGGGCGCCGCCCTGGCCTTTGCGGGCTTTGGCGGCGCGGCGCCCCTCACCGGGATCGCCATGGCCGTCGCTCTTTGCCTGGTCTTCGTCCTGCCGTCCGAACTCAAGCTCGCCAAGGGTGGAAAGTTCGATCCGGTACGGGCCAAGGCCTATGCCGCCTATGGCGTTCCTCTCGCCGCCTCCCTGATCCTGGCCATCGTCCTTTCGGCCACCGACCGGCTGCTCATCGCCGCCTACATGAGCGAGGCGGAGGTCGGAATCTACCACGCGGGCTACAGCCTCGCGAACCGCACCCTGGACGTCGCCTTCATCTGGCTGGGGTCCGCGGCGGGACCGGCGGCGGTGGCCGCCCTCGAATTCGGCGGCAAGAGCGCGCTCGAGCGCACGGCCCGCGAACAGGCCTCCTTCATGCTGCTCATCACCCTCCCCGCCGCCGTGGGCCTGGCTTTGGTGGCGCGGCCGCTGGCCGAGGTGCTGGTGGGTGAGGCGCTGCGGGCGGAAGCGGCGGCCGTCACCCCCTGGATCGCGTTCAGCGGCCTGATGGCGGGCCTTACCACCTACTACTTCCACATGGCCTTCACCCTCGGCAAAGCCACCAAGCGGCTCCTGGCCGCCATGGCCATTCCGGCGGCGGCCAACGTCGCCCTGAACCTCGCCCTGATCCCCCTCTACGGCGTCATGGGCGCGGTGGCGGCGACCGCCATCAGCTACGGCCTTGGCATGGTCGCCTCCGCGATCCTGGGCCGCACAATCATCGCCCTGCCCATCCCCTGGGACACCCTGGCCAAGGCCGCCCTCGCCTGCGCAGTCATGGCGGCTGTGGTGCTCCTGGTCCCTGCCTTCGGCGGTATCCTCGAACTGGCCGCCAAGGCGGCCGTCGGCGGCGCGGTCTATGGCGCCGCCGCCCTGGCGCTCGACGCCGGTGGCGCCCGCAGTCAGCTCAAGCGCCTATCCGGCATCCTGAAAAGCAAGGCGGCGCTCGGATGAACGCCAAGCTCACCGACAACACCGCCTGGGATGGGCATCGCCCCGCACTCTCGATCCTGATCCCCTTCTTCCGTGACGATCCGGCCCGCCTGCTGGCCGCCCTCGACCAAGAGCGGGCCGAGGGGGTGGAGATCGTCATCCTCGATGACGGCTCGGGCGACGCGGCGCTCGCCATGCGCATCGCCTATCAGGTCAACGGCATGCGCACCCCGGCCCGGTTCGTAGCGCTTTCCACCAACGAAGGCCGCTCCAAGGGCCGCAACCGCCTGGCCGGGAACGCCCGCGGCAAGTGGCTGCTGTTCCTCGACAGCGACATGCTGCCGGACAGCCCGCGCTTCCTGCACGCCTATCTGGAGCTCATCGCCCAGGATGCTCCGGCGGTCGCCTTCGGCGGCTTCTCAGTCGATCAGGCGCCCAAGGTTCGCGAGCACGCCCTGCACCGGGCCATGGCGTTGAAATCGGACTGCGCGCCCGCGGCGATCCGGCGCCTCGCCCCCGAAAAGTACGTCTTCACCTCCAACCTCCTGGTCCGCCGGGATGTCTTCGAGACCGAGACCTTCGACGAGGGCTTCGCCGGCTGGGGCTGGGAGGATGTTGAATGGGCCATGCGCGTCTCCAAGACCCACGCAATCGTCCACATCGACAATACCGCCACCCACCTGGGCCTCGATCCGGCCAGGACCATGGCCGCCAAGTACGAGCAGTCGGCGGGCAACTTCGCCCGCGTGGTCGCCGGCCACCACGAGATCGTCAGCCACTATCCCAGCTACAAGGTCGCCAGGGCGCTCAAGAAGATGCCGCTGCGGCCCGTGTGGCGGCCGGCTCTGAAGACCATTGCCCTCACCGGCCTTGTCCCCATCCCCCTGCGCGCCTTCGCCATGCGCCTCTACCGCGCCGCCCTCTATGCGGAGGCGGTCTAGATGGGCGGCGAAGTCTACTCGGCCGACCGCTCGCTGAAGGGCAAGCTTCGCCGCCGGTACGCCAAGCTGGTGGAGCGGCGCCCCGCGCGGGTCAGCCTCGACCGGCCCATGGTCACCTTTTCCTTCGACGATCCGCCCAAGAGCGCGACCCTGGCGGGAGCGCGGATCCTGGAGGCCCGCGGCCTGCGCGGGACCTATTTCGTGGCGGCGGGGCTCGCTGGGCAGGACAGCCACTACGGCCTCTACGCCGATGACGACGACACCCTGCGGCTGGCCGCCGCCGGACACGAGATTGCCTGCCACACCTATTCGCACCTGGATTGCGGCAAGGCCGACGCGGCCGCCATCGCCGGCGACATCGACCGTAACGCAGAGGCGCTGAAGACCCTCAAGATCACGCCCACGACCTTTGCCTACCCCTATGGCGACGTCTCACCCGCCGCCAAGCGCGTCCTTGGGGAAAGGTTCGCCCTGCTCCGCGCCCTGCACCACGGCGTGATCGATGACGGCGCCGACCTCAACCAGGCCCCCGCCGTCGGGATCGAGGGCTCGGACGGGGAAGCGGTGGCCCTGAGCTGGCTCGAGACCGCGGCCCAGAAGAACGCCTGGCTGATCCTCTTCACCCACGACGTGGCGGATAATCCCTCCGCTTTCGGCTGCACCCCCGCCGCCCTGGAGCGCCTGACCGACAAGGCCCTCGCTTCGGGGTTTGAAGTGGTGACCGCCGCTGAAGGCGCCCGGCGGGTGGCCTAAACGCCCGCTTCCTTTTCCCCTCCCTACGGGAGGGGCAAGGGGTGGGCTTACGGTCTCAGAGACGGCCCGCCACCAACGCTGAGTGACCAACCTTCCGGCGCCGTAAGCCCTCCC
>DGYN01000143.1:0-52890 GCA_002398405.1 Caulobacteraceae bacterium UBA5005
GCTGGCTGCAAACCGACTCTTAAAGATAGGGCGACCCCGTATCTTATCGATGCCTTGTTGTTAGCTGCGTTCAAAAAGGCTCCGACGGTAGGTGCTGATGACGCTTTTTCACATAGCTTCGCTTATGATAGCCGGGTCCGTCTCCGGGCGCTGCAAGACCCAGTGAGCCACAACTTCCCCTATTCTTTTGACGATGTTATACTGACCACCAAACCAATATTGAAACCAAATGGTTACAAGATATATCAGGCTCCCGGGACGATGTTGGGATCAGAGGGAACAAAGTTCGGAGTCTATGAGATCGGTGTGACTAAGGACGGAGTTATCAATCACCGCTTTTTTAGGCCGAATAAATGAGCCCGCTTTTTCTGACCATCGATGGAATGCTTTCTGGGACGGGCATTAGAGATGCTGCGAACGGCGGGTATCTCGAGCCCGGCGAGTTAGGAATATCAGAAGCCCTGCAACACCGAATTGGCCTATGGCTTTCAAGCTACGAAGATGCTCATTTTCATGAGTACAAAGATTCAGAAAGAAATATAACGTTGGATCAAGAGGGCATCGCAATCTCTAAGATGATCAGAGATGAATTGCCAAATGCAGATGTAACGTATTTTTCGAACGCCAGTATGCGAAAGATTGAGTTCTAGTTCTCACGGAAATTCGACGACTCGCTGCCTTTTTCACTAATACATAATCTAGGCGGGTCGGCCTAACCGGCCCGCCGTTTCTGCGTCTCACCCCTGGCCGGCCGCCGCACGCGGATGACCTGGCCGGACAGCCACTATGTCGACTACGACTGGAATGTCGCCGATGAGCCGGTCGCCATCCGTGAGAACGGGGCGACGTCGGGGATCGGGGTGCTGGCGACCTATGCCTATGACAACCTCGGGCGCCGTTCTTCGGTGACCTACGGCAACGGCGTGGTCTCAAGCTACAGCTTCGACGATGCGTCTCGCCTTTCGTCCCTCGCGCAGGATCTTTCGGGGTCGAGCCAGGATTATTCGGTGAGTTTCAGCCGCAACCATGCGGGTCAGGTGCTGAGCCGTACGACGAGCAATGAGCTCTTCGACCTTTATCCCAACCGGCAGGAGAACCCGACCGAAGCCTATACCAACAACTATCAGAACCAGCTGACCAACCTGGACGCGGCCGGCTTTACCTATGACGCCCGCGGCAATCTCACCGCCCAGTCGCCGGGGTCCTATGCCGGCAAGGCGTTCGGCTACGACCCGCTGAACCAGCTGGTCAGCGCCAACGGCGCGACGCTCAGCTATGACGCGCTCGGCCGCCTGGCCAAGACCGTGGGGTCGGCGACGACGCGGTTCCTCTACGACGGTGAGGATATGATCGCCGAGCTCCCCTCCTCCGGGACGACGGTGTCACGCCGTTATGTCCATGGCCCGGGAACGGATGAACCCATCGTGTGGTACGAGGGCTCGGGGACCAGCGACCGGCGGTTCCTGGTGGCGGACGCCCTGGGGTCGGTGATCGCGGTGACCAATGGGTCGGGCGTGGCGACAACGGTCAACGCCTATGACGAGTACGGAGCGCCCGACGCGGCCAACACCGGCCGGTTCCAGTATACCGGCCAGATGTGGATCCCCGAGGCCGGGGTCTATCACTACAAGGCGCGAGCCTATGATCCGTCGCTGGGGCGGTTCCTGCAGACGGACCCGATTGGGTACGAAGGTGGGATGAATCTCTACGCCTATGTGGGCGGGGATCCCGTCAATCTCAGCGATCCGAGCGGGTTGGAATATGATCCATGTTCGATGGTCGGGGAGGCTCCTAGCATCACCGACGAAAACACCGGTGAGACGACGGTTCAGGAAATTTGCTCCACTGGCACCAGGCCAAGGCCGAGGCCGAACCTTACCGGCGGCGTCGGGTGCTATATGTGCGGGGGTGGGGCCCCTGGAGGAGCACCCCTGGGGCAGAGTCGGACTGCGGTGGCGCCACGGCCATCTCCAAGCAATACTGCGCCAGAAGCGGTTAAAACTGAGGAGAAACACAACTGTACAACAGAGGTAGCAAGTTTGAATAAACTTCTTACTACAGAGCACACCAGTGCACAATTTCAAGCCAATGGCGGAATGATTATTCTAAATAGAGGTGCAGGTTCGCGAGTGAGCATGAGCCTGTCCTCACCCTTAGGGACAATAGCCAACGGGACGGGCGCCATATCGGGAACGCCCATCAGCCGCCGACTGGGCACGATCGCTGTTAGCGATATTAAGCTGACAGGCGCGGGGCTTGGTTCGGTTGTGAGCGCGCCTACTCGCATTGTAATATTTGTTGGAGAAAACTCCGACTTGCGCTTCAATCTGGACAGGGACCTTCGTATTAAGGCGAGCGCTCTAAACGTGGTCACGTTTGACGTAAGCAAAACCATCGGACAGTTCACGGCGGACTGCTAGGATAAAGGAAATGAAAAAATACTTCATAGAAAAGCCTACAGAGGCATATCTATTGTTTGCCTTCGGAATAATTATGGTTTCTTATCCGATTTTTACAACTATGCAGTATATCGTTAGATATTTTCCAGAATTACATTTTGGAGGGCTTTATTTGTTGATTTTCGTGTCTTCAATTGGCTCATTTATTTTTTCCTCAGTCTTCGCGATTTATATTGGCAAAAGCGGGAGGATGACAGCAGATAGGTCTAGTAGATATTTATCTAGATTTATTGCCTGTAGTTTGGTTCTCTCATCTATATTTATGATGTACCTGGGATTTGGAGCCATTAACTGGAATTATATTTTTGATATATCTGAATCTGGCAACCTAAGCAAAGTGCCTTCTTTTCTTTATATTCTTCTGATGTCAACCATTGGGTCGGGAGCGCTCGGATACTCTTTGTGGTGGCGAAGAATTCCAGGGAATGGGTCCGAGATCGCGCAATGGCGGTCCAGGTTTCATTCGTGAATTCCGCCTGAAACCGACGCTGAATTCGGTGGCGCGAAACCTAAACACCTAACCTAGCAGCGGGTCGGCTTCCCAAAGCCGGCCCTTTTCCCAGGTTTCATACCTAACCAGCTAACACTTTAGATCCGTCGGAATCCGTCGACAGGAATCCGTCGACACGATACATATTCACCTTTTGTTCCGGTGCTGCTAAACTGGCGAAATGCCCCGCCTCGCCCGTGTCGTCGTCCCCGGCCTGCCCCACCATGTGACGCAGCGCGGCAACCGGCGTGAGCCGATCTTCTTCGAGGACGGTGACCAGGGGATCTACCTTGATCTCCTGGCTGAACAGCTAGGCAAAGCCCGCGTTGAGGCGTGGGCCTACTGTCTGATGCCCAACCACGTCCACTTGGTGCTGGTCCCCTCAGACGAGACCGGACTGTCGCGGGCGGTAGGGGAGACGCACCGGCGGTACACGAACTTCATCAATGGGCGGGGCCGCTGGACTGGCCATCTTTTCCAGCGACGGTTCGGCTCGGTGGTCATGGACGAGGCGCACCTGATGGCCGCGGCGTTGTACGTCAGTCTCAATCCGGTGCGCGCGAGACTGACCGCCCGTGCGGCGGAGTGGGCGTGGTCGAGCACCCGCGCGCACCTGGCGGGCGAGGGCGATGGGGTTGTCACGGTGGCGCCCGTTCTGGAGCGGATGCCGGATTTCGCCGAGCGGCTCGCGGAGGCGGAGACGGATGCGTCGGGGTTGCAGCGGGCGTTCTCGGCGCTACGGTCGTCGGAAGGGACGGGTCGGCCGGTAGGCAATGCCGACTTCGTGGCAGGGCTGGAACGGTTGCTCGGACGTCCGGTGGCGCGTCGCGCGCCGGGGCGTAAGGCCAGGCTCCTGGAGGCGGGAGAATTGGAGCAGCGATTACTGCTCTAATTAGGCAAATAGGTATGGTGTCGACGTATTCTGTATTCTCGGAGGTATTCTCGGAGCACACCACCTTTTGAAGCAAACGTCGCCTTGCTGACAGTCCAAGAGGTAGTGTGGGTCCCTACTTCCCCAGGACTGATCCAAAAGAGGTGAATATGACGTTTTTTCCCTTTTCCAGTCGACAAAAGCGCCTCGCTGAAAGTCGACCGCGCTTGGGGTCGGAAAAGTTTGTAGCCCTCATGGTAACTGAAGGGGTCAGGAAAGAAATCGCGCAATATATTTGGGCGTGGTTAGAGGACTGGGGGTATGTTTCTGAATATACCCCCTATCCTGACGATGACCTTGGAAAACTTCACGGCATCGCTGAGGAAGAACTGGAGATTGATCTTATACTTGAGGGACTTAAAGCGTTCCACGCCCCTATACCAGATCAATATACGATTTCTACGTTTGGTGCAGTGGACACTCCGCTTCGTGTGGGAAAACTAATAGAATTGTGTCTTAGTAAGAATCCGCGATAGCCAATCAGTAATCGACTGTTCCGGGAATACGAAGTCTGTGAGAGTTCAGGTGGAGTTCAGGAGACTGGAGCTCCGGGGGACACCATACCACTTCTGCCCCCGTCCCGCGCCCAAGCTCGACTGGATTTGGTATGGCGCCCCTTGGGCCAACCGCTAGGGCTTGGCCGGCGCGTCTTCTTCATCGTCCCAGTAGGCCTCAATCGCCTGGGCCCTGCCTTTGCCGGTCAGCAGATAGAGCACCAGGATGCCGGCGATCAGGCCGCCCGCTATGGCGGGGGCGCGCCAGTCTCCGCCCGCGACCCTGGCCGCCATCATCGACGCGCAGATCAGGATGGCGAGCACAGGGATGGCGATGGGGGCGTTGAACCGGCCGGGGAGGTTTCCCTCGCGCAGCTTAAGGACGATGAGCGCCCCGTTCACCAGGATGAAGACGAAGAGCAGCAGCAGGACCGTGGAGGCGGCCAGCTGGGAAATATCCCCGGCGAACTGCAGGAGAATGACGATCGCCAGCAAGACCAGGATGGCGATGTGCGGGGTCTTGCGCCCGCCGTGCACCTTGCCGAGCGCACTGGGCAAGAGCCCTTGCCTGGCCATGCCGTAGAGCAGGCGCGAGCCCATGACGTAGTTGACGAGCGCTGTGTTGGCGACGGCGAAGATGGTGATGAAGGTGAAGCCCACGGCCGGGAACCAGGGAGCCGCCCTCTCGATGACCAGCTTCAGGGGGCCGGGCGCCTCCTTCAGCTCCTGCCAGGGTACGACGGAAACGGCCGTGATCGAGACCGCCATATAGATCAGGGAGACGATGATCATCGCGCCGATGAGGGCGATGGGCATGTTGCGGTGGGGGTCCTTCACCTCTTCGGCGACGTTGAGCATGTCCTCGAAGCCGATGAAGGAAAAGAAGGTCAGGACCGCGCCCTGGAGGATGAGGCCCGCGGTCACGGCCGAGAGGCCGCCGCCGGCGGCGGACGGCAGCTGCAGCAGGTTCTGTCCGCCCCAGTAGGGCGCCCCGGCGACGATCACGAGCAGCAGGCCCGCCGCCTCGACGAGGGTGCAGACGGCGTTGGCGACCAGGGACTCGGTAATGCCGCGGTAGACAATGCCGGCGACGATCAGCAGGAAGCCCACCGCCAGCAGGCTGACCGGCAGGGTGAGGCCGAAGAGATCATTGATGTTGGCGGCCACCACCTTGGACTGGGTGGCGATCGACGACAGGCCAGAGGCGACCACGGTGAGCCCGACCAGAAAGGAGAGCCAAGGCCTTTTATAGGCGCGCTGGGCCGTATAGGCGGCCCCGCCGGCCCTGGGATAGCGCGAGGCGATGGAGGCGTAGCTGATCCCGGTGAGGAGCGCGCCCAGCATGGCGACGCCGAAGGCCATCCAGATCGCCGAGCCCATGACGCCCGCCGCCTGGCCGACCAGGCCATAGATCCCGGCCCCGAGCATGGAGCCGACGCCGTAGAGCATGAGCTGGACCGGCCCGACGGTGCGTTTGAGTTGGTGCTGATGGACCATACGGTTTTACGCCTGCTTCCGGAACGGAATGAGCCGCGCCCGGAGCCGGTTCCGCCGGCCGCTGCATCCAGGAAAGCGGGCCGGCGCCTCTTCAACCGGAGGACGGCCATGAGAAGACCGCAATGGCGGGTTTCTTAATCCGGGAAGCTTGGCCGTAACCGCATTTGTGGTTGCATCTCGAGCGCCCCAGGACTACGCCTGTAGGCCTGGTTGATTTGTGTAAACTTGGGTGGGGATGACGACGTTGAAGCTAGCCGCCTGCGCCGCCGCCCTGATCCTGTGGGCCGGTCCCGCCCTGGCCCAGGACACGGGGGCCCAGGCCTCCACCGTCACTCCCTACCCTCCGGCATTTTTCACCGAGTTTCGGCCCAATACGGCGATGGACATGATCGGCCGGCTGCCGGGCTTTTCCTTCGACGGGGGCTCGTTTGAGCGGGGCTTCGCGGGCACGGCGGGCAACGTCCTGATCGACGGGGAGCGGCCGCCGTCCCGCAGCGATGGTCTTAGCCAGGTCCTGTCGCGCATCCCCGCCTCGTCCGTGGCCCGGATCGATCTGATCCGCGGCGGGGCGCCCGGAATCGACATGCAGGGCAAGACGACCATCGCCAACATCATCCGCAAGCCGGAGGCGGGGCTGACGGGATCGGCCTTTGGCCGTCTGGACATCGATGACGAGCACGGCTTCGAAAAGGACATCGAGCTGCAGGCCCGCCGCGAGAAGGACGGGCGGCGGATGGAAGCGTCCCTGGCGGTCGGCAGCTATCTCGACGAGCCGCACCCGACCCGTATCCGGCAGCGGCCCGACGGGACCATCATCGAGAGGGGCGAGAGCGAAGCAAGTTATCCCTTTAAACGCGCTCAAGCCTCAGGCTCGTACGAGAGCGCTCTGGCCGGCGGACGCCTGCGCCTCAACAGCCAACTCGGCTATGAGACCGGCAGCGACTACACCCGCGAGACCCTGGTGATCCCAGGCGGCGAAATCCTGTCCCGGGGTGGCTTTCGCCGGATCTTCGGCGAAGGCGGCCTGCGGTTCACCCGCAATATTGTCCGGGGCTACGACGTGGAGCTGGTCGGATTCCATTCGCAGAGTGAGCGCCAATCCCGGGGTGGATCGGACTTCCCCGCCTTCAGCACCGCCAACCTCAATGACGACCGCAGCGGCGAATCAATCGGCTCGGCGACCCTGCATTCGCCGGCGTACGGAAAATGGAAGTTCGATGTGGGCACCGAAGCGGCCTTCAACTGGGCAGAGGGACTCTCCTTCCGCACCGTCAATGGGAACACCCTCGACATCAACGGCGACCGAAGCCATGTCGAGGAGCTGCGCTTCGACAGCAAGGCGGTCGCGACCTGGCGGCCCTCCCCCGCTTTCAACCTGGAGGCCGGGCTCCGTTACGAGCGATCGACCATCACCGCCGGACCGGTGGAGAAGACGCTTGGCTATCTGAAGCCACGGGTGAACCTGTCGTGGACACCCAAGACCGGCAACCAGTTCGGCCTGCGGGTTGAGCGGACGGTCGATCAGCTGAATTTCGACGCCTTCCGGTCATCGATCGCCTTCAATTCCGTGTTCGGGGACTCGATCGTCGGGGTGGGCAACAACGAGCTGGCGCCCGCGCACCAGTGGATCACCGAGGCGCGGTACGAGCGCCGCTGGGCGCGGGAGGGGGTCTTCTCGCTGAGGGTCACCAACCGGCAGATCGACGACTACGTCAGCCGCAAGGTCCTGCCGGGAAGCACCGTCGAATACACGACCAACATCGGCGAGGCGGAGGGCACGGTCTATGCGGTGAGCCTTGGTCTTCCGCTCGACAGGTTCGGCATCAAGGGCGGCCTTCTCAAGACCGACTTGAACTTCCGCGAGTCCAACCTGATGGACCCGGTGGACACGAGCCTGTTCCGCGAGATCAGCGGCGAAGCGCCCTATGACTGGCAACTGACCCTGACGCAGAACATCCAGAGCCTGAACCTGACCTGGGGCTTTTTCGCCAACGGCGCCGACGTTTGGCGCAACTACTCGCCCCGCTCGATCGCCACGGTCCAGAACGCCACCCGCGTGCGCTTCGACGTCGTCTGGCGGCCCCGCCCGGACCTGACGGTGACCGGCGGCATCCGCAACATCAACAAGGGCGCGAATAACGACCACCTGGTGTTCTACGATGCGCCCCGCGACCGGGGCGCCCCGCTCTATACCCAGGACAGCGACTACACGGGTTTTCGTTCGGTGTTCGTCAGCGTGCGCAAGGAGTTTAATTAGTGCGGCAATCTTTCCGGACCCTCGATCCAGGGTGGAAACACATGGGCCGAGTTCGTTTCGGCGTTCCTTCTCCCTCCGGGAGAAGGTGGCGAGCATAGGCGAGCCGGATGAGGGGAAGTTCCGGCGTCTGAAGTTCAGCAGGCTTTCCATCTGCGGTGGGTTTGCCCCTCATCCGACCTCCTGCGGAGGCCACCTTCTTCCGAGGGGAGAAGGAATTCCTAGTGCGGCAAACTATCCTTCACTGCGAGCAACGCCGGTTTTTCGCAGAGGTGAAATGTGTAAACCTAACTGAACGCAGGCCTTTCTAGGCTCCTTCTCCACCCGGCAATACGCGGCGCGCAACGCAACCGCCGGAGAACGTCACCGTGTAGATTTCCCAATATTTACAAAGCGGCGCGAGCAGTCCAATCAGGCGCCGATGTTGCGTCCCGCCGCCTTTGCCCTCGCCGTCGCGGCGCTCGCCGCCCTCGCCTCCCCTGCCCTGGCGCAGGAGGACGAGGCGTCGAATGTCACCCCCTATCCCCGGTCGTTCTTCACCGAGTTCCGGCCCAACACCGCGCGGGACATGATCAACCGCCTGCCGGGTTTTTCCTTCGTGGATGGAGGGAACGCGCGGGGCTTTGCGGGCAATGCCGGCAATGTGCTGATCGATGGCGAGCGGCCGCCCTCGCGGGGGGATTCGCTTGGCGACATCCTGGGGCGCATTCCCGCCTCCGCGGTGGAGCGGATCGACCTGATCCGGGGCGGCGCCGACGGCATCGACATGCAGGGCCGGGCGATCATCGCCAACATCATCCGCCGGCCCGACGGCGGTCTGACCGGTTCGGCGCTGGCCAGCGTCGACTACGACAACCGCAACGGCCTCGATCGCCGGTTTGAGGCCACCGCCCAGCATCAGGCGGGCGGGCGGGTGTTCGAGGGCTCGGTCAGCCACTTCACCTCAGACGACTATGGCCTGGAGCGGCGTATCCGTGAGGATGTGGCGGGCGTCGTCACCGAGCACGGGCTGGAACGGCGCCACGGCCATTTCGAAATCGCCGAGGCCAAGGGGTCGGCCGAGTTCGCCCTGCTTGGCGGCCAGATGCGGGCCAACGGCCAGCTCACCCTGCAGCACTACGGATCGGACAATGTCGAAGATCTGCTGATCCCATCGGGCTTCAACAGCTTTCAGGACGTCGGCCAGCGCACCGCGGGAGAAGCGGGCGTGCGCTACACCCGCAACCTGCCGGCCGATTTCAGCATGGAGGTCATCGGCTTCCAGTCCCTCTATGACCGCGAAAGCCAGGATCAATCGACACGCCCCGCCTTCCGTTCGGGCGGCAGCGGCGATGAGGATGGGGGCGAGAGCATCGGCTCGATTGCCCTGCACTCGCCGGCCTACGGCGCCTGGCGCTTCGATGGCGGAACCGAGGTCGCCTACAACTGGGTGGAATCCTTCCGCCTGCGCACCATCAACGGCGCGCCGCTTTCCCTGTCGGGCGACCAGAGCCGGGTGGAGGAACTGCGCAACGACACCCACCTGGTCGCCATCTGGTCGCCGTCGTCGACGCTGAACGTCGAGGCCGGCGCCCGCTATGAACGATCGACCATCACCGCGGGGCCGGTGGAGAAGACCCTCAATTTCCTCAAACCGCGCGTCAACATTTCCTGGACGCCGAAGGCCGGCCATCAGTTCGGGCTGCGCGCCGAGCGGATCGTCGATCAGTTGTCATTCGGCTCCTTCCAGTCCTCGGTCAATTTCAACTCGACCCTGGGAAACACCATCTTTGGGGTCGGCAACAACGAACTGGAGCCGACGCACCAGTGGCTGTTCGAGGGCCGCTACGAGCACCGCTTCGGCCGCGAGGGCGTGTTCGTCGCCCAGGTCACTCACCGCCGGATAGAGGATTTCGCCGCCCGCACGGTGGTCCCGGCGCCGACCGCCACCGACCCCAACCGCACCTTCGAGATCACCGCCAATGTCGGCGACGCTGAGCGGACCAACTATTCGGTGGACGCCACCCTGCCCCTGGACCGCTACGGTCTGGAGGGGGGTCTGTTCAAGCTCGGCTTTGATGTGCGGACATCGAAGATCGTCGATCCGGTGGTCACCACCCTGGTTCGCCGCCTCAATGGCGATGAGCCCTTCGGGTGGAACGCGACGCTGACCCAGAACATCAAGAGCCGGAACCTTAGCTGGAGCATCAGCGCCAACGGCGGAGACAAGGCGAAGAACCACCAGCCGCGCACGGTTTCGTTCTATGACAACGAGTTCACCCTGAACGCCAATGTCAGCTGGCGGCCCAGGCCGGACGTGACGCTCAGCGGCGGGGTGAACAACATCCTGCAGGGCGACGATTACAACGGCCTGACCTTCTACACGGCCCCGCGCAACGTCGGCGTACCGCTCTATTTCGAGGAAAGTCTCACCCCCGGAACCCGGGCCGTCTACGTCACCCTTCGCAAAAGCTTCCTCTGAGTGACCACCGAGGGAACCGGCCGGGCTCGCGGCGGGTTCTTTCAGGCCAATGCAGCGCCTGACCATTCGACACGAGACCCGGTACGCCTATGAGCGCGCGGTGCGGTTCGCCGCGCACCGCCTCATGGTGCGACCGCGCGACAGCCATGCCCTGCGCCTGATCGAGGCCTCCATGGAGCTGTCGCTCCCCGGCGAGGTGCGCTGGATCTATGACGCGCACGGCAATTCCATCTGCCGCTACACGCCGGTGGGCGAGGCTGACGAACTGAAGATCGTCAGCAACATCATCGTCGACCGGTTTCCGGCGAGCCTCGATTTGCACCTCTACGATCCGCACAGCGCCCTGCCCGTGGTCTACAACCTGACCGACCGCCTGGCGCTCGCGCCCCTGCTGCCGCCGGTGACCGAGGACGAGAGCGGGGTGATCGTCTCCTGGCTGCGGGGCTATCTTGGCCATCCCACCGAGCCGGTGCTGTTGCTCTTGCAGCGGCTGAACACGGCCATCCACAACGATTTCCAGTACGGTGAGCGGTATGCCGAAGGGGTCCAGGCCCCGGCCGAGACCCTGACCCTTCGCTCCGGGACCTGCCGCGACTTCGCCTGGCTGATGGTCGAGGCGCTGCGCAGGCTCGGCATCGCGGCGCGGTTCGTCACCGGCTACCTCTATTCCGCAAAGGCCGAGATGCGCGGCGCGGGAGCGACCCACGCCTGGTGCGAGGCCTTCCTGCCGGGGCTGGGCTGGGTGGAGTTCGACCCCACCAACGGCCTTAGCGAATCCCCGTTCCTGATCCCCATCGCGGTCGCCCGCACACCGCAGGAGGCCTCGCCCGTTTCCGGCGCCCTGATCGGCGATCCGGGCCAATGTCACATGGAGGTCAAGGTGCAGGTGCATCTAGCCTCCCGGCAGGAGGAGACCCCGCCGGCCCAGGCCGCCTGAGTTTTTAGGAGAGAGAATCCACGCGGAAAACCGCGGGATAGTCGTTCGGGAGTAAGCGTATGACCCAAGGCTTTGAACAACAGCACACCACCTTCGGACCGGTTCTTCGGACCGCGCCCGCACCCCAGACCGTCGGCGCCAAACTGCCGCCGGCGGAACAGGTGGAAGACCGCCCGGCCGAGCCCCGCTCGTTCCAGCGGCCGGAGGTACGGCCCTAGCATCCCATCCCGCTCGGGAAGGGATCACTTGCGAATGGTTCGCAACCGTGCGACCACGCCCGGACGCCAGTTCCGGGATCATCCATGCGCGCGCCGCTTGTCCTTGTTTTCGCCGCCCTTCTGCTGGCCGGCTGCTCGCCGGCGCCGGCCCCCGCCAACGGCGCGATCAACCTCTATACCGCCCGCCACTATGACGCCGACCGCCAGATCTATGCGGCTTTCGAGAAAGAGACCGGCATCGCGGTCAAGGTGCTGGAGCTCAACCCCGACCAGCTGATCGAGCGGATGAAGGCCGAGGGGGAATATTCCCCCGCCGACGTGATCCTGATGGCCGACGCGGGCGCCCTGTGGAAGGCGCAGGCGGCGGGGCTGTTCCAGCCGGCGGCGTCCCCCGTTCTGCAGGAGAAGATCCCGGCCGCCCTGCGCGAGCCTGGCGGCCAGTGGTTCGGCTTTTCCCGGAGAGCCCGGGTGATCGCCTATGACAAGGCCGCCGTGACGCCGGCGGAACTGACCGGCTATGCTTCCCTGGCGGACCCCAGGTTCCGGAAGGCGGTCTGCGTGCGTTCGTCCGACAATGTCTATAACCTGTCGCTGATGGCGGCGCTAATCGAGCGCTGGGGCCGCGATAAGGCGCTTTCCTGGGCCAAGGGCGTCGTCGCCAACCTTGCCCGCCCGCCGTCCGGCGGCGACATCGACCAGATCCGGGCGGTGGGGGCCGGGGCGTGCAAGATCGCCCTGACCAACAGCTATTACTATCTGCGGGTCAAAACCTCGGCCGATCCGGGGGACAAGGCGACGGCGGCCAAGGTGGAGCTGGCCTTTCCCGAGCAGGACGGGCCAGACCGTGCAGGAACAGGGACTCACGTTAACATCTCCGGTGGGGGCATAGCTGCCCATGCGGCGAACAAGGACAAGGCGTTGAAGTTCCTGGAATTCCTGACCACCGAGGAAGCGCAGGGCATTTTCGCGGGCGCCAATCACGAGTATCCCGCCGTCGAAGGGGTGAAGCCGCCCGCTGATGTCGCCGCCTATTCGGCCTTCAAGGCCGACCCGATGAGCGTCGAGGTCTATGGCCGCAGGCAGGCCGAGGCGCAGGGCGTGTTCGACGAGGCCGGTTGGCGATAGATAAGGCCAGATGACGGCGATCAGCCCATCTAGAGCCGGCGAGCGGAAAGCCCGCGGCGGCGTATCGTGGCTGCGTATCGCCGCCTATGGGGCGGCGGCCGTGGCCATCGCGCCCCTGGCCGCCGTGGTGGTGGTGGCCATGGTCCGCCCGGCCGGGGCGGACATCGCGCCGGAGCTGATCGCCCAGTACGCCCTCAATAGCGCCATCCTGGCCCTGCTGGTCGGGATCGGGGTGATCGGCCTTGGGGCCAGCGCCGCCTGGCTGGTTGTGATGCACAGTTTTCCGGGGCGCAATCTGTTCAGCTGGGCGCTGGCCCTGCCGCTGGCCGCGCCGGCGTTTGCGCTGGCCTATGGCTATGCGGACCTGCTCGACGTGGCGGGGCCGGTCCGGACCGCGATCAGAGGCGCCACCGGCCTGGAGGTTCCCCTGGAGGTGAGGAGCCTTCCGGGGGCGGCGATGATCCTGGCCTTCGCCTTTTATCCCTATGTCTATCTGACCGCGCGGGCGGCCTTCCTGTCGCAGTCGGTGTGCGCCCTGGAGGCGGGCCGCACCCTGGGGGTCACGGCGGCGGGTGCGTTCTGGCGGGTAGGTCTGCCGCTGGCTCGGCCCGCCATCGCGGCGGGGGCGGCGCTGGCCATCATGGAGACCCTGGCCGACTATGGGGCGGTGAATTTCCTGGGCGTGCAGACCCTGACCACCGGGGTGGTGCGCGCCTGGTCGGTGTTCGGGGCGCCGGGATCGGCGGCGCAGCTTTCACTGTTTCTGATGGTGGCGGCGGTGGCCCTGCTGTGGCTGGAGGACTACGCCCGCCGGGGCCAGTCGTTCGCGGGCGGGAGCGCGCGGTGGCGGGCCCTGACGGACATTCCGCTTTCCGGCCTCAAGGGAATCGGCGCGGCGGCCTTTTGCACCCTTTTGATCACCCTTGGCCTGCTGCTCCCGGCCGGGTGGCTGGCGGTCAAGGCCATCTCCGCCCTGCCGGAATGGGAGCGGATCGGCCGGGCGGCGGTGGTTTCCTTCGGCCTGGCCGCCGCGGGGGCCGCGGTGACCGTGGTCCTGGCCGCGGCCATAGCCTTTGGGGCGCGAAAGGGCCTGGCGATCAAGCGGATCGCGAGCCTGGGATACGCCACGCCCGGGGCGGTGATGGCGGTGGGCCTGCTGGCGCCCGCGTCCCTGCTCTGGCAGGGGTTCGGGGTCGCGGCGACGGCGACGGCGAGCGGCCTTATCCTGCTGGTCTTCGCCTATGCGGCGCGGCTGATGGCGTCGGCTTTGGGGCCAATCGAGTCGGGGCTGGCGCGAGTGACCGTTTCCATGGACCGGGCCGCCCGCATGTTGGGCGAGACCGAGGCCGGGGCCCTGGCGCGGGTCCATGCGCCGCTGGCGAAGGGCGCGATCCTCACCGCGGTGATTCTGATCTTTGTCGACGTTCTGAAGGAGCTGCCGGCCACCCTGATCCTTCGGCCGTTCAACTTCGACACCCTGGCGGTGTTGGCCGACCGTTACGCCGCGGACGAGCGGCTGGCGGAGGCGGGATGGCCGGCGCTGGCCATCGTCGCGGTGGCGATCGTTCCCACAGCCATCCTGGCGCACAAGATCGCCCGCTCGCGGCCGGGAGACGAAGCATGAGCGTCATCATCACCCTGACCGACGTCCAGCGGCGCTACGGGACGAAGGCCGCGGTCGAGAATGCGCACCTGATGCTGGAGGCGGGCAGGATCACCTGTCTGCTGGGGCCGTCGGGCTGCGGCAAGAGCACCCTGTTGCGGCTGATCGCGGGGCTGGAGCCGGTGGACGCCGGCAAGGTCGAGGACAGGGACGGCATCCTGTCCAGCCGCGCCATCCATGTGCCGCCGGAGCAGCGGGACATCGGCTTTGTCTTCCAGGACTATGCGCTGTTTCCGCACCTGACGGTCGAGCAGAACGTCGGCTTTGGCCTGCGCAAGCTTAGGGCCGAGGAGCGGCACGCCCGGGTGATGAGCGAGCTGGAGGAGGTGCGGATGTCGCACCGGGCGTCCTCCTATCCGCAGTCGCTGTCAGGGGGCGAGCAGCAGCGGGTGGCGCTGGCCAGGGCCCTGGCGCGCAAGCCGGCGCTCGTCCTGCTGGACGAGCCCTTCTCGGGGCTGGATGGGCGGTTGAAGGCGGATGTGCGGGACACGACCTTGCGGGCCCTGCGCGATGCGGGCGCGGCGGCGCTGATCGTCACCCATGACGCGGAAGAGGCCATGATGATGGCCGATGAGCTGGCGTTGATGGAGGCGGGGCAGATCCTGCAGACCGGCGCGCCGCGCAATTGCTATCTGGAGCCGGTGAACGTGGCCGCGGCGCGGCTGCTCGGCGAAGTGAACCTGGTGCCTGCCCTGGTGGCCGGCGGGCGGGCGCGGACGGCCTTTGGCGAGGTTCCGGCCTATGTGGAGACCGAGACCCTGATGGTCCGGCCCGAGGGCATACTCATCACGCCGACCGGTCAGCCGGCCACGGTCACCGGCGTCTCCTTCGCGGGGGCGACCATGATGCTGACCCTAACGGTGGAGCACACCTCGGTGCAGTGCCGCGTCTCGGCGTCCAACGCGCCGGAGGTCGGGGAGACGGTGACCGTGAGCTTGGACCCGACCTTTTGCGCGCCGGTTTAGCGGGGACCAAAGAGACGGTTAGCCGCCCGCCAGCTTCCTGAGGAACTTGCCCGTCTGTTCACCGGCCGCGAAGTAGGCCTTCTGGCCAGCCGGATCGGCGATCTTGGCCCAGTTGTCGCGGACCTCCTCGACCGACAGACCCTTGTCGCCCAGATAGACGCCCTCGGTCTCGTAGATGTAGGCCATCGAAAACGCGCCCGCGCCCGCGGTCAGGATCGAGCCCGTCGGGGCCTCTTCCGAGCACAGATAGACAACGCCCGGCGTCACGAATTCCGGGCGCAGCTTTTCCAGCACCTCAGGCGGCATCAGGCTTTCGGTCATGCGGGTGGCCGCGACCGGGGCGATCGCATTGACGTGGATGTTGTTCTTCTGACCCTCGATCTTCAGGGTGTTCATGAAGCCGATGATGCCGAGCTTCGCGGCCCCGTAGTTGGCCTGGCCGAAGTTGCCGTAGAGGCCTGACGAGGAGGTCGTCACCACGATCCGCCCGTAGTTCTGGGCCTTCATGATATCCCAGGCGGCCTTCACCGGCTTGACCGTGCCCATCAGGTGGACGTCGAGCACCAGGTCGAAGTCGGCCATCTCCATCTTGCCGAAGGACTTGTCCCTGAGGATGCCGGCGTTGGCGATGATGATGTCGATCCGGCCCCACTTATCCATGGTCTGCTGGATCATGCCCGCGACGCCCGCGTCGTTGGCGACCGAGGCGCCGTTGGCGATGGCTTCACCGCCGGCCGCGATGATTTCCGCGACCACCGCCTCGGCGTTGGCCGAATTGCCGCCCGAGCCGTCGAGCGAGCCGCCCAGGTCGTTGACCACCACCTTGGCCCCGCGCCGCGCCAGTTCCAGCGCATGCTGCTTGCCAAGGCCGCCGCCGGCCCCGGTCACGATCGCCACCTTGCCGTCGAAACGGATGTCCGCCATTTGCCCAATCCCTCGTGTTCGCTGTTCAGCTTTGGCGCGGTTTTGAGCGCGCGCCGGACCCGCGTCAACACCTGCAAAAAGGTGTTATCCCGGAAGCCGCGCAGCGGCTATCCGGGACCCAGGGGTTCAAGCGGGCCGCTGAGGCCAATCGCCTGGGTCCCGGCTCTCCGCTTCGCTACGGCCGGGATGACACGGGAGGGGCGACCGCCACCTTGGCGTCCGGCTTCTTGAACTTCACCAGCACCCGCTGGCCGATCAGCAGCGGCGCGCTTTCGGCCGAGACCACCACCTCGACCACGCGGTCGTCGGTGCGCTGGCCGGGGTCGTCCGACTGCAGCTTGCGGGAACCGAACAGGCCCGCGCGGCGCAGGACTTTGCCGGGATAGACCTTGGTGTTGTCGCTCTCGGGGCTGATCTCGATATCCTGGCCTATGGTGATGTTGGGGATATTGGCCTCGGTCACCTCGGCGCGGACGATGCGCGGGGCTCTGGGTTCGATGTCGAACATGTTGGAGACGTTCAGGGTCGAGGCGCCGGCGCCGGGATTGGCCATGCGGCGGATCACCGTGCCATCGACCGGGGCGCGGATGACGGTCAGCTCCAGGTTATAGGCGGCCTCGGCGGCGGAGGCCTCGGTGACGGCGATGGAGGCCCGCTGGGCGGCCAGGCGGGCTTCGACGTCGCGCACGCCGTCGACGGCCTCCTCCAGCTTCTGGGCGGCGATGGTGTTGGTGGCGGCGAGCCGGCCCATGCGCTCATGTTCGCGTTTGGCGGCGCCCAGCTGCACCTCCAGGGCGGCGACCTGCGATTTGGCGGCGGCGACCTGGGCCTGGGATCGCGCGAGCGCCAGACGCGCCTCGTCGTCCTCCTGGCGGGCCAGGATCTGGCCTTTGACCACCTGATCGCCCTCCTGGACGAAGACCTCGCGCACGATGCCGCCCCGGCGGGCGGCGACCGAGATGATGCCGCCCTCGACATCGGCCTTGCCGTTGACCACGGCGAAGTAGGGGCTTTCCGGCGGCGGCGCCTTGGCGACCTGGGCGTCCCGGCCGTTCTTGGCCTGCACAAAGGCGACGCCGCCGGCCCCGCCGCCCAGGACGATGAGGACGATGATCCAGAACGCCGGACGCTTGAAGAGCTTAGGCATGGGCAAGTTCCCTTGGGGACGCGGAATGACTGGTGCGCAGGTCCGAGGTCACCAGGCCGTCGTCGAGATGGATGACGCGGTCGGCGTAGGCCTCCAGCCGGATGTCGTGGGTGACGCAGATCACCGCCGCCCCGCGCTCCTTGGCGGCCTTTTGCAGGAGGCTGATGACCACCTGGCCGTTCTCGCCGTCCAGCGCGCTGGTCGGCTCGTCGGCGAAGATCAGGTGCGGCTGTTTGGCTAAAGCCCGGGCGATGGCCACCCGCTGTTTTTCGCCGCCGGAAAGCTCGGACGGGCGCTGGTTCAGGCGCTTGTCGAGGCCCACGGCGGTGAGGGTCTCGACCGCCATGTCGCGGCGCTTCTTCTTCGAGACGCCCTGGTATTTGAGGACGATCTCCACCTGCTGCTGGGCGGTCAGGGCCGAGAACAGGTTGAAGCCCTGGAAAATGAAGCCGCAGTTGTCCAGCCGGAAGCGGTCGATCTCGCCCGAACTCATCGTCCAGAGGTCCTTGCCCATGGCGATGACCTGGCCCCTGTCCGGCCGCATCAGGCCCGACAGCGCCGCGATCAGGGTCGATTTGCCCGAGCCCGAGGGGCCCATGACCATGGTCAGCTCGCCGTGGGCCGCGTCGAAGTCGACGGTCTTCAAGACCTCCAGCGTGGCGCGGCCGGTCTTGAAGGCCTTGTAGAGGCCGGTGGCGGTGATGGCGGCGCCCTTCATCGCAGGAGGTCCGCCGGCTGGCTGCGCTTGAGCATGCCGAGCGCGAAAAACCCGGAAAGCATGGCGATGACCATCAACAGCACCGCCACCATCAGGGTGATGTCCGGCGGCAGGGTCATGGGCACGGTCTGCGCCTTGGCGAGCAGCGCGATGACATAGGTGAGCCCGATGGAGGCGATCACCCCGACCACGCCAACCCAGAAGGAAAGCTCGATCACGATGGTGCGCAGCGACCCCATGGATACGCCCAGGGCCCGCAGGCTCGCGAATTCCTTGATGTTGGAGAGGATGGCCCCGCGCAGGGTCTGGGAGGTGATCCCCACCCCGATGCCGATGCCCAGGAACACCAGGAAGCCGAGCATGATGCCGACCACGGCCTCCTCGAACACCAGCCGCTCATTGGCCTTGGCGAGCTCGGGCCGGGTCCAGGCGCGGTACTTGCCGGCGGCGATCTGGTTGAGCTCACCCTTGACCGCTTCGGCGCGGGCCGGGTCCTTCAAGGTGATCATCAGCGGGCCTGTGGTCAGGCGGGTGGGATTGATTACGCCCAGGACCCGCATGTTGTCGGGGGTCATGAACACCTGCGCCTGCATCATGTTTGAATAGCCGCTGACCGTCGCCCCGACCCTGACGTTGCGGCCGTTGAGGTTGACCTCATCGCCAGCCTGGGCGCCCAGGCTCTTGATGGTGCTCTCGTCGATCACCACCGTGAAGGGTTCGGTCAGCGCCCGCACGGCCTCGGGCGAGAAGCCTGAGGGCATGGTCGGAGACCCCGGGCGCGGGTCGACGCCGATGATGTCGACGTAGGTGTCCTTCTGCTTCTGCTCGCCCTTGGGCCGGTTCTGCCACCGGGCGCCGCCGCGGGTCATCTCGGCGACCCGCAGGGTGTCGGGATGGACGTACATGGTGGGCAGGACACGGTTGGGCAGGCCCTCGACCCCGTCCAGGTTCTCGGCCTTGGGATTGAGAATGATGATGTCGGCCGGGGAATTGTCGATGGTGGCGGAGAACGCCTTGCCGATCCCCAGGAACATGCCGGTGATCGACAGGATCAAGAGGCCGGAGAGCGCGAGCGCGATCACCGCCGCCATGTACCGGCGCCATTCATAGATCAGGGTGGAGAGCGCGAGAGACACTAGGAAGGCCCCAGGGGAGGAGACAGCACTGTATAACGCACGCTACTTAGTGATGCAAGATAGCTGGTGGCCGGCGTAACGGCCAAGCTTGTGGGGGCGGATCGCGGCGGATCGAAGGCGGAGCGCATAGTTCATAGTGCCGCAACGCATCCCTTTTGGATGCGTCAGGAAAACCCGTTTTCCAGGGGGTAAATCTGACGGGTAGAGCCTACGCCGCGCGCAAGGCGCGATGCGCGCCTTGCGCCGAAGGGGCAGATTAGACCGATGGACGAGCGCTATTGCTCGCGGCGCGCTCCGCCACGGGCCGGCAGGGCGGCCAGCTCCTTGGCGTCCAGGGCCCCGTCCTTGTTCAGGTCGAAGGTCGCAAAGCCGACGCGGATCGCGTTGGCCTGATTTCCCTTCAACTCGGACATCTGCAGCTTGTCGTCGATGTTCTCGTCGAACATGCCCAGCGTCGCGGTGGCCCGCATGGCGGCGTCGTGGTTGACCTTGTTGGTCGAGGTCTCGTCGATCCAGCGATAGCGCAGGGTCGTGTAGTGCATCTCATCCCACGACTGTTCGCCCCACGGCACTTCGCGCTTGGCGTCCGGGTTGGCCGGATTGCGGATCGAATTGTCGTATGTGTAGGTCGAGATCAGCTTGGCGCCCGCCGGCACCTTGATCGGGGTCTTGAAGGTGTAGTCGCGCTGCCAGTTGAAGTCGTAACGCGGCACGGCGATCAGCAGCTCCTCGCGGCCGTCGGGGTGCTTCATGGCGAGCGTGACGCCGGAGCCCCGATAGTGGGCGTGCAGGAAGGCGCCATAGAGGATCGCTTCCTTCGGGAAGGACAGATAGGCCTTCTCGACGTGGCGCTCGGTCTCGGCCTTGATGCGGATGGTCGGGTCGATGATGGTCATCGTCCGCATGACCATCTTCGGCTGCTCCTTGTAGAAGTAGAGGCCGATCTGGGTCTTATCCTCCACTTCCTTGCCGAACGGCGTGTAGTGGTTTTGGAAGCCGACCGCGCCGCCGGCCGGGATGTAAGTGCCGACGTCCTTGGGCGCGATATAGTCGTTGGTGCCGACGGCGTATGTGCCGAGGGTCGCGCCCCACAGGCTTTCCGAGGCGCGGTTGCCGGTCTTCGGCGGCTCGGCGATGTAGCCGGTCAGGATGTGGTGCACCGCCTGGCGGTTGTCGATCTTGAAGCTGGTGGCGCGCAGCCAGCGGCCCTCGGTTCCGGGGTTGATGGTGAAGGGACGCTGATAGTCCACCACGCCCGAGGCCGGGATCTTGTAGGCCGGGACGTCGAGGATCACGTCCGGCTTGCCCATCGGCCATTCCGGCGCCTTGAAGGTCACTTTGGTCAGCGGGTCCGCGCCAGAGCCGCGCGGGGCGCCGGCTTCGACCCAGTGCACCAGGGTCTTGATCTCGGCGGAGGTCAGGCTGTGGTCTTCCTCGAACGATCCGATGCCGGGTTCGGCGTGCCACGGGGGCATGCGCTTGGTGCGGATGGTCTCGCGGATCATCGGCGCAAAGCCCTTGATCTGCTCGTAGCTGGTCAGCTGCATCGGGCCGATGCCGCCGGGCTGGTGGCATTCGACGCACTTGTCCTTGACGATCGGCGCGATGGTCTGGACGTAGGAGACGGCGCCGCTCTTGCCGCGCTCGGGGAAGCTGATCAGCATCCCGCCCGCCGCCGGCCGGGTAGCCATGGCGACCTTGCGCCCGCCGATCACGGCGCTGATGGCGTCCTTGGCGTAGTCATTGCTTGCGGCGGCCTTGGCGCCGTCCTTGGAGACACGGTCGTTGAGCGGCCCGCGATAGGCCACGGTCCAGGTCTTGGGATCGATGACGAAGACTTCCGCCGTGCGGGTGACGGCAAGCTGTTCGCCGACGAGCTGGTTCTGATCCATCAGGATCGGGGTGTCGTAGCCGTAGCTGATCGCCTCGTCGCGGATGGCCTCGCGCTTGTCCTGCAGGTTGGAGTTCAGCATCAGGAACTCGACCTTCTTGCCCTCGAAGGCGGCCTTCAGCGCCTTGAAGTCCGGCGCATACTGGCGGCCGATGGCGTCGCCGTTGCCCTGTGTCAGGATCACCACCGCGGCGGCGTCCTTCATGCGGTACAGCTCGTAGGAATTGAGGTCGTGGCTGGTCAGGCGGAAGTTATCCACCCGCGCGCCCTGGGTCGCCTGCGCCTGGGCCCCGATGACGCCAAGCCCATCGACGGCGGCGTAACCGAGCGCCATCGCCGACACCGAAACCAGGGCCGCGGCCCACATCCGGGACATACCCATGCCCATTCTCCCTAACAGCGTTCAGAGGAGACTGAACTATTCCGTTCTTTAAAACAACTAGCTATTGCGCCGCGGCGATTGGACGGCCTTCTTTAGCTGCGTTGCGCTCCTCTTCGCGGGCCCCGGCCAGGATGCCTTCCAGGGCGTAATTCCCCTCATGGCAGGCATATTCCATGATCGTGCCATTGGTCGGGCGGAACTCGTATTCGCCGCCGAAGGGCTTGTCCCAAGTGGTGTTGTCCTCGACCGTGAAGGCGTAGTGCAGGCGGTCCTTGCCGACGCGGGTGAAGCGCTCGGTGACCTTCAGGTTCTCCCAGGACCCGCCGTAGGCCAGGCGCTGCGGGATGTTGGTGGTCTCGACCACCAGGCTGTCGCCCTCGTACCAGCCGATCGAGTCGCCGAACCAGGGACGAACGCCATCGGTGCGGTGCTTGGAGTTGAGGCGGACAACGCGGGTGTCGTGCACCATCTCCACGGTGATGGCGACGGCGTCGCGGCTTTGCGCGATCTGGTAGTTGTTGTTGTACCAGCCGTTGGCGAACATCGGCGGGCCGGCGTTGCGGCCAAAGCTCGTCAGGCAGCGTTCGCCCGCGCCCCGCGCCTCGGGGTTGTCGAAGGCGCCGGTGCGCCGGCCGGCGGCGGAGGCGGAGACATTGCCCTGTCCGGCGATCTGGTCGGCGCTTGCCGAACGGCGGGCGGCGGCGAGGCCGGCCTCCACCGTGCCGGCGCCGGTCATCAGCGTGCGCGGGGGCGACCCTTTGCGCACCGGGATCATGCCGTCGGGGGTGGTCAAAATAGAGTTGCGCGGCTCGCCGCGGACCCGCATCACCGTGCTGCCGCCGTCGATCCAGGCCCGGTCATAGGCGCCGACGTTGTCAGAGGCGCCTTCCTTGGCGTTGATGTCGATGGCCTTGGCGTCGTTCGCGTTCTGCTCGGCCAGGCCCTCCTCTAGGATCCTGATCTCCTCGGCCGAGAAGGTCGAGCGCAGGCCGTAGGCCGGATTGCGCGTTTGCGGCGTCAGGCTGGCGTTGGACCAGGTGCCGGTGATGTCCGGCCGGCCCAGGGAGTCGCGCGGCGCCTTGTAGGCGGCGGCCCCGCCCGCAGACTGGGCGAAAGCTGCGATCGGGGCGACGCACAGGGCGGCGGTCATGCCCAGTAAGATTGCGCGGTTCATATGGGTCTCCACTCCTCAGCCGGCGTCTGACGCGCCATCACGCTAGTATAACAGATCGCACTAAGACCGTCTCCCGCAATGATAGGGTCCGAAAGGCGCTATCGTCCCTATGGCGAACCGTCGCGGGCTTTGCGACCATAGGCCCGAAAAGGGAGGTTTCCAAATGATCGGCTACACCACCATCGGCGCCAATGACTTCGACCGCGCCGCCAAGTTTTACGACGCCCTGGCCGGCGAGCTTGGCCACCGGCGGGTGATGGAATTCGACGGCTTCATCCTGTGGGGCGATCCCGCGGCGGGCGGCTGCCTGGCGCTGGCCAAGCCTTTCGACAAGAAACCCGCGACGGTCGGCAACGGCGTGATGGTCGCGCTGGCGGCCAAGAGCCGCGAACAGGTCGACAAGATCCACCAGATGGCGCTCGACATGGGCGGAACCGACGAGGGCGCGCCCGGCGCCCGGATGGACAACTTCTACGCCGGCTATTTCCGCGATCCGGAGGGCAACAAGCTCAACGCCTTCGTCATGTCTTAGCCCCCCCTCCCGCCGCCGCGCTTCGCTCGCGGCGGGAGACAGCAAAAAGGGCGCGGACGTTGCGATCCGCGCCCTTCCAAAAAGCTGTTTCCCTTGACCCTAGAGCGCGGTCAGAGAGCCCGCGGCCATCTTGCCGCTGCGCTTATCCTGTTCGAGCTCGTAGGAGACCTTTTGGCCTTCGTTGAGCCCGCGCAGCCCCGCGCGTTCGACGGCGGAGATGTGCACAAAGACGTCCGGACCACCGGATTCCGGCTGGATGAAGCCAAAACCCTTGGTCGCGTTGAACCACTTAACGGTCCCAGTAGCCATAGTTCGAACCTTTAGTTCCTAGAGGGACGACGGCCGAACATCGGTCGCCGATCAAATCTCGAAGGTTCGGGGTTCCTTGGTCCGGTCGCTGCCCTGAAGGCGGCAATATTGGATGGGCAGGCCGAGCCAGTCGCTATTCGATAGCGGAACGCTACACCGGAAAACCGCGTTCGCCAATATATGCGAATCGGTCGCCTCCCGCCGTTCCCTTCGGTCACGGGGGAGGCAGGTCAGGGCGCCTTCAGCTCCGCCGCCAGGGCGGTGCGCTTGTAGACCTTGGCCAGGGCCTCGCTCACCGAAACGGTCGACACCGAGACCGTCCGGTTCAGCGCCGGGTCGTAGCCGAACGATCCGCCCAGCGAATGGATATTACCGTCGAAGGCCAGGCCGACGATCTCGCCCTTGGCGTTGATCACCGGCGATCCGGAATTGCCGCCGATGATGTCGTTGGAGGACGAAAAATTGAAGACCGTCGACAGGGTCAGGGACCCCCTGTTGTCGATCCAGGGCTTGGTCAGGGCGAAGGGAAATTGCCCGGTCGCCCGCTCATAGAGGCCCGCGAAGTTGGTCGCCGCCGGCACGGCCTGGCCGCGGTAGGTCCAGCCCTCCACCTTGCCATAGGAAATCCGCTGGCTGAAGTTCGCGTCCGGATAGGTGGTGTCGCCGTAGATCGCGAACCGGGCATCGGCCAGCCTGGTCTGCGCCCGCTCGATCGGGGCGGTGACTTCCGCGGCCCAGGCGTCGCGCTGCGCTTCGCCAAGCGCGTCATTGGCCAGGACGTACTGGATCAGCGGGTCCTTTGAGGCCTGGATGGCGCTGAGCCCCCCGTCCCACAAGGCCTTGCGGACGGCCTTTGACTTCAGGGTCGTTCCTTTGACCAGGCGCGCCGAAAGGCTCTCCGGGCTCTCGCGGCCAATCAGGGCCTTCACCGCCGGATGGTCGGCGGTCAGCGCCTCGCGGGTCTTCAGGAGCCAGAATTCGAGCAGCATCTGCTCCAGGCCGTTGTCGATCGGCGGCTCTTCCAGCAAATCGTTCTCGAGGATCGGCAGGCGGCTTTCAGCGAAGGCGGCATTGCGCTGATCGGCGGGTTTGGCCCGCTCACGGGCGGCGCGGACCAAGGTCCTGGCATAGGCGTAGAGCTGGCTGCCGTATCCGGCGTTCTGCTCCAGCATCCGGAAGGTCAGATAGCGGTCGGCGTAGGATGCCTGCGCCTTCTCGATATCGGCCCAGGGATCGCCGATGCGTTGGGCAAGCTGCGCGTTGGCGCGGACCTTGGCCTTCAGGTCAGCCTCCTCCCGTTCCTTCACCGCCATGAAGGCCGGATTGGTGAGGGCGCCGTGCTGGCCGTAGAAGTTCTTGTAGCTGTTCTCGATACCGAACAGGGTGTCCTGCGCCACCCGCCGGTGCTCGGCCGAGCGCCGGCCATACTCGATCAGCCGGCCGCGAAGCTCCGAACGCTGCTGCTGCGAGATCGGCAGGACGAGGTCCCGCTGGGTGGCCAACTGAGACAGGGTGAAGGCGCGGTTGGTCGTTCCGGGATTGCCGACCACGAACACCGCCTCGCCCGGCGCAGGAGCCGATTGCGACCAGGTCAGGTGGACCGGCGTCTTGACCGGCTGATTACCCTCGTAGAGCCGCACGAAGGAGACATCGAGGTCGTAGCGCGGGAAGTTGAAATTGTCCGGGTCGCCCCCGAAGAATGCGATGTCGCTTTCCGGCGCGAAGACCAGGCGCACGTCCTCGTAACGGCGGAACTTGAACAGCTTGTACTGCCGGCCGCCATAGAAGCTGATGGTCTGGCAACGGTGGGCCTTGTCGGAGGCGTCGCAGGTCGCCCGCTCGGCCTCGGCCATGGCCCGGTCGCGGGCCCGGATGTAGGGGTCGCCCGACAATCCCTGGGTCGCTGCATTGATCCGCGCCGTGACATCGGAAAGCGCCACCACGATCTCGGCCTGCATGCCCGGGCAGGCCTTCTCCTCGGTGCGCGCAGCGGTGAAGAAGCCGTTCTTCAGATAGTCCACCTTGGGGCTCGAAAGGTCCGCCGCGCAGGTGGAGACGCAGTGGTGGTTGGTGGCCACCAGCCCGTCGCTGGACACCACCGAGGCCGAACAGCCGGTCGATAGCCTGACCGCCGCCTGCTGCACGCGGGAAAGCCAGGCCTGGTCGATGCTGGCCCCGGTCTCGGCCCTGATCTTGGCGAAGGGGACATTGTCGAAGGTCCACATGCCCTCCCCGGCCACGGCGGGAGCGGTGAGGGCGAGGGTGGCCAACAGGGCGGGGATGATCTTGCGCATGGCGAATAGTTATCGGCCCATCGCTCCCGCGCGCAAGACGATCAGGTCTTTTTCTGAGTCCGCATCAGGACGGCCGAGAAGTTCATCATGGTCTTGCCGCCGGTCGCGAGCATGCCTCGGGTGAAGACGAGGTTGCGGCCTTTCTTGACCACCTCGCCGGTGGCTTCGATCAGGTCTCCGGCCACCGCGCCGCGCACGAATTCGGAGTTGAGGCTCACCGTCACCGTCGCCTCGTCCACCGCCGGGTCGGCCAGGGCGAAGGTGAAGAAGTCGGCGAAGGTCATCATCACCCCGCCGTGCATGTGGCCCAGGCTGTTCATGTGCTTGGGCTCGGCCCGGAAGGCGGCGTGCTTGGACCCGTCGGCTTCGGTCTTCAGATAGAAGGGACCGCCGTGCATTTCCCACTTGTCGGCGGGCCAGATCAGCCAGCCCTTGAACTCGCCCTCGCTCGCCGCCACCCAGCCGCGCTCAGCCTCTGTATCGTCCACACTTGGCCCTCCGGCTTTGGCGCCCTAAAGGTCGCCGACTTCAACTGTAGTGACCGTCCGGATACCCCATGGCCCTTGATATCGAAACCCGTGAACAGCTGCTCGAAACCGTCCGCCGGTTCGTGACCGAGCGGCTTCGGCCCCTGGAAGCCAAGGTGTCCGAGGACGACGAGGTGCCGGAAGATGTTGTCGAGGAAATGAAGGTCCTCGGCATGTTCGGCCTCTCCATCCCGGCCGAATACGGCGGCCTGGACCTGACCATGGAGGAAGAGGTTCTGGTGGTCATGGAACTGGGCAAGACCAGTCCCGCCTTCCGCTCCACCTTCGGCACCAATGTCGGCATCGGCAGCCAGGGGCTGGTCATGTACGGGACCGACGAGCAGAAGGCCAAGTGGCTCCCCGGCATCGCGTCCGGCGAATTCATCACCTCCTTCGCCCTGACTGAGCCGGAAGCCGGCTCCGACTCGGGCTCGGTCCAGACGACCGCCAAACTGGACGGCAACCACTACGTCCTGAACGGCGCCAAGCGCTTCATCACCAACGCCGACAAGGCCCACCTCTTCACGGTGATGGCCCGCACCAATCCGGAGATCAAAGGCGGCAACGGCGTCTCCTCCTTCGTGGTCGAGCGCGACACCCCCGGCCTCACCGTCGGCAAGCCCGAGAAGAAGATGGGCCAGCAGGGCGCCAAGATCTGCGAGGTCTATTTCGACAACGTCCGCGTGCCCACCTTCAACCGCCTGGGCGAAGAGGGCGAAGGCTTCAAAGTCGCCATGAAGATCCTCGACCGCGGCCGCCTGCACATCGGCGCCATGTGCGTCGGCGTCGCTGAGCGGCTGATCGCCGACAGCCTGGCCTACGCCACCGAGCGCAAGCAGTTCGGCCAGCCGATCTTTAACTTCCAGCTCATCCAGGGAATGCTGGCCGACATGAAGACCGAGTGCCTGGCCGCCCGGGCCCTGGTCCTCGAAAGCGCCAAGAAGCGCGACGCCGGCGAGAACGTCTCGATGGAGGCCGCCGCCACCAAATACTTCGCCTCCGAGATGGTCGGCCGCGTCGCCGACAAGGCCGTGCAGATCTTCGGCGGCGCCGGCTACGTCTCTGACCACGGCATCGAGCGCTTCTACCGCGACGTGCGCATCTTCCGGATCTACGAAGGCACCAGCCAGATCCAGCAGGTGGTCATCGCCCGCGAAATGCAGAAAAGGCAGGGATAGCCATGAGCGACCCGATCATCATCTACGGCGCCACCATGTCCTTCTTCGTCCGCAAGGTCATGGCCTTCGCCGCCGAGAAGGGGATCGACGTAAAGCTCGTCCCCACCACCCTTCGTGAGGGCGGCTATAATCCCGATTTCCTGGCGATCAGCCCCTTCCGCAAGATGCCGGCACTGCGCGACGGCGATTTCACCGTCTCCGACTCCACCGCCATCATCCATTACCTGGACACGCTGCACCCCGAGCCGAACCTGATCCCGACCGAAGCCAAGGCCCGCGCCAGGACCATTTGGTTCGAGGAGTACGGCGATACCCTGTTGTGCGGCTGCGTCGGGAAGATGTTCCTGCACCGCATCGCCAATCCGCGCTTCTTCGGAAAGCCGGGCGATGAATCTGTCGCCCTGGTGGGCGAAGGGGAACTGCCGGGCGTGCTCGACTATCTTGAAGGCGTGATCCCGGCCTCCGGCTTCCTGGTCGAGGACCGGTTGACGCTGGCGGATCTGGCCGTCGCCAGCCCCTTCGTCAATCTGATGCACCTGGGGCTGTTCCCGGACGCGGCCGCCTATCCCAAGACCGTCTCCTATGTGAATGCGATCCTGGCCAGGCCCTCGCTCGCTGTTTGGGTCGCCAAGGAAACTGCCTTCTTCAATCGAGCGGCCTGAAGCGTGCCCTCCATCGAGGACGCCATCTTCGCCCAGCTGGCCGACGCCGGCCCGGGCAAGAGCATCGACCCCATGAACGTCGCCAAGGCGGTGCAGCCTGAGGGATGGCAGCGCCTGTTGCCGCGCGTCCGCGCCGAGGCGGTGATGCTGGCCAAGCAGGAAAAGCTCATCATCCTGCGCCACAACAAGCCCGCCGATCCGGATGATTTCCGGGGTGTGTGGCGGATGCGGCTGCCTTAGACACACCCCTGTCTCGAATGAAAGCCCAGCCAATGAAGTACGAAGGACCAGTCGAGAGGTCCCCTGAAGAAATTTTGGATCTTCTTGGAAGGACAGATGTAGCGCCGTCCGATCGAGTTGATCTCGTTCTATCTGCTCTATTCTATGGAGAATCTGTCGAATTCGGCGGCGACGTATTACTGAAAGAATTTTCAGAAGCTAAATATAAAGAAAAGATATATCTAAAAAACCTCTTCAACACCTTCTATGGAATGCAAAAAACCATCTACCGGATAGATGAAAGCATTTCTCTCCTAAGGGCATACAAGGAAGAACTCCCTGAAGGTGCGCTGGAAATCGACGAAACGATCGAGGAACTTGTAGAGCTCAAGACGCTGTTTACACAGCGTCGGCACGGCCACAACTAACCCGGCTGCTCTCAACAAAGGCGCAGTCTGTAGCGGATGCGCTTGCCCTACCGCACCCTTCGGATCGGCTCCCAACCGGGACATGTAGCGCCCAGCGATACGTGTACCGAGCCACGGTGCCCTGCTCTTGGGGACACGTACCGCTGGGCGCTACATGTCCCCGTTCGGCGCGCTGCCTTAACCCCGCTTGCGGACGGGGCTTTCGGCGAACTGGGACAGGGCCTTTTCCGTCGTGTCGGTGACGACGTCGTAGAAGCGAATCAGGTCGTCGATCCGCGCGCGGGTCACCGCGTGGTCGGCTGGAATGCGGTCCCGCGCCTCGGCCACCTGGGAGCGGACCCGGCGCGTCTTTTCCAGTTGCCGTTCCAGCATCTGCGAATAGGGCTGTTTCGAGAGCTTGAAGTAATCCTGCCGGTCCCCCGGCACGGTGACGCGGGTCAGGACGCCGAACCGCTCCAGCATCCTGGTGTTGGTCGAGACCGATCCCCGGCTGATCTTCAGCGCCTTGGAAAGCTCATCGAAGCTGTAAGGGCGGGCGTCGAGGATCATCAGGCCGATGATGCGCCCCGCGATCCTGGGCATGCCTTCGCCTTGATAGATCAGGCCAAGCTGTTCGACGAAAGCGGCCTCGGGCGTCTCTTTCATTCCATCACCGATACTCGAAAGTCGGCGGACCATAACGGCCACGGAGCGCCTTGACCAGTTCAGTTCGTTCAGTCACGATTGAACACTCATCGGCTTCAAAGGGGGCGGCGATGCAGGACAGGAGAAACACCCTGTTTCTGACCATCTCGGTCGCGGTCCTGATCGTCTCGCTGATCCTCGGCCTGATCGCCCTGTGGCGCCCGGAATCGTTTGCGTTTTTCAGTTTGTCTTGACCGCCCGGCAGCGTTCAGTCATGGGTGAATGGACGGGAATTTTTATCGATGGCCGATAAGGCCCACCCAGGGAGAAACAACCCCATGCGTAAGCTCTTCGTGACTGCCGCGGCCTTGATGGCCGCCGGCGCCGCCTTCGCCCAGACCACCGCCCCCGAAGGCTCCACCATCGCCAACGTTCTGGCGAAAGGGACCGTCCTTAACGTCCAGGGGATGGAGATCGAGTTCACCTACAAGCCCGACGGCACCTTCGACGGCGGCGGTCTGTTCAGCGGCAAGTACAAGGTCGACGGCAAAAAGCTCTGCATCGAAATCGCCGAATTCGGCATGACCTCCTGCTCGGAATATCCGGACGGCAAGAAGTCCGGCGACGCCTTCCAGATCCAGACGGACATGGGTCCGCTGGACGTGAAGATCAAATAGGGGAACGCACAGCCATGATCCGCAAACTGACCGTCGCCGCGGCCGCCCTGATGCTGGCCGGCGCCGCCTTCGCCCAGACCGCAGCGCCGGAAGGCTCGACCATCGCCAACGTCCTGTCCAAGGGTATTATCCTTTCCGCCCAGGGGATGGAGTTCCCGATTACCTATGCGCCGAACGGCACCTATGACGCCGGCGCCTTCTCCGGCGCCTACAAGGTGGACGGCAAGAAGCTGTGCATGGAGATCGCCGAGGCCGGCATCACCCTTTGCTCGGAATATCCGGACGGCAAGAAGTCCGGCGACGCCTTCCAGATCACGACGGATATGGGTCCGATCGACGTCAAGATCCGATAAGGCCGTCTCTCGCCAAGAAGGCTGACAAAGGCCGCCCGCTCCCGCTTCCCCGGGGGCGGGCGGTTTCTTTTGCGCGGTTGTAGAGGTTATCCTCAGCTGATGTTGCGTCGCGTCTTCCTCGCCTCGGCCGCCGTCTCGCTCGCCGCCTGCGCGCCCACCGTTCAGTTCGCCCAAGCGCCCGGCGAAGGGTTCGACGGCCCTCGCATCGCGCCCGACCACATCGTCTCCTTCGACGGCGGAAAGCTCGGTCTTTCGACCTGGTACGCCACCACGCCGGGGGAGCCCTGGGCGGTGATCGTCGCCCTGCACGGCATGAACGACTATGCGGCGACCTTTGGTCTGGCGGCTGCCCACTGGGCCTCAAAGGGGATCACCACCTACGCCTATGACCAGAGGGGTTATGGCCGCTCTCCGAACCGCGGCGTCTTTCCCGCCCAGGACCTGATAAGCCGGGACCTCAAGACCGTCTGCGCCCTGGTCCGCGCCCGCCACCCAAGCGCCATCCTAACCGTCGCCGGCGTCAGCATGGGCGGCTCGGCGACCATCACCGCCTTTTCCAGCGCCGATCCGCCGAACGCCGACCGCGTCGTCCTGCTCGCCCCCGGCGTCTGGGGCTGGTCGACCCAGTACGTGCCCAACGCCACGGCCCTGTGGCTCAGCGCCCGCGCCGCGCCCAACTGGGTGGTCGAGCCGCCGGAATTTCTGGTCCGCAAGATCAAGGTCACCGACAACGAGGCGGAACTGCGCCGCATGAGCCGCGACCCCCTGATGCTCTGGGGCGCGAGGAGCGACGCCATCTACGGTATCGTCTCCCTGATGCAGACCGCCTTCAAGGGGACCGGCCGGATCAGGCCGCCCGCCCTCTACCTCTACGGCTTCAACGACGACATCATCCCCAAGGTCCCGTCCTTCATCGCCGCCACCCGCTTAAAGCCCACCGACAGGACCGGCTACTACCGCGACGGCTATCACCTGCTGCTGAACGACCTGCAGGGCTGGCGGGTCTGGGATGACGTCGAGGGCTTCATCCGCGATCCCAAGGCGCCGCTGGTCTCCGGCGTGGTTGGGATTCCGAAGCGTTAGGCGGCTTTTCTGAGGTTCATTGGCTCAGGGCTTCAGCCATCCTGTCAAAAGCTTCGGCCGCCGCGCCTGTAGCGAGGGGCCTTCCCGTATCCCCAGCCTGCCGAAGCGCCACATCGATCGGCACCTCGGCCAACAGCGGAACACCAAGGGCGGAGGCTTCCTTTGCCGCGCCGCCACGGCCGAAGATTTCGATCTTGGCCCCCGACGCGTCCTCGAAATAGGCCATGTTCTCCACGACGCCGAGGATGGGCGTTCCGGTCTTGGCGAACATGCTGGCGGCCCGCCGCGCGTCGATCAGGGCGATCTCGTTGGGGGTGGAGACGATCACCGCGCCGTCAAGGGTGAGTTTCTGGATGAGGGTCAGTTGCACATCGCCGGTGCCCGGCGGCAGGTCGACGATGAGGATGTCGAGCGGATCCCCCTCCCCCGCCCAGCGGACGTCGTGGATCATCTGGCGGACGGCGGAGGATGCCATGGGGCCGCGCCAGATCATGGCCGCGGCCTCATCGACCAGGAAGCCGATGGACATCAGCTTGAGGCCGTGGGCGTCGATGGGCTGGAGCTTGCCGTTCTCGAACACCGGTTCGGCGTCGACGCCGAGCATGGTGGGGATCGAGGGGCCGTAGACGTCGGCGTCGAGGAGGCCGACGGAAAGGCCCCGCCGCTGGAAGGCGAGCGCCAGGTTCACGGCGACCGTGGACTTGCCGACCCCGCCCTTGCCGCTGGCGATGGCGATCACCCGGCGCACATGATCGGGGGTCTCGGCGGTGACGGGGGGGCGGACCTCGGCGCCCTTGTCGGCGGCAACCTTGGCGCCCTTGCGCACCCGAACGGCGCCTTCGGGCACGGGCGGTTCGGCGGAGGTCAGGACGACCTGAGCCTTGTCGATCCCGGGAAGGGTGAGCAGAGCTTTCTCCGCCGCCTCGCGCACCGCGGCATAGAGGGTGATGTCCTCGCCGCCCACTTCGAGCATGAAACCGGCCCGGCCCTCGCGCAGCGACAGGCCTTGAACCAGGCCGGCGTCGGCCAGTCCCCGCCCCGACTTGGGATCGGTTATGCTGTTGAGCAGGTTTAGAACGGCCTGGCGGTCCATCTTGTCCTTGCACTGAAGAGGCCTGCGCCTCATATCGAAACCCACGGCGGGACACGACCCAAAGATTCACAAGCGCCAAAGCGCCTAAGAGGCCTGATGCCCTGGAACGACAACGCCAACTCCGGCGGAAAACCTGACAAGAAGCCCGGCGGCAAGCCCAGCCCCTGGGGAGCCCCGCCCTCCGGCGGAGGAGACGATGGCGGATCGCCGCCGCCGCGCAGACCTGGCGGAACGGGCGGCCCTGGCGGCCGCAAGCCCGGCGGGCCAGGCGGTCCCGCGCCCGATCTGAATGATCTCGGCCGGCAGATGTCGGACCGCATGCGGGAAATCCTGGGCGGCGGCAAAGGCGGCATGAACCCCCGCATCCTGGGATTGGCGGGCGCGGCGATCGTCGGGCTATGGGCCCTGTCGGGCATCTATATCGTCGATTCAGACCAGGAAGCGGTCGTTACGACCTTCGGGGCCTACACAGGCTGGAACGGGCCCGGCCTGCACTACCACGCGCCCTTCCCCATCCAACGGGTTCAGAAGGTGTCGGTGACCTCCGTGCGCCGCACCCAGCTCGGCGGCACCGGCGCCGGCGAGCAGCAGCTGGCCGAAAGCCTGATGCTGACCAGCGACGAAAACATCATCGACCTGGATTTCACCGTGCAGTGGAAGGTCTCGGACGCCTCCGACTACCTGTTCAATGTCGGCGACCCTGAAGCCACCGTCCGCGCCGTCGCCGAGAGCGCCATGCGCGAAGTGGTGGGCAAGTCGCTTTTGCAGGCCCTGATCACCACGGAACGGGGCCGCGCCCAGGACCAGGCGCGCGTGCTGATGCAGCAGACGCTGAACCGATACCGCGCCGGGGTCACGGTCGATCTGGTGCTGATCGATAACGCCGGCCCGCCGCCCTCCGTCGTCGACGCCTTTAGGCAAGTGACGGCCGCCGAGCAGCAGGCGGAAAGCGTACAGAACGTGGCGCGCGGCGCCGCGGCCAAGATCGAGCAGGAGGCCCGGGCCTATTCAATCCAGGCCCAGGAACTGGCCAAGGGCGACGCGGCGCGGTTCAACCAGCTGTACGCCCAATACAAGCTCGCACCGGCCGTCACTCGCGACCGCCTCTATATCGAGACCATGCAGACCGTGCTGAGCAAGGCCAACAAGGTCGTCATTGATTCCAAGGGCGCCAGCGCTCCGATCATACTGCCTCCGGACGTATTCAGGCCCCGCGGCCAGGTTCCGCCCGCCGCTGGCTCTGACCCCCGCATGGGAGTCGCCCGATGAACCGCAATACACTCGTTGCCGCCGGTATCGCCGTCGCGGCCGTCCTGTTCCTGCTGTCCAACGCCCTATACGTGGTCGATCAAACGACCCAGGTCTTGGTGCTTCGCCTGGGCGAGCCGGTGCGGATGGTCAACACCCCCAAACGCCCCGCGCCGGGGCTTCACGTGAAGACGCCGTTCGTCGAGCAGATCGTGCGCTTCGACAAACGCAACATCGCCCTGGAAATCCAGCCGCAGGAAATCTTCGCGGCCGACCAGGGACGCATCGTGGTCGACGCCTTTGTCCGCTACCGAATCAACGACCCGCGCGCCTTCTACCGGGCGTTGCGTGACCAGAACACCGCCAACAACCGCATAGGCTCCCTCACCCAGTCGGCGATGCGCGAAACCCTTGGCCGGTCCACGACATCGGACATCATCTCCGGCCGCCGGGCGGCTCTGATGCAGGCCATTGAGGACGATATCGCGCGCCAGGCGCTTGCCTCCCGCTACGGCGTCGAGATCCTGGACCTGCGCCTGCGACGCGCCGACCTGCCGGACGAGAACCGGGACGCGGTCTATCAACGGATGCAATCCGATCGCCAGCGAGAGGCGCAGGTTCTGCGCGCAACCGGCGAGCGGGAGGCGACGCGCATCCGGTCCGAGGCCGAGAATCTCGGCAATACCATCCGTGGTGAGGGCGATGCGGCGCGGGCGCGAATCTATGCCGAGTCCTTTGGCAAGGATCCAAGCTTCGCGGCCTTCTATCGCTCGATGGCGGCTTATGAGCAGACCATGGCCAACGGCGAGACGACCCTGGTGCTGTCGCCGGATTCGGAGTTCTTCCGTTACTTCAGCCGCGGGCCCGGCCGTTAGGCACATTCAAGGAGGGCGTCATGTACCACGAGGGTAACAGGCGCTTGCAGGATGAGTTCGGCAGCCGGCCGCTGGCCGACCGGCTGGAGGAGCGCGTCCGGCGATCCGAGTTCAACGACGGCGACAAGACCTTCGTCGAGGAGAGCCCGTTCTTCTTCCTGGCGACCGCCGACGCGGAAGGCCGCCCCGACTGCTCGTTCAAGGGCGGCCTGCCAGGGTTTGTGAGGATCGCTTCGCCCACATCGCTGGTCTTCCCCGACTACGACGGAAACGGGATGTTCAAGAGCCTGGGCAATATCGCGGTCAATCCGCACGTCGGCCTGCTGTTCATCCGCATCGGCGAAAAGCCGGGCCGCCTGCGCATCAACGGGACCGCGGAAATTGTGCGCGATGATCCGTTGCTGACGGACATGGCCGGCGGCCAGCTGCTGATCCGGGTGACGCCGATCGACATCTTCCCCAATTGCCCCCGCTACATCCCGCACCTGGAACTGGTCGAGCCGTCGATCTATGCGCCGAGGCCCGACGAGACGCCGGTGGAGCCGGGCTGGAAATCCGCCGACAGCTTCAAGGACGTGGTCCCGCCCAGGCGGCGGTGAGCAGATCGCGCACCTGGTGCAGGCTCTCCTCGACCCGCAGGGCCAGACCGCGCATCTCCTCGGTGACGTCCAGCATATCGGGCACCATGATGGTCATCATGCCCGCGGCGCAGGCGGCGCGGACGCCGTTGTGGGAGTCCTCGAGCGCCAGGCATGACCTGGGATCAGCGCCGATCAGGGACGCCGCCTTGAGGAAGGGTTCCGGATCGGGCTTACCCTTTTCGTAGTCGCCGCGGGCGACGATGGCGTCGAAACGCTCCAAGAGGCCGTGGCCGCCCAGGTTGCGCTGCACGGTCTCGTGGCTGGAGGAGGTGCAGACGGCTCGGGGCAGGCCAAGGGCGTCCAGATGGTCGAGGAGTTCGATCACCCCGGCTTTCAGGAGGACCCCCGCCTCATTGATCGCCCGGCCTTTCTTACCGACCGCGGCGAGGAAGTCCTGCATGGGGAAGCCGGCGCCGTAGCGTTCCTTCAGGATCGCGGTCGAGCCGGCCAGCGGCAGGCCGATCAGCATCTGGAAAAGCTCAAGATCGACGGCGACGCCGAAGTCAGGGCCGACCTCGACCATGACCTCGAACAGCACCCGCTCGGTGTCGACCAACAGGCCGTCCATGTCGAAGATCACGGCCTCGACCGGGCGAGGCCACATCAGACGAACTCGGACTGACGGTAGCCCTGGAAATAGAGAACGGCGGTGAGGTCAGCGTAGTCGATCTTGCAGGCGGCTTCGGCGGCGACCACCGGCTTGGCGCGGTAGGCGACCCCTAAGCCCGAGGCCTTGATCATGGCCAGGTCATTGGCGCCGTCGCCGATGGCGATACTGTCGGTGATGGGGATATTGAGCGCCGCCGCCTCTTCGGTAAGGGCGGCGAGCTTGGCGGCCTTGCCAAGGATCGGTTCACCGACCGTCCCGGCGAGCTTGCCGCCGTCGATGGTGAGCGTGTTGGCGCGGTTGGCGTGGAAGCCGGCGAGGGCCTGCACCCGCTCGGTGAAAAAGGTGAAGCCGCCGGAGACGAGGACGCAGCGGGTCCCGTGGGCGGCCATGGTCTTGACCAGGGTCTCCGCGCCCGGATTGAGCCGCACGCGTTCGTCGAAGGCGCGCTGCAGGGCGTCGACGCCCAGGCCCTTGAGCATGCCGACGCGCTCGCGAAGGGCGCCCTCGAATTCCAGTTCGCCGCGCATGGCCCGCTCGGTGATGGCCGCGATCTCGGCCTTGAGCCCTGCGAAGTCGGCCAGTTCATCCAGGCACTCGACGTTGATGATGGTCGAATCCATGTCGGCGACGAACAGGCGTTTCTTGCGGCCCTGCGCCGGCTGCAGGGCGAAATCGACGGGCAGGCTGGAAAGGGTCGCTTCAATATCGGCCCTGGCGGCCTGCGTCTCCAGATCGGCGGCGGCGTCGCCCAGCCAGTCGGCCGTTCCGCCCATGCGCTGCACGGCTTCCCGCACGGCGTCGGAATCGGGGGAGACGAAGGTGGCAATATTCGGCATGGCGGCGCTTCTAGCCACCCCACCCAAGTTCGTCACCCCCGCACGTGTTGCGGGGGCCGGGTGATCGCCCAGACTGTGCGCCCCCGGAACAAGTCCGGGGGTGACGATGCTTTTGTGATCTGAGCGGCTGATCGTCAGGCCCCCGTGACAAGCACGGGGGTGACGTTAGTTATGGGGAATGCCGCCCACCAACCTCACCCTGATCGCCGGCCCCACCGCGGGGGGAAAGTCGGCGCTGGCCATGCGGATGGCGCGGGAGACCGGGGCGGAGATCGTCGGCGCGGACTCCATGCAGATCTATCGCGATCTGGAGGTGCTCACCGCCGCGCCCACGGCGGCGGACAAGGCGCAGGTCCCGCACCACCTGGTTGGCGTCGCCGATGCGAGCGAGTCCTGGTCGGTGGGACGCTGGCTGACGGCGGCCATGGCGGCGCTGGAGGATATCGCTGCGCGGGGCCGCCCGGCGATCGTGGCAGGGGGCACGGGGCTCTATTTCAACGCCCTGACGCGGGGGCTGGCCGACATACCGCCTGTCGACCGCGACCAGAGCGCCGGCCTTTCCGAAGAGGCTCTGCGCGAGGCCTTGAAGAGCCTCGATCCGGAGGCGGAGGCGCGGATCATGCCCGGCGACCTGCAGCGGCTCATTCGCGCCCACGCGGTCGCCACCCAGACCGGCCAATCCTTGAGCGCCTGGCAGGCGGCGACCAGGCCCGCCCTGGCCCCCGGAACCTGGCGGGGCGTGCTGGTCGAACCGGACCGGGCGGAGCTCTATGCGCGGTGCGACGCGCGGCTGGCGGCCATGGTCGAGGCGGGCGCCCTGGAGGAGGTCCGCGCGCTCGCCGCCCGCAACCTTGAGCCCAGCCTGCCAGCCCTGAAGGCGGTGGGTTTTCGCGAACTGGCGGCCCATGTGCGGGGGGAGGCGAGCCTGGCCGACGCCATCGCCGCCGCCCAGGGAGAGACCCGCCGCTACGCCAAGCGGCAGCTGACCTTCTTCCGCAACCAGACGCCGGACTGGGAGCGGGTCTGCACGGGTTCTGCACCGGCCAAGGGCTGAAACACCACGCATCCCGGCGACGGTCCGCGACAGGCGGCGGTTAGGCCTTGGCGCACCATGTTGACCCAATCCCTCCACACCCCGAACATGAGCCCCATGCGCAGTGTCCTCATCGTCGACGATGATCCCCACATCCGCGAGCTGCTGGCCTTTGCGCTGGCCAAGGCGGGGTTTTCATCGCGGGAGGCGGGGGACGGGGAAGAGGCCCTGGCGGCGATCGAACGGGTGAAACCCGACCTGGTGGTCCTGGACATCAACATGCCCAAGCTGGACGGGCTGGAGGTCTGCCGCCGGATCCGGGCGCGGGGCGATCTGCCGATCCTGTTCCTGTCCTCGCGCGATGACGAGATCGACCGGGTCCTGGGAATCGAACTGGGGGCCGACGATTATGTGGTCAAGCCGTTCAGCCCACGGGAGGTCGCGGCCCGCGTCGGCGCCATCCTGCGCCGATCGGCGACGCAGACCCCTGCCCCGGCCGCCGAGGCGCCGCTGAGCCACGGCCGGCTGAAGATCGATCCCGACTCCTGGACCGCCTACTGGGACGGGGCGGAAGCCGCCCTGACGGTCACCGAATTCGGGATTCTGAAAATCCTCATCACGGCGCCCGCGCGGGTGTTCAGCCGTGACGCCATCATCGACCGGCTGCACGGTCCGGGCTTCGCGGTAACCGACCGGACCATCGACAGCCACGTCCGCAACCTGCGCGCCAAGCTGGGGGCCCTGGGCGGCGGCGATGTCATAGAGACCCGGCCCGGGGTCGGCTATCGCCTGGGGGTTTGCCTAGGGGGATGATCACGGCGCTGAAGGAGACCCTCAAGCGCCACTGGCCGGCCCTTCGCCTGCGAACGATCCTCTTCGCCGTCCTGTTCTTCGTGGCCGCCCTGCCGGGTCTCAGCGCCCTGTTCCTGCGGGTCTATGAGAACACCCTGGTGCGCCAGACCGAAGCCGAGCTCGTGGCGCAGAGCGCGGCCCTGGTCGCCGCCGCCGAGACCCTGTGGCCGGGCGGGACAGCGACGGCCCGAAACGTCTCCGGCTACTCGCCCTATCGCGGCCGCATCGACCTCTCCACCGACCAGGTGCTGCCCGAGCGGCCGCCGCCCAGGGGCCGGGATACTTCGAAGATCGATCCCGCCGCGTTGGCGGTCGGTGAAAAGCTCGCGCCGATGATCGACGGCACGACGAGCACCACTCTGGCCTCGGTGATCTTTGTCGACAGAGGCGGCCGGATCGTGCGCGGCGACCTGGCGGGCGGCGATTATTCCCATGTGCCGGAGATCGCCCGGATGCTGAAGGGGCGGCCGGACACGGTGCTGCGCCGCAACGGGGATTATCGCCCGCGTTATTCCTTCGAATGGCTGAGCCGCGCGTCGGCCCTGCGCGTCCACTATGTGCGGCCGATCATCGTCAAGGGAGAGGTGGTGGGGGGCCTGATTTCCTCCCGCTCGGCCCGGGCCCTGTTCCGTGGCATCTATGAGGACCGGGGCAAGATCGCCCTGGGCGTCGTTGTCATCTTCGGCCTGTTGATCGTGCTGGGGAGCCTGGTGTCGCGGGGGGTGACACGGCCCATAGAACTGCTCAGCGCGGCGTCGCGCGATGTCTCCGCCGGGCGGGGCGAGGTTCCCGAAACGCCGCAAACCGCCGCCGTGGAGATCCGCCAGCTGTTCGAGGACTTTCGCGAAATGGCGCAGACCATTTCGGTCCGCTCGCGCTACCTGCGCGATTTCGCCGCCGCCCTGAGCCACGAGTTCAAGACGCCGCTGGCGGGGATCGCGGGCGCGGTGGAGATCCTGGAAGACCACTATGAGTCCATGAGCGAGGCCGAGCGGCGCAAGTTCCTGGGCAACATTTCCGCTGACACGGCGCGGCTGTCGCAACTGGTCCGGCGGCTCCTGGACCTGGCCCGCGCCGACATGGCGGCCCCTGAGGCTGACGCGGCGGCGAGCGTCGAGGACGTGGCACGGCGGCTGGCTGACGCCCTTTCGATCAGCGGCTTCAAGGTGAAGGCCGACGCCGCCCGCGGTCCGCCGGTGGCCATGCCGCCGCAGAGCCTGGAGACCGTGCTCACCACCCTGATCGAGAACAGCCGCCAGGCGGGGGCGACGAGTTGTGAGATCAAGGCGCGCAAGGCCGGGAACCTCGCGGTCCTGACCGTCAGCGACAACGGGCCGGGGATCCCCCCAGCCGACCTTTCCCGCATCTTCGAGCCGTTCTTCACCAGCCGCCGGGCGGACGGCGGATCGGGGCTGGGGCTTTCCATCGCCCGCTCGCTGGTCCGCGCCGCGCGGGGCGAGATCACCGCCCTGAAGCACGAGGGCGGCGCGCGCCTGGAAATCCGCCTGCCGCTAGCCGGCTAGAGGGTCTGCACAGAATCCTCACACGGCGCGCATCAGGGGTGCAGAGGACCCCGTCATCCTCCACGCTGGAGGAGTACCCCATGAGCCTGCACATCACCGTCAGCGCCGATTGGCGCTGGGCCGTTCACGACGGCGGCGAAACCGTCATGGCCGGTCAGGCGGCAAGCGAACCGAGCGCCTGCGCCAGCGCGCGCTTCGCGGCGGGGGCGGTGCTCGCATTCCGCCGCTTGGCGCGGGCATCGGGGCCAGATAGCGTCGAGCCATGCGCATCATCGACCACTTCGCCGCCGGACAGACCTTCGGAAACAGTTCCCGCCTAGGGGACGTCTTCGACCCCAATACCGGCGAAGTGCAGGCCCGCGTGGCCCTGGGCGCCGCCGCCGAGGTGGACCGGGCGGTGCAGGCGGCGATGGCGGCTTTCCCGGGCTGGGCGGCGACCAATCCGCAGCGCCGGGCGCGGGTGATGTTCGAGTTCAAGCGCCTGGTCGAGGCCAGGATGGACGAACTGGCCAACCTGCTTTCCTCTGAGCACGGCAAGGTGGTGGCGGACAGCCGGGGCGATATCCAACGCGGTCTGGAAGTCATCGAGTTCGCCTGCGGCATCCCCCACGCGCTGAAGGGCGAATATACCGAGGGCGCGGGGCCCGGGATCGACGTCTATTCCATGCGCCAGCCGCTGGGCGTCGGCGCGGGGATCACCCCGTTCAACTTCCCGGCCATGATCCCGATGTGGATGTTCGGGGTGGCCATCGCCTGCGGCAACACCTTCATCCTGAAGCCCTCCGAGAAGGACCCGAGTGTCCCTGTGCGCCTCGCCGAACTGATGCTAGAGGCAGGGGCGCCGGCGGGGGTGCTGAATGTCGTGCACGGCGACAAGGCGGCAGTGGACGCGATCCTCGCCCACCCGGACATCAAGGCGATCAGCTTCGTTGGCTCGAGCGACATCGCCCACTACGTCTATGCGACGGGGACCGCGAACGGAAAGCGCGTCCAGGCCATGGGCGGGGCCAAGAACCATGGCGTCATCCTGCCCGACGCCGACCTCGACACGGCGGTGAAGGACATCATCGGCGCGGCCTACGGCTCGGCCGGAGAGCGCTGCATGGCGCTACCGGTGGTGGTGCCGGTGGGCAAGGCGACGGCGGACGAGGTGCGCGAGCGGCTGGTCGCCGAGATCGATACCTTAAAGGTCGGGATCAGCACCGATCCGGCGGCGCAGTACGGGCCGGTGGTCAGCGCCGCCCATCGCGACAAGATCGCGTCGATGGTCGCCCTGGGCGTCCAGGAGGGCGCCGAGCTGGTGGTCGACGGGCGGGCGTTCTCGCTTCAGGGCTATGAGAAGGGCTTCTTCATCGGGCCGTCTCTGTTTGACCATGTGACGCCGGCCATGCGGACCTACCAGGAAGAGATCTTCGGCCCGGTGCTGCAGATCGTGCGGGCCGAGACCTTTGAGGAGGCGCTCGCCCTCCCCTCCAACCACCAGTACGGCAATGGGGTGGCGATCTTCACCCGCAACGGCCGGGCGGCGCGGGATTTCGCGGCCAGGGTCAATATCGGCATGGTCGGCATCAATGTGCCGATCCCGGTGCCGGTGGCCTATCACACCTTCGGCGGCTGGAAGCGGTCGGCGTTCGGCGACGCCAACCAGCACGGCATGGAGGGGGTGCGGTTCTGGACCAAGGTCAAGACCGTCACCGCCCGCTGGCCGGAGGGCGATCCGGCGGAAGCCTCCTTCGTCATCCCGACGATGAAATAGCGGCATGGATTTCGCGCTCACCGAGGATCAGCGGGCGATCGAGGCGGCGGCGCAGGCCTTTGCGGCCGATAAGCTGGCGCCCAATTCGGCGCGGTGGGATGCGGAGAAGCACTTTCCGCTGGCGGAGTTGCGCGAAGCGGCGGCGCTGGGGTTCGGCGGGCTTTATGTGCGGGACGATGTCGGCGGATCGGCCTTGAGCCGGCTCGATGCGGCCATTGTCATCGAGGCCCTGGCCTATGGGGACGTGGCGTCGACGGCCTATCTTTCGATCCACAACATGGCCGCCTGGATGATCGACCGGTTCGGGGATGAGGCGCTGAGGGCGCGGTTCCTGCCGAAGCTGGCGACCATGGAGCTGATCGCCGCCTATTGCCTGACCGAGCCGGGCTCGGGATCGGATGCTGCCTCGCTGAAGACCTCGGCGCAGCTGGACGGGGACGCCTATGTGCTGAACGGCGCCAAGGCCTTCATCTCGGGCGCGGGGGTGGCGGACGTCTATGTGGTCATGGCCAGGACCGGCGGCGATGGGCCCAAGGGCGTCTCGGCTCTGGTGGTCGAGAAGGGCATGCCGGGTCTCAGCTTCGGGGCGCAGGAGCGCAAGATGGGCTGGAACGCTCAACCGACGGCGCTCGTCCATTTCGACAATGTCCGCGTGCCGGTGGAAAACCGCGTCGGCGAGGAAGGGCGGGGCTTTTCCATCGCCATGGCCGGGTTGGACGGCGGGCGGATCAACATCGCCGCCTGTTCGCTGGGCGGCGCGTCCTTCGCCCTCGACACCGCCAGCCGCTACATGACCGAGCGCAGGCAGTTCGGAAAACCCCTGGCTGACTTCCAGGCCCTGCGCTTCAAACTGGCCGACATGGCGACGGAGCTCGACGCCGCCCGTCTGATGGTCCGCCGCGCAGCCCATTCGCTCGATCAGGGCAATCCGCAGGCGACCAAGCACTGCGCCATGGCCAAGCGGTTCGCCACCGACGTGGGATCGGAGGTCGCCAATGCGGCCCTGCAACTGCACGGCGGCTACGGCTACCTCGCTGACTATCCGCTGGAACGGATCGTTCGGGACCTGCGCGTCCACCAGATCCTTGAGGGGACCAACGAGATCATGCGGGTGATCATCGCCCGTGAGCTCCTCGGCGGATGAGCGAGGTATCGATAAGGATTGAGGGGACGGCCGGCCGCATCACCCTGACCCGCCCCGACGCTCTGCACGCTCTGACGCTTTCGATGTGCGAGCAGATGATCGCGGCCCTGCTGGCGTGGGAGAGCGATCCGGCGGTGAAGATCGTGCTGATCGACCACGAAGGCGGGCGGGGGTTCTGCGCGGGGGGCGACATCCGCGCCCTGGTGGACAGCCTGGCGGGCGATGGGATGCTGGCCGAGCGGTTCTTCCTTGTGGAGTACCAGCTGGATCACCTGATCTTCAGCTACGCCAAGCCGGTGGTCTGCTTCATGGACGGCATCGTCATGGGCGGGGGGGCCGGGGTGGCGCTAGCGTCGTCGGCGCGGGTGGCGACGGAACGGACCACCTTCGCCATGCCGGAGTGCGGGATCGGCCTTTTCCCTGACGTTGGGGCCGGCCGCTATCTGTCCCGCCTTCCGGGTGAGGCCGGGCTGTGGCTCGCCCTAACGGGCCAGCGGATAAAGGCGGCCGATGCGCGGGCCCTGGGCCTGGCGACCCACTACGTCGAAGCAGCCTCGCTGGAGGGCGTCAAAGCCGCCCTGTTGGGTGGGGATATCGAAGCCCTGGCGGCCTACGCGGCCGATCCGGGCCCTTCAACCTTTGCACCCGGCAGCGATGCGGACCTTGCGCAGCTCACTGCCGCCAAATGCCCGATGATGCTCGCGGTCACGCGGCGCCTGCTGGTGAAGGGCGCCGCGACTGAAGACTTCGCCGAGGAACTGACCCGCGAATACGCCCTGGCCGTCCGCACCATCCACCGCCCCGACTTCACCGAGGGCGTCCGCGCCACGGTGATCGATAAGGATCAGGCGCCGCGTTGGAACCCGGCTACCCTCGCCGAGGTAAGCGAGGCTATGGTCGACGCCATGTTCGAGCCCCTTCCCCACGACAAAGCCTGGACGCCCCTTCGATGAGCAAGATCGCCTTTATCGGCCTGGGCGCCATGGGCGGCGGCATGGCCCCCAACCTCGCCAAGGCGGGGCATGAGGTCACGGCCTTCGATCTCTCGGCGGAGGCGGTGGAGCGCGCCAGGTCGCAAGGCCTCAAGGCCGCCCCGTCGGTCGGCGACGCGGTCGCGGGAGCCGAGGTGGTGATCACCATGCTTCCGGCCGGTCAGCACGTGCGGGCGGTCTATGCCGACATCCTGGACGCGGCGGACCCCAAGGCCCTATTCATAGACTGCTCGACCATCGACGTAGAGACAGCCCGTGCGGTCGCCGCGCAGGCCAAGGCCGGCGGCTTCCGGTTTGCCGATGCGCCGGTGTCGGGTGGAACCGCAGCGGCCGAGGGCGGGACCCTGACCTTCATGGCCGGTTGCGACGAGGCGGATTTCGCGGCGGTGGAAGCGGCGCTCACCCCCATGGCCAAGGCGGTGATCCGGGCGGGGGACCACGGGGCGGGTCAGGCGGCGAAGATCTGCAACAACATGCTGCTGGGCATTTCGATGATCGGAACCTGCGAGGCCCTGGCCCTGGCGGAGAAGCTTGGCCTGGCGCCGGACCGGTTCTTCGAGATCGCATCCAAATCCTCAGGCCAATGCTGGTCCCTGACGAGCTACTGCCCTGTGGAAGGGGTCGGCCCGCCCTCGCCCGCCGACCGGGACTTTGAGGGCGGGTTCGCGGTGGCGATGATGCTGAAGGACCTCAAGCTGTCGCAGGAGGCGGCGAAGAGCGCGGGCGCGAGCACGCCGCTGGGCGCGCAGGCGGAAGACCTCTATGCCCGGCTCGACGCGGCGGGGCACAGCCGCAAGGACTTCTCCTCAATCATCCGCATGCTGAAGGGCGAGATCGATGGCCTATGAAACCCTGATCGTGGAGACGGCGGACGGGGTGGCCCTGATCCGCCTGAACAGGCCGCAGGCGCTGAACGCCCTCTCGAGCCAGCTCTTGGACGAACTGGTCCTGGCCATCGATGCGGCGGAAGCCGACGAGGCGGTCGGCTGCCTGATTATCACCGGATCGGAGAAGGCCTTCGCGGCCGGCGCCGACATCAAGGAGATGGCGGCCAAGAGCTATGCGGAGATGTTCAAGGAAGATTTCTTCGGCGCGGGCGCCCGGCGGATCGAGGCTTGCCGCAAGCCGATCATCGCGGCGGTCAGCGGCTATGCGCTCGGCGGCGGCTGCGAGCTCGCCATGATGTGCGACTTCATCATCGCCTCTGAGACGGCCAAGTTCGGCCAGCCGGAGATCACGCTCGGCGTCATGCCCGGCATCGGCGGCACCCAGCGCCTGACCCGCTTCGCCGGCAAGGCCAAGGCCATGGACATGATCCTCACCGGCCGGATGATGGACGCCGCCGAGGCCGAGCGCTGCGGCTTGGTGAGCCGCCTGGTGACGCCGGACAAGCTGATGGGCGAGGCCATGGACGCGGCCCGCAAGATCGCGGCGCTGTCGCCGCTGGCGGTGATGATGAACAAGGAACTGGTGGAGACCGCCCTGGAGACCACCCTGGCCCAGGGGGTAAAGATCGAGCGGCGGCTGTTCCACTCCCTCTTCGCCTTCGACGACCAGAAGGAAGGGATGGCGGCCTTTGTCGAAAAGCGTAAGCCCGAGTTCAAGGGCAGCTGAGCTGACTAATATCGATTGCAGTTAAGCCTTGACGCAGAACGCAAGGCCGGATCACTTCTCCAACACAGGGTAGGAAACCAATGAAAATCGTCTTGATCGCCGCCTGCGCCGCGAGCCTCGCCACCATGGCGCTCGCCCAGACGACGCCCATGCCTGACAACATCAAGCCGACCGGCATCCGGGCCTTCGCGTTCAACGTGGTCGACCTGGAGAAGGCCAAGACCTTCTACGAAAACGCCATTGGCCTGAAGACCGTCACTCGCGTTCCCGCGACCGGCGAGGTCCGCGAATATCTGATGAACTTCACCGGCGTGAGCACCGACCGCCCGGTGTTCATCATCTACAAGGTCGCGGGGCCCCGCCTGCCCGGCCAGGACAACGCCGGCCGCGTGGTGTTCGGAACCCCTGACGCCGCCGCCATCGCCCGCCGCGTGGTCGCCGCCGGCGGCAAGGCCAACGGCGAGATCCGTGACGGCCGCACCAACATCGTTTTTGATCCGGAGGGCAACCGGATCGAACTGTACCAGCCCGCCCCTCCGGCGGCGGCGCCTGCTGCCCCTGCCCGCTAAAGCACAAGGAAAACCCCATGAAGAAGACTCACCTGGTCGTCGTTCCCCTGGCCCTGGCGCTGGTCGCCGGCGCCGCCCTGGCTCAGCCGCCGGCCCCTGCCCCCGCACCCAAGGCCCCGCCGCCGCCGCCCGCGCGCCGCATCGAAGCGGCCCTGGCCAAGGAGGCGGTCGAGGCCGCCATCGCCCATTGCACTTCGCAAAATCTGCGGGTCAGCGCGGCGGTCAGCGATGCCGCCGGCTTCCCGATCTATGTCTATGTGCCGGACGGCACCCGCGCCCAGACGGGCGACACCGCAGTGCGCAAGAACCTGACCATCGTTGAAACTGGCAAGCCCGCGTCGGAAACCGCGGCCCTGGCCGCCGCCAATCCGGCCCTGGAAGCCAAGCTCGCGACGCCGGGCACACGCCTGGTGCGCTTTGGCGGCGGCGTTCCGATCAAGGCCGGCGACACCCTGGTCGGCGCCATCGCCGCCTCGGGGGCCACGGCGGCCCAGGACGAGGTCTGCGCCAAGGCCGGCCTCGACAAGATCGCGGCGCGGGTGAAGTAGGGTTGAAAAGGGAGCCGTCAGGCCCGCGCTTGACGGCTCCTTAATCCTTCTCCATTTTCATCGGCGCTATGAAACACCTGCTCGTACTTGATAGGCGACCGCTAACGGACTGAGGGATCCCCTTCAGAGCCGCGAACGGTCGCATGCCAAAGGTCCCTCCCGGGGCCTTTTTTCTTGCCCGAAACTCAACTTTAGCCGCAGAAGTCCACGCCATGACCGACACCATTCAAGATACGAAAACCCTGACCGGCGCCGAGATCGTCGTTCAAGCCCTCGTCGATCAAGGCGTCGAGGTGATCTTCGGCTATCCGGGGGGCGCTGTTCTGCCGATCTATGACGCCCTGTTCCAGGACAGCGCCAAGCACGATGACCGGCTGCGCCACATCCTGGTCCGCCACGAACAGGGCGCGACCCACGCCGCCGAGGGCTATGCGCGATCGACGGGAAAGCCGGGCGTCGTTCTGGTGACGTCAGGTCCCGGCGCGACCAACGCCATCACCGGCATCGTCGATGCTTTGATGGACAGCATCCCCATGGTGGTCTTCACCGGCCAGGTTCCGACCCACCTGATCGGCTCCGACGCCTTCCAGGAGGCCGACACTATCGGCATCACCAGGACCTGCACCAAGCACAACTACCTGGTGAAGAACACGGCCGACCTGCCGCGCATCATCCATGAGGCGTTCCATATCGCCACCTCCGGCCGTCCCGGCCCGGTGCTGATCGACATCCCCAAGGACGTCCAGTTCGGGACGGCGGAATATCAGGGCCCGAACGAGGTCACCTTCGGCCACACCTATAACCCGCGCACCAAGGGCGACCAGGGCAAGATCGCCGACGCGGTGGAGATGATCGCCGCGGCCAAGCGGCCGCTGATCTATTCCGGCGGCGGGGTGATCAATTCAGGACCCAAGGCCGCCGAGGCCTTGCGCGAGTTCGCGGCCCTGACCGGGGCGCCGGTGACCTCGACCCTGATGGGCCTGGGAGCCTTCCCGGCCTCCAACCCTAATTGGCTGGGGATGGTCGGGATGCATGGCTCCTATGAGAGCAACCACGCCATGCACGACTGCGACGTGATGATCTGCATCGGCGCGCGGTTCGATGACCGGGTGACCGGACGCCTGGACGCCTTCGCGCCCAAGTCCAAGAAAATCCACATCGATATCGACCCTTCGTCGATCAACAAGAACGTGCGGGTCGATATCGGCATAGTCGGCGATTGCGGATCGGTGGTCAGCGACATGATCGCCGCCTGGAAGGCCCAGCGCCACAAGGCCGCCGACCTGAAAGCCTGGTGGGACCAGATCGGTGAATGGCGGGCCCGCAAGGGCTTTGCCTACCGGGGCTCCGACACGGTCATCAAACCGCAGTACGCCCTCGAGCGGCTGCAGGCCCTCACAAAAGACCGCGACACCTACATCACCACCGAGGTCGGCCAGCACCAGATGTGGGCCGCGCAGTTCCTCCATTTCGAGGAACCCAACCGCTGGATGACGTCGGGGGGCCTGGGCACCATGGGCTATGGCCTGCCGGCCGCGGTCGGGGTGCAACTGGCGCACCCCAAGTCCCTGGTCATCGACGTCGCCGGCGAGGCCTCGGTGCAGATGACCATGCAGGAGATGTCGACGGCGGTGCAGTTCAAGCTGCCGATCAAGATCTTCATCCTCAACAACGAATGGATGGGCATGGTCCGCCAGTGGCAGCAGCTGCTGCACGGCGAGCGCTATTCGCAGTCCTATTCCGACAGCCTGCCGGACTTCGTGAAGATGGCGGAAGCCTTCGGCTGCCACGGCATCCGCTGTTCGAACCCTGCCGAGTTAGACGACAAGATCCTGGAGATGATCAACTCGCCCCTGCCGGTGATCTTCGACTGCGTGGTCGAGAAGGCCGAGAACTGCTTTCCGATGATCCCGTCCGGCAAGGCGCACAACGAGATGATCCTAGGCGACGTCACCGACATCGGCAACGTCATCGACGCGGCGGGCCGAAAGCTGGTCTGATGCTGGCGGCTGACGACTTCGCCATCGCCTGGCTGCGGGACTGGAACCGCCACGACCTCGACGCGATCATCGATCATTACGCAGAGGACGTGGTTTTCCGCTCGCCCAAGGTCTTGAGCTTCACCGGCGGGAAGACCGACACCATCCGCGGGCGGGAAAACCTGCGCCCCTATTTCGCCCGTGGCCTGGCGTTTAGGCCGGGACTGAAGTTCACCGATCCGATGGCCGCCTGGGACCGCGAGGGCCTCGCCTTGATCTATTCAGGCGAGGACGGATCGGTGGCGGTGGAGACCATGACCCTTGACGCCGATGGCCGCGTAGCCGAAGCGCGGGTATTCTACGACCGCCCGCTCTGAAGAAGGCCGCACCGATGTCGACCCCCAGCACTTCCGGCAACCTCCCTTCGCAGTCCGCCTACGAAATGACCCACACAGATTCCGCTGAGCAACGCGCGACCTTTGCGGTCATCGTCGACAACGAGCCGGGGGTGCTGCACCGGGTGGTGGGGCTGTTCGCCGGACGGGGCTACAACATCGAAAGCCTGACCGTCGCCGAGACTGACAAGCGGGCGCACACGAGCCGCATCACCATCGTCACCTCGGGCACGCCAGAGGTGCTGGAACAGATCCGGGCTCAGCTGGACAAGACCGTCTGCGTGCGCGGCGTGCGCGATGTGACCAAGGACCCTCTGGGCGTCGAACGGGAACTGGCCTTGGTCAAGGTCAAGGGCACCGGCGAGCACAGGATCGAGGCCCTGCGTCTGGCGGAGATTTTCCGGGCCAACGTCATCGACACAAACCTCGACAGCTTCGTCTTCGAACTGACCGGGGCGCCGGGCAAGATCGACAAGTTCCTCGACCTGATGCGGCCGCTCGGCCTGGTGGAACTGTCGCGCACGGGTGTGCTTTCGATCACCCGCGGGACGGAAGCCTAGTTCAGGGTCCCTGGCAGGAGGCCCCGTTCGATTAGGTACGCGGCGCCCTGCCCCACCGCACCGCAGATGACTAGGACTGCGGCCAGGTTGAAAATCCGGGTCATGGCGACCTCCTATGACACCGCCCGGATCGACGGCGGCAGACTCACTAACTCAAGCACTTGAGATTTTCAAGTACTTGATCTTATCGTTCGACAGCGCCATGGTGAGGGTCGATTTCGGAGGCGGACGATGAACGACCAGACACAGGCAGCCCGCGAGGATCTCGCGTTTCTTCGGGGCTTGGTTGAAGATCGGGGACCCCTGCCCGGCGCCTTGGGCAGGCATTTCGCCGTCATAGGCGTGCTCTATGGCTTGAATGTCTCGGCCGTCTGGGCCGGCGAGATCGGCCTGATCCCGTTCCCCGGCGATGACGGCTTCTCGGGTTGGTTGCCCGCCACAATCCTCTATGTCCCCTACTCCCTCTACCTTTCCTACAAGGCGCGCGGGACGCGGCCGGGGCCGACCGTGAAGGCGTTTGCCTTCGCCTGGGCATCCATGGTGCTGATGACAGGGACCATCGTCGCCTCGATCGTGGTGGCGGGCCTGGTGACAAGGTCAGGCGCGTACCTGGCCCTCTGGCCCGCCCTCGCCGTCGCCCTTTACGGAGGCGCCTGGTCGATCGTCAGCATGGTGCGGCGCAACCTGGGGGATTTTCTCGTGGCCGGGGGCTGTTTCCTGTCGGCCATCCTGTGCGCGGCGCTGGTTGAGCGGCCAGAGCGCTATCTTGTGCTGGGCCTTGCCATCCTCTTCTTCCTCGGCGGCCAGGGCATCCGCATCATGCTGGCCGACAAGGCGCGAGCCTGAACCCGGTGGCCGACGACTTCGACATCGGCAAGATCGACGAGGTCATCCACGGCCGTGTGCGCCTGGGTGTGATGGCCTATCTGATGGCGGCCGGCGTCGCCGACTTCAACACCCTGAAAGCCAAGTTGGAGACCACGGACGGCACCCTGTCGGTGCACCTGCGAAAGCTCGAGGACGCCGGCTATGTGGCCATCGAGAAGAGCTTTCGGAACCGCAAACCCCTTACCGAGGCGCGGCTGACGCCCAAGGGCGAGAAGGCCTTCCGCCACTACCTGGACGCCATCGGCAAACTGGCGGGTTTGCTCTGACAGATTACCGTTCAGATATTCCCTGGCAATAATACCCCTGGAAGCTGAGCCCTCCTTGGATGGAGTCAGAACATGAGAGCCGTCGCCGTCACAACCGCTTTCCTCCTGGCCGCTTCCAGCGCCGCGGCGCAGCCCCCGCCGCGGGATCAGTTCGAAGCGGATTCGCTCACGATCGCCGGGGAGATCGTGAGCATCGACCTCACCGCGCCCATGTCGAAGATCCGGGTTCGTGACGCGGCGACCGGCAAGACCTGGATTGTCGAGGGCGCGACCTCGAACACCCTGGTCCGCGGCGGCGCTCTGACGGCGGAGTCGAAAGGGCTCCTGACGGTCGTGGGGTTCCAATCCAAGGACAGGGTCTGTGCGCCTGACTGCCGCCTGCGGATGAGGGAGATCACCTTTCCCGACGGCCGCAGGGTCTTTCTTGGAGCCGCAGGTCCCGCCTAGCCCCAGAAATATTCAACCAATTGGTTGACGGTTTGAAACGCCTCGCATAAGTTCAACCTCATGGTTGAATTTCATGCTCCGCAACTCGACGCCGTCTTCCATGCCCTTGGAGACGGCACCCGCCGCCAGATGCTGCGCGACCTTGCAAATGGAGAGCGCACAGTCGGCCAGCTTGCCGAGCCTTTTTCAATGTCGCTGGCGGCGGCCTCCAAGCACATCAAGGCGCTCGAGAGCGCCGGCCTGATCCAGCGCGAGGTTCGAGGCCGCACCCACCTCTGCCGCCTGGACCCCGGGCCGCTGGCCAGCGCCCACGAGTGGCTCGACTTCTACGAACAGTTCTGGACCCACCGCCTGAGCATCCTCGACCGCCTGCTGCGCGAGGACGCCGCCAAGACATCAAAAGGAGAAGACCTATGACGCTCGCCACCCTGGACGACTATGGCGTGCTGACCGCACCCTTATCCCTGCGCATCGAGCGCGTCCTGCCGGGCCCCATCGAGCGAGTCTGGGCCTATCTGACGGAGGAGGACCTTCGCCGGCAATGGATGGCGGCCGGCCAGATGGAGCAGCGCAATGGCGCGAGCTTCGAACTGGTATGGCGCAACGACGAACTCACCGACCCGCCCGGCAAGCGGCCCGGCGTTTATCCGGAGGAACATCGCATGACGAGCGAGATCCTGGAGATCGACCCGCCGAGGAAGCTGCGCTTCACCTGGATGCAGGGCGAGGTGACCTTCGAGCTGCGCGCCTCGGGCGACAAGGTGATCCTCACCGTCGATCACAAGCGCATCTCCGACCGCAACAACCTGCTCAGCGTCAGCGCCGGTTGGCATGCCCATCTGGACGTGTTGGCCGCCAAGATCGCGGGCAAGACCCCCGCCACGCCCCACTGGGACAGGTGGACGCAACTGCGTGAGGAATATGAGCTTCGGCTGCCCGCATAGCTGCGGGGTTTAATCCTTAACCCGCCCGCCCTATATTGAGAGCGTCCGGCTTGTCCGGACTATGGAGATAAACGCGCGCGTAATAAGCGGACTGGACCCGGGTGCGATTCCCGGCGGCTCCACCAAACCTTCCGGGGTTATCGCCGGATGATACGGGGCCGATCAGCATCGACAGACGTGTAAAGGCGATAGCTTTCTCTCGGCATGATACCGCCGTTATCGGGTCATTTTCTAAATGCGAACGATAACTTCGCTGAAGAAGTCCGTCTGGCCGCGTAAGCGGTTCGATTGATTTCGTGACTTAAGCCCTAGGGGTTCAGATCCT
>DGYN01000143.1:53081-53281 GCA_002398405.1 Caulobacteraceae bacterium UBA5005
TAGGGGTTCAGATCCTTAGGCGGAGCTCGAGGGGCGCTTGGCAACAGAAGCCCCTCACTTTCCCTTTCCCTGCACAGGCTTTGGCGCCAGATTGCGCGCCAGTAGGCGAGCCGGCGACAGACCGGCCGCTGAGGGAGCAAGCAATGTCGAAATTCAGGACCTTCATGGGCGTCGCCGTTCTGGCGGGCGTCATGGCCATC
>DGYN01000117.1 GCA_002398405.1 Caulobacteraceae bacterium UBA5005
CTGCTTCTATGTCTATCCGACGGCGTCGGAGGACGAGACGGCCAACAGCGACATGACCGCTGGCCGCGAGATCATGGTCACCGAGCGCCAGTTCGGCCGCTATGGCCAGGTCTGCCGCCAGTTCGCCCCGCTCTACCGGTCGATCACCCTCACGGCGCTTCGGGCCAACACCTCGGGCAACCCGATGGCTGCCGCCGATCGGGAGCTCGGCTACAACGACGTCAAGGCGGCTTGGAACTTCTACCTCGCCAACTATAACCAGGGCCGGGGCGTCATCCTGGTAGGCCACAGCCAGGGCGCGGGGGTCCTGACCCGCCTGATCCAGAACGAGATCGAGGGAAAGCCCGTCGCCAAACAGATCATCGCGGCCCACACCCTGGGAACCACCGTGCAGGTTCCCAAGGGCAAGGTCGTGGGCGGAACCTACAAGTCGACGCCGCTCTGCACCTCCGCCACCCAGACCGGTTGCGTGGTGGTCTATGGCAGCTATAGGTCCGACAACCCGCCCTCGGTGACGCCCCCTGCCCGCTTCGGACGCGCTGCGACCACCGGCGGAACGGTCGCCGCCTGCACCAATCCGGCGAAGCTTTCCGGCGGCAAAGCCGTCCTCGACACCTATCAGAGCCGTGGCGAGGACGTCTGGGCCAAGGGGAAGACCATCAACACGACCTTCGTTCGCCTGCCCAACCTGGCGACCGGCGAATGCGTCACCAAGGGGGCCTATACCTATCTGCAGATCACCGGGATCAACCTCGGCGAGACGGGTCCCCGGCGGAACATCATCACCGGCGATGTGGGTCAACGGGACCCGACCTGGGGCCTGCACAATGGCGACATGTCGGTGGCGATCGGCGACCTGGTGACCCTGGCGGACCGGCAGGCAAGCGCATGGCTTTCCAAGAACGGCAAGTAAAGCCGGACTTCCCGCTCCCGATAGGCTAAGGTTGATGGATCGTCGTCCGGAGCCGATCATGGCTGTCGTGACGGCGGCTCAGATCGGCGGCATCCTTGCCCGGCCCCCTATCCGTACGCGGTGAAGCCCAGACGCTGGCGGAAGCCATCGTCAACACCATCCACGAGCCCCTGCTGGTGCTCGACGCGAAGCTGCGCGTGGTGGCGGCGAGCCGCGCCTTTTATGCGACCTTCAAGGTCGATCGGGGGAAGACGCAGGATTGCCTGCTCTACAGCCTTGGCGACGGCCAGTGGGACATCCCGGCCCTGCGCCTCCTCCTTGAGACCATCATCCCCGAGCGGGCCGAGATGGACGGCTTCGAGGTCACCCACGATTTCCCCGGCGTGGGCACACGGACCATGCTGCTCAACGCCCGCAAGGTGCTGTTCGAGACCAGCCCCGAGATCGCGATCCTGCTGGCCTTCACCGACGTTACCGAGCGCCGTGTTATCGAGCAGGCCAAGGATGAGCTTCAGCTGCGTACCGAGGGCCTGCTGCACGACAAACAGGTTCTGCTCCAGGAGATGGAGCACCGGGTCGCCAACAGCCTGCAGATCATTGCCAGTATTCTGATGTTGAAAGCCCGGCTGGTGACTTCCGAAGAGACCCGCCGCCACCTTAAAGACGCCCATCAGAGGGTCATGTCGGTGGCCAGCGTCCAGTCCCATCTTCACGCCGTTGATGGCATCGCCGAGATTTCCGTGCGCGACTACCTGACCAAGCTGTGTGGCAGTCTGGCAGACTCGATGATCAGCGACGACCAGCCCATCACCCTGACGGTCATGGCTGATGACGGCCTTATAAGTTCGGCTCAGGCGGTGAGCATGGGACTGATCGTCACTGAATTGGTGATCAATGCGCTGAAGTACGCCTTCCCCATGGACAAGGCGGGATCACATGTCACCGTGACCTATGACAGCAACGGCTCTGATTGGCGTCTGGGGGTCAGCGACAACGGGATCGGAAAGGTCGATATGGGCGGCGACGCCCATCGGGGTCTGGGCACAATCATCGTCCATGCCTTGGTCAAGCAATTGGACGCCCGGATGGAGATCAACTCCTCCTCGGCCGGCCTGAACGTCACCATATCGCACGCGACCTTCAAGACAGAACTTACCGCCGCCGCCTGAGCTATGGGCGTCAGACCCGGCGGATGAGCCTGATGAGCAGGAGCAGGACCACCGCTCCGACGGTCGCGCCGATGATCGAGCCAACGATGCCGCTGCCCGGCAAAAGTCCAAGACGGCCCAGCAGCCATCCGCCGATAAACGATCCGACGATGCCGACCACGATGTTGCCCAGGAGGCCAAATCCGTAGCCCTTGACGATGACCCCGGCCAGCCAGCCGGCGACGGCGCCGATCAAGAACCAGATAAGCAGTGATTCAACGGACATGGAGGTCTCCCGGAGCGGCGCGTCGGCCGCGGTGACGGAAGGAATCCCCCGCCTCGGGAAGGTAATCCCCAAGCTTGGCTTTGGTTCAGCCAGCGGCGCCGAGCAGCCGTCTCAGGTTCGCGACCGCCGCCGGCCGCGCGATGCGGATACGGTCCGAGATGGCGCGCGTCTCATCGGTGGTCTCGGGCCGCGCCTCCCCTGCCCTGAACCCTGAGAGGCGGTGCGACCCGATCCACTTGCGCAGGTCCGCATCCTCAGCCCAGCGGGCGCCGGCCGCGATGTCCGCCAGGGTCCAGCGCAGCCAATCCTCACGATCCTCCCCCAGGGTGACCGGAGTGCAGAGATGGTTCTTCAGCGCCTCACCCTCATAGGCCGCCTCGACGTGGGCGATGAGGGCGGCGGAGAGGCAGACGACGCCGCCGCGCAGGGTCTGGGGCGTGATCCGCTCGCCGTCGAACACCGGGATCGCCGGGCGGCGGGCGAAGGCCATGGCGGTACAGTCGATGTAGAGCGCGTCCGGATTGGCGGCGACGACGCCCTGGTCAAGGGTCAGGCGGTCGGGCGCGATGTGGGTGACGTGGCCCAGGCGCACGATGTCGGTGATGGTGGCCAGTAGCTCGGCCTCCCCCTGGCTCAGGGTCGCGCCGCGGAACATGGTGGGAGTCACTGACCGGTCGATGCGCATCAGGACGCCGGCTGCCTCCAGCAGCAGGAACAGGTCATCGATGTCGCTCGCCGCGGCGGCGGCCTCGAGCGTGGCCGCCTGATTGGCGCTGAACGCCATCTGGAACCTGGCCCCGGGCTGGATGGTGGCCCGGTTGATCAGCCAGGAGTCCCGCGGCCGCACCCAGCGGATGGCGCTGGGGTCCACGCCCGCCTGCAGAAGCCAGGTCCCAGCGTCCATCGCCGTCTTGCTGGCGCCCAGGAGGACGAACCTCCTGAAATCCTTGGCCCGTTCGGGCAGGGCGTTGGGCGGAATCACCGCCACCCCCTCCTCCGCCGAAAAGGACGGGGTGTGGGTCGAGGGGATGCGGATGTCGAAATAGCTGGTGTCGACGATCTTGCGGTAAGTGACCTGGGATTCTTCGCCGGAGACCAGCGAGCGGATTCGGCCCTCTCCCAGATATTCGGATCGCGGGAAATAGCGGACCCGGCCGGAGGGCAGGAACCGCTCGCGCATCAGGCGGTCGAAGTGGGCGAGGATTTCCGGCAGGGACGCCAGCTCATAAAGCCCGGCGTTGTGACCTGCCTCATCGATGCGGCCCGTCCCCAGGTCCCGCGACCCCGCCCCATAGTAGGCGGAAGGCAGGTGCAGGCGCACGAAGGGATAGGCGTCGATCCAGTGACCGCCAGGCGCCGCGCGGCGATCGACGATGACCATATCCGCATCGGATTCGCTCAGCATCTGATCGGCGAAGATCATGCCAAGCGCGCCCGCGCCGACAATCAGGTAGTCGGTGGAGGACGTCTCCACCCGGCGGCCCTAGCTGATCTTTTCGACCTGGGTGTATTCGAGCTCGACCGGGGTGGCCCGGCCGAAGATCGAGACGGTGACCTTGAGGCGCGCGCGCTCCTCGTCGACGTCTTCCACCGCGCCGTTGAACGAGGCGAAGGGACCGTCGGTGACTTTCACCTGCTCGCCGATCTCGAACATGATCGTGGGCTTGGGACGCTCGACGCCCTCTTCGATGGCGCCGATGATGCGGGCGACTTCCTTTTCGGAAACCGGCATGGGCTTTGAGCCGCTCCCCAGGAAGCCGGTGACCTTCGGAGTGTTCTTGATCAGGTGGTAGGCCTGGTCGGTGAGTTCCATCTTCACCAGGACATAGCCGGGGAAGAACTTGCGCTCGGCGTTGACCTTGCGGCCGCGGCGGATCTCAACGACGTCCTCGGTGGGGACCAGAACCTCTGAGAACTGGTCGTCCAGTCCCTGCGATTTCGCCTGCTCGAGGATGGTTTCCTTCACGCGCTTTTCGAAGTTCGAATAGGCGTGGACGATGTACCACTTGTGGTGCGGATTGCCGGTCGGGACGGCGGCGGCTTCAGCGGTCATGTTCTTAGGATCCCGGGGTGGCGAGCTTGAAGATGCCGGCCATGGTGGCGGTGAGGCCAAGGTCCAGCACCTGGAAGAACAGGGCGGTGATGGCCACCATGATGAAGACCATGACCGAGGTGATCCAGGTCTCCTTGCGGCTGGTCCAGGTGATCTTGCGGCCTTCGGCGCGGACTTCGGCGATGAACTGGAGGGGGTTGAAGGGCTTCCTCTTTTCCTTCGCCGCCTCGGTGGCGACGGGTGAAGTCGGCGAGACGACCTGAGCCGTCTTGGCGGCCCGATCCTTGATCGCCGAGGCGCGGTTCGATTTCTGACGCGGCTTCTTCATCTAGTCCTTCAACCATAAATAACTGGCAGGAGTGGAGGGACTCGAACCCCCGGCCCTCGGTTTTGGAGACCGATGCTCTACCAGCTGAGCTACACTCCTATCGCCCGGCCGATGAAAAGAGCGCGCCGCGAGCCTTCAAGCCCACCGGCGCGCGCGACCCATTGCCAGAGCCGGCTCACTTAGCAGTGGCGATAGGCGTTTACAAGGTTGTGAGGCGCATCGGAAAGCGGCTTTGACGCGTTGTCGGCCCAAGGAGACCGCCATGCCACAATCCAAAACCGCCCAGCGCCCAAAGAACCGCGAGACCGAGAATGAGATGCTGAAGGGCGGAAAGCCGCCAAGACCCGCGACAGAGCCCGGAGGCGCCGCCAGCTCGACCAAGAACGCGACGACCATGACCGATCCTGCGACGGGAGAGCCGCAAAAGCGCTCACGATAGAGGCGTGGTGGATGGCCGCAGACGCATGTTCTTATATTGTTCTTGTGTCTTTTCCGACTCCGACTACTACATAGTCCGTTCCCGCCCGCCCTCGTGGCCGGCTTCCAGCGTTCCGTGACATGGCCGAGCAGCATCACAACCACATCCGCGTGCGTGGCGCGCGGGAACATAATCTGAAGGACATCTCCCTCGACATTCCGCGGGGCGAGCTGGTTGTGATCACCGGCCTCTCCGGGTCCGGCAAATCGTCCCTCGCCTTCGACACCATCTACGCCGAAGGACAGCGGCGGTATGTGGAGAGCCTGTCGGCCTATGCGCGGCAGTTCCTGGAGCTGATGGGAAAGCCTGATGTCGATCTGATCGAGGGCCTGTCGCCCGCCATCTCCATCGAGCAGAAGACCACCAGCCGCAATCCACGCTCCACCGTCGGCACGGTTACGGAAATCCACGACTACATGCGCCTCTTATGGGCGCGGGTCGGCGTCCCCTATTCGCCCACCACGGGACTGCCGATCGAGAGCCAGACCATTTCGATGATGGTCGATCAGATCATGAAGCTGCCGGAGGGGACCCGGCTGATGCTGCTTGCGCCTGTCGTTCGGGACCGGAAGGGCGAATACCGCAAGGAGATCGCCGAGTGGCAGCGGGCCGGCTATCAGCGGCTGAAGGTCAATGGCGAGTTCTACGCCATCGAGGACGCGCCGGTCTTGGACAAGAAGTTCAAGCACGACATCGACGTGGTGGTGGACCGGGTCGTGGTGAAGCCGGATCTGGAAACGCGCCTCGCCGACAGCCTCGAACAGGCCCTGCGCCTGGCCGAAGGGATCGCGGTCGCCGAGTTCGCGGACAAGGCTGAGGGCGAAGAGGCGCCCCGCCGCCTGCTCTTCTCAGAAAAGTTCGCCTGCCCGGTCTCCGGTTTCACCATCGCCGAGATCGAGCCCAGGCTGTTTTCCTTCAACAACCCGGCCGGCGCCTGCCCGGCCTGCGATGGCCTGGGTCAGAAGCTGAAGTTCGACGCATCGCGCGTCGTGCCGGAAACCGACAAGACCCTGCACAAGGGCGCGGTGGCGCCGTGGTCGCGCGGCCCCTCCCCCCTCTACACCCAGACCCTGCAGGCGCTCGCGCGGCACTACGGGTTTTCCATGGATGTCCCCTGGCGCGACCTGCCCGATCAGGCCCGGCAGGTGGTGCTGCAGGGCTCGGGGTCGGACAAGATCAAGTTCGTCTATGACGACAACGCCCGCCGCTATGAGGTCTCCAAGACCTTCGAGGGCGTGCTGCCGAATCTTGAGCGGCGCTGGCGCGAGACCGACAGCGCCTGGGTGCGCGAGGAACTGGCCCGCTATCAGTCCGAGACCCCCTGCGAGGTGTGCGGCGGCAAGCGGCTGCGGCCCGAGGCCCTGGCGGTGCGGATCGCGGGCAAGGATATCGCCGAGGTCAGCGCCTATTCGATCAGCAATGCGCGGGACTGGTTCACGGGCCTGGAAGAGAGCCTCTCCGACAAGCAGATGGAGATCGCCCGCCGGATTCTGAAGGAAATCAACGACCGCCTGCGCTTCCTGGTCGATGTGGGGCTCAACTATCTAAACCTCGCCCGCGCCTCCGGCACCCTTTCCGGCGGCGAAAGCCAGCGCATCCGCCTGGCGAGCCAGATCGGCTCGGGCCTGACCGGCGTTCTCTATGTGTTGGACGAACCGTCCATCGGCCTGCACCAGCGGGACAACACCCGGCTTCTGACCTCGCTGAAAGGTTTGCGGGACCTCGGCAACTCCGTCCTGGTGGTCGAGCACGACGAGGAGGCGATCCTCACCGCCGACCACGTCATCGACATGGGCCCTGCCGCCGGCGTGCACGGCGGCCATGTGGTCGCGGAAGGCACACCTGACGTCGTCATGGCCAACCCCAAGAGCATCACCGGACAGTACCTGACCGGGGCCCGGGAAATCGCGGTGCCGGAAAAGCGCCGGCCCCTGTCCAACAAGCGGCTGAAGGTGATCGGCGCCACCGGCAACAATCTGAAGGGCGTCACCGGCGAGATTCCCGTCGGGACCTTTACCTGCGTCACCGGCGTCTCCGGCGGCGGCAAGTCGACCTTCACCATCGAGACCCTCTACAAGGCCGCGGCCCGGCGGCTGAACAACGCCTCGGACGCCCCCGCGCCCCACGACCGCATCGAGGGGCTGGAGCACTTCGACAAGGTCATCGACATCGACCAGTCGCCGATCGGGCGCACGCCGCGCTCCAATCCCGCCACCTATACCGGCGCCTTCCAGCCGATCCGGGACTGGTTCGCGGGCCTGCCCGAAGCCAAGGCGCGGGGCTATGGGCCGGGGCGCTTTTCTTTCAACGTCAAAGGCGGGCGCTGCGAGGCCTGCCAGGGTGACGGTTTGATCAAGATCGAGATGCACTTCCTACCCGACGTCTATGTCACCTGCGATGTCTGCAAGGGTAAGCGGTACAATCGCGAAACCATGGAAATCCTTTTCAAAGGCAAGAGCATATCAGATGTTCTTGATATGACAGTTGAGGAAGCGGCGAGCTTCTTCAAGGCCGTGCCGACCATCCGCGACAAGATGGAGACGCTCAAGCGCGTCGGCCTGGGCTACGTCCACGTCGGCCAGTCAGCGACGACCCTTTCGGGCGGCGAGGCGCAGCGGGTGAAACTGTCCAAAGAGCTGTCTAGGCGGGCGACCGGCCGCACCCTCTATATCCTGGATGAGCCGACCACGGGCCTGCACTTCGAAGACGTGCGCAAACTGCTGGAGGTGCTGCACGAGCTGGTCGACGCCGGCAACACCATGGTGGTGATCGAGCACAATCTGGATGTGGTGAAAACCGCCGACTGGGTGCTGGACCTGGGCCCAGAGGGCGGCGATGGCGGCGGCGAGATCGTCGCCTCGGGCACGCCTGAGGAAATCGCCCGCGACAAGGATAGCTGGACCGGCCGCTACCTCGCCGCCGTCCTTGAGCGGCACGAAAAGCGCCGGCGCGAACGGGTCAAAACACTTCAGCCGGCCGGCTAGGCGCAAGGCCGCGCCAGATGATGGCCGGCGGGGCCAGCATGACCACGACCGATAGGGCCTGAAGCAGGGACTGGACCACCTGGACGGCGATCATGCCGGGGCTGAGGGCCGCCGCCACGCTGGCCGGCGCGGGGTCCAGCCCGAGGAGCGTCGAGATCGCGCCGATGATGCCGCCGCCCAGGATGGAGATCACCAGGCTCAGGATCGTGGCGATGGCGAGGGCGCCCAGGATCGGCATAAAATGGCCGCGTGTGGCCCGCCAAGCGGCGAGCACATTCACCCGCTTCTCGGCGATCGCGAAGGGAGCGAGCAGACAAAGGCGAACCGACACCAGAAGAACGGCGCCGATGGTCAGCAGGAAACTCAACAGGGGGACGAGGGCCGCGCCCCCGATCGCCGCCAGAACACCGATGATCACTGTTCCAATGAAGACCACGCCAAAGGCCGCCACCATGGTGATCAACATGGCGAGCAGCACCCGCAGTTCATCGCCGCCAAGGGCGAGCGGCGCAGCGCGGCCCTGCGGCTTGAGGATCAGGCGCAAGACCCCCGCCTGAATGAAGATCTGGACGACGATCAGAGGCGCCATCGCGGTCAACAACTTGACCGCGGCGTCCTGCATGAGGCCAAGGGCCGCCGCGGGATCAGAGGGATTGGCTGCGGCGAGCGCGTTCATCGCCGCCCCGGCTCCATTGCCTCCCATGATCGCCGTCATGGCGACGCCGCCGGCAAAAGAGACCGCCCACCAGGCCGCCACCGCCCGCGGATTTTCCCGCGCGATACGAAAGCCTTCGAGGGCGGCGTCTGTCGGGGAGAAGGAGGTCATTGAGGGCTCTTAGCCGTTCCGCGGCCTTAGTCGAAGACCTCGACGCCGGTCAGGCCCCGCTTTTCGGCGATGATCTGATAGATCCGCGTCCAGGGCGCCACGACCAACAGATTGAGGACATAGGCCAGGAGGACGTAGAGCAGCAGGAACACAATCATCATGGGTCCCAGGGTGGTGAATGTCTGGAGCGCGCTGGCGCCAGAGGCGGCTTGCAAGCCCAGGGCCACCGCGCCGACGGCGAAGAGCAGGACGCCCACAATGACGACGCCGAGAACCAAGGCGATGTTGAACAGTATCTGGACCAGGGCGAAACCGAACAGTTGGCCGGCGTAGCCCCTGGTGAAGGCCCAACCTTCGAAGATGTTGATCTTGCCCTCGGCCACGGTCAGCGGAACGGCGAAGCCCAACCTGACGTAGAAATACAGCAGGGCGAGGAGCGCGGCGAGAATGGCCAGGCCTCCGACAACACCCGCGAGAATCGCGCCGCCCATACCCCCGTCACCGGCCGCCGAAAGACCGATCGCCACCCCCATGGGAAGCGCGATCACCAACATAACGGCGACGAGAGCCACGACTGCGAGCAACCAAAGGACAATGCCGACGACGGCGACCCGAAGCTCGTCGGCGCGAAAGTCGAGGTAAAACCATCGGCGGTCCTCGGGGCGCAGGATCGCCCTGAACAACGCGACCTGCAGCAGGGCCCAGGTGAATATGCTCAGCACCAACGAAAAGATCTGGATCAGCCCATTCAAAGGTCCGGCCAACGACGGCGCGGGATCTCCGGACGCCGGATCCCAGGCTTCCAACCGCTGAGACAGGCTGGCCAGATCGCCGCCCCCGACCAGGAACGACAGAATCACCGGTATCGCAGTGATGCCGACATAGACCACCGCCCACATCAGGACGGCGATCGGCTTGCGGCCGATCAGCCGGAACCCTTCAAAGAAGGCTGGCCAGATGTTGGCCCTATCCATTCTTCTTCGCGGCCATCAGGTCCCGGTAGACCGCAGCGGTGCTGGCCCCCAGGATCGGCAAGCGCAGGGTATCCTGAATGATCTGCACCGCGCCGCCGACCAGGACCCCAAATCCCAACAGGGGCAGCATCGAGGCCAGGTCGTCCGGCTTCTGCTGCAGAACCGCCGCGAAGGCCCCGTCAGCGAAGACTGACTGGAGCACATAGGCGGCGATGAGGACCACCAGATAGAAGAGGAAGGCCACCACATAGGACAGGAAGATCGGCAGGAAATGGGTCGTGAAAGGGCCCTTGGTGAGCCACCAGGAGCCGATCAGGTGGAAGTCGCGGTCGGCATAGGTTTGCGCCGCGGCGAGCGACAGTCTGGTGGAGATATAGGCCACCAGGGCGATGGCCGGCACGCAGGCGATGAAGCCGAGGATGGGGTTGGTGCGCAGCAACACCAGGACGGCCATGAACAGAATGACCTCAAGGAAGAAGAGGACGAAGAACCGCACCAGGCGCACCAGGAAGACCAGGAACTCCTCGACGCCGGCGCGCAGATAGAAATACCTGCTCTGCTCGGGATGGAGGACCATCCGCTTGACGGCGGTAGTGAAGATCGAATCCAGGGCCAGGTACGCCGGCAACGCGACGATCACCACGCCGGAGAATCCCGCGACGATGGCCAGCAGGGCGGAATAGTCGATGGCGTCGGCTTTGACGCTTTCGATGAATGGCGGCAGCAAGGTCGTCGAAACCACGCCCAGCGTGATCAGGCTTAGGGCGATGACCCCAGCCTTCACAGCCGCATTGATCAAAGCCCAGACAACGAAAACGATAGGCTTGTCGCGAAGCAGCTTCAAACCCGCGACCCCAGCCGCAACCGGCGAAACGCTAGCCATGGTATTCCCCCCAGAACGTGGTTACCCCGCCGGGACTATGACTCATGGCGAAGCTCATGACACCCCCTCTTCGAGGCGCTATGCGGTGGGCATGACAAAAACCCCCATTCATGTGATCGGCGGCGGCCTGGCCGGCTCGGAAGCCGCGTGGCAGGCCGCGGAGACCGGCGCCGCGGTCGTGCTGCACGAGATGCGGCCTCACCGGAAGACCGACGCCCACCAGACCGAGGGCCTGGCCGAACTGGTCTGCTCCAATTCCTTCCGCTCGGACGACGCCGAGCATAACGCGGTTGGCCTGCTGCATGCCGAGATGCGCAGGCTCTCCTCGCTGATCATGGCCTGCGGCGACGCCCACCAGGTCCCGGCCGGCGGTGCTCTGGCGGTGGACCGCGACGGCTTTTCAGCCGCGGTGACGGCCAAGCTTTCCGCCCATCCGAACATCACCATCCAGCGGGGCGAGATCGTCGGCCTGCCCCCGGCCGATTGGGACAATGTGATCGTCGCCACCGGCCCCTTGACCTCCCCGGCGCTGGCCGACGCCATCCTTGATCTGACCGGCGAGTCCTCGCTGTCGTTCTTCGACGCCATCGCCCCCATCGTCCACGCCGACAGCATCGACATGTCGGTGGCCTGGAAACAGTCGCGCTACGACAAGGAGGGGCCGGGGGGCGACGCCGCCGCCTACATCAACTGCCCTATGGACAAGGATCAGTACGAAGCCTTCGTCGACGCCCTGCTGGCCGGGCCCAAGGCCGAGTTCAAGGATTGGGAGAACGTCCCCTATTTCGATGGTTGCTTGCCGATCGAGGTGATGGCCGAGCGGGGCCGCGAGACCCTGCGCCACGGGCCGATGAAACCCATGGGTCTGACCAACGCCCACAACCCCACCGTTAAGGCCTATGCGGTCGTGCAGCTACGGCAGGACAATGCGCTGGGCACCCTATTCAACATGGTGGGCTTCCAGACCAAGCTTAAGCACGGGGCGCAGGCCGACGTCTTCCGGATGATCCCTGGACTGCAGGACGCGGTTTTCGCCCGCCTTGGCGGTCTGCACCGCAACACCTTCCTCAATTCCCCGGTTCTGCTTGACCGTGAGCTTCGGCTCAAGGCCGACAAACGCCTGCGCTTCGCCGGCCAGATCACCGGCGTCGAAGGCTATGTGGAAAGCGCGGCCATCGGCATCCTGGCCGGCCGCATGGCGGCGGCGAACTGGCGGGGAGATACGCTTGCCCCGCCTCCACCGGAGACAGCGATCGGGGCGCTTTTGGCCCATGTCACCGGCGGACACCTGCCGGGCTCGAAATTCCAGCCGATGAACATAAATTATGGCCTGATGCCGCCGATGGAAGCCCCGCGCGCTGGCCCGGATGGCAAACGCTTGCCCCACAATGAACGCGGCCGCGAAAAAAAACGCCTGATGGGCCGCCGCGCTCTCGCGGTCCTAGACGAATGGCGCCAAACTCAGCTGGAAGCTGTGCGGTAACCACGCCCTTAAACCCCGCGGAAAGCAGGAACGCGGATCGTTGATGTGCGTTTATCGGTGCGTGGAGAGTTGGCTAGAGTCCTAGCCGCAGCGTCGGGTGCAGGTTTGCGGGGCGATGAAACCATACGGCCCAAGACACAACGGAGCGCGCCCGTGAAGGGCACAGTTGGCAGCTGGCGTGACGACGTCATCGCCATGATCCCGGCGCTTCGAGCCTTCGCCTGGTCCTTAAGTCACAACGCCTCGGACGCCGACGATCTGGTCCAGGACACCCTGATCAAGGCCTGGACCAACCGCGAGAAATTCGAGATCGGCACCAACCTTCGGGCCTGGCTCTTCACCATCCTGCGCAACACCTATTACACCACCGTTGTCCGCCGCCGCCGCGAGGTGCGCGATGAAGACGGCGCCTATGCCGCGACCCTGACCTCCGCCGCGAACCAGGACTGGAGCGTCGCGGTCACCGCCATGGAAACGGCCTTGAAGCGCCTGCCTGACGAACACCGCGAGGCGCTGGTCCTGGTCGGCGGCGCCGGCCTCACCTACGAGGAAGCCGCCGAAGTCTGCGGCTGCGCGCTCGGCACAATCAAAAGCCGCGTCAACCGCGCGCGGACCCGCCTGTTGAAACTTCTCGACGCGGAGGACGCGGGAGAAGCGTTGTCGGGCAATACGTCGGGACCGACACTTGGCCGTCCCTAATACCTCGGCCGGTGATGATCGACCCAGGCGCGGGCGTGCTCGATCGGCGTACCAATCAGGGGCGCGATTTCATCAAACAGATCCCTTACGCTGGGCAGGTCCTGCATTCTCGACAACCAGGCTCGGATCAACGGCTTTTCCCTGAGCATGTCCTGCCCTTCTGGCGTGCGTCCGAGGCTTCGCAGGCTGGGCAGCAGGAAGAAGTCCGCCAGGCAAAGCCGGCCCTCCACCAGGAAAGCGCCGTTGACGAAAAGCTCGGCCTCCATGACGGCCAAGGCTGTAGCGATCTTTGGCAGGGCCGCGGCGACAACCTTTTCGTCCGGCGCGATGCCGAGCGCCGGAAAGACCAGGCGCTCATGAGCAAGATGATAGACGATGTAGGGATAGTAGTAGGCGTTGAGCGCGCTGATCCAGCGATGCATCAGGGCCCTCTGCCGCGGCTCCGCCGGCTGGAGCGAAGGGCCCTCGAACGCCTCGTCGACATAGAGAACGATGGCCGAGGTCTCATAGAGGAAAAACCCGTTGTGCTCGAGAATGGGCGCCCGCTCGAACGGATGCAGGGCGCGATGGCGCGCCTTACCCATGCATGGCTCAAGGTCGTTGAACTCAAACGGGACGCCCTTATGAGCAAGGACGAGCCGTACGATGTTGACATAGGTGCTCAGCGGAAAGCCGTAGACGACGACGCCGGACATGGTCGCGTTCCTTCAATCGACGGTTCGTGAGGAACGAATAAGGCATGCGCCAAATCCCTTCCCCGGAAGAACCGGGGTCAGGGCAGCGCTTGGACGATCATCGTCTTTGAAAACCGGGCGCCTGCCAAAGGCCCGACGCCATCTTCCTAGCGGCCGCCGGGGCGCGCGGCAACCGTCTAGCTTGCTTTGGGCACCGGCGGCGTTTCCAGCTCATCCACCAGTTCGATGATGTGTTCCGGCACAGGCTCGGCGGCCTTTTCGTCAAAGGCGGCCTTCAACTTCGCGTCGAGGGTCTTGTTGCGGGACATGTCGCGGGTCATGGCCGCAACCTAGCAAGTGGCGGGCCGCCCGCCTCTGCGGCTCAAAGACGCAAGCGCCTAGGCCGCAAGCTTCACTGGCGCGCCGGCGATCTCCGGTCTAATCAGACCGCAAACAAGCGTTTGAATGAGGGATCGCGCACATGGATGTCGCCAAGCTGTTTTCGCTCCAGGGCCGTGTGGCTCTGATCACCGGCGGCTCGCGCGGGATCGGCAAGATGATCGCGCGGGGCTATCTCGCCTCGGGCTGCAGCCGCGTCTACATCACCGCCCGCAAGGCGGCGGCGTGCGATGCCACCGCGGCCGAACTCACCGCCGAATACAAAGGCGAATCTGGGGGCGAGTGCGTCTCTCTGCCCATCGATGTCTCGACGGTGGAGGGGTGCAAGACCCTGGCGGCGGAGATCGCCAAGCGGGAAGACCGTCTCGATATCCTGGTCAACAACGCCGGCGCCGCCTGGCTCGCGCCCTTCGACGAATTTCCGGAAAGCGGCTGGGACAAGGTCGTCGACCTCAATCTCAAGACGCCGATGTTCCTGACCCAGGCCCTGATCGGCCTGCTGCGCAAGGCGGCCAGCGCCGAACAGCCCGCCAAGGTGATCAACGTCGCCTCCATCGACGGAATGAGCGTCAACAAGCAGGAAACCTATCCATACGCCGCCTCCAAGGCGGGCCTAATCCACCTGACGCGGCGGATGTCGCTGCGGCTTGCGGAGGACCACATCGTCGTCTCCGCGATCTGCCCGGGCCCTTTCCCCTCGGACATGAACACCACCGCCCGCGACCATGCCGACGCCGTCGCGGCGCGCACCCCAATCGGAAGGGTCGGCAAGGACGAGGACATGGCGGGCGTGGCCATCTTCCTGGCGAGCCAGGCAGGGGACTATGTGGTCGGGGAACACATCGCCGTCGACGGCGGCGTGACCATCAGTCGCTAGGGCAATCGGCGCCCGCGGGAGTTGGTCTGTAGAGACTACCCTCGAAATTCGATAAAGGTTCCTGAAACGAATGGCCGCCATACAGGCGATTTCCTCCAGGAAGAGATCGGTATCGTTGTGAAAAAACTGGCTATTTTCGGCGCAATCGCGGCGTTCAGCCTCTGCGCCGGCATGATTCCCGCCCTCGCCCAGCAGGCGGCGCGCGTCAGCCCGCACGACCAGTACATGCAGCGCTGTTCCAGCTGCCACGACACCGCCTCGTCTGAGGACCGCACCCCGCCCAAGGCGCAGTTGGCCCTCAGCGGCCCGGACAATATCGTAGAATCCCTGACCCGCGGCGTCATGAAGCCGATGGCTGAGGGCATGAGCGAGGCCGAGATCGTCGCCATGGCGGTCTACATCACCGGCAAGCAGCCCCTGCCAAAGGTGGCGCTGGGCCCCGATCCCAACCTCTGCCCGACTCAGGATCCGATTGTCGCATCCAAGACCGACTGGAACGGCTGGGGCATGGACGCCCAGAACACACGCTATCAGCCGAACCCTGGCCTGGCCGCCGCCGACGTTCCGAAGCTGAAGGTCAAATGGGCCTTCGCCTATCCGGGAAAGAAGAACGGCCAGGCGACGATCATCGGCAACCGCATCTTCATCAGTTCCAACGCCGGCAAGGTCTATTCGCTGAACGCCCAGACCGGCTGCGTCTACTGGCGCCATGACGCCGTGGGCGCGGTCCGCACCAGTCCGGTGGTCGCCCGCAACTCGAAATCACCGAGCAAGTGGGCCGTCTATTGGGCCGATGACCGCATGAACCTAAACGCGGCCGACGCCATGACCGGCAAGATCTTCTGGACCACCTCGGTCGAGAAGCACCCGCGCGGCGTGATGACCGGCACGCCGACCCTGCACGACGGTGTCCTCTATGTGCCGACCTCCTCCATGGAGGAGACGGTGACCAACGAGACCGCTTATGTCTGCTGCACCTTCCGCGGCTCGATCACCGCGATCGACGCCCGTACCGGCAAGGTGAAGTGGAAGACCTACGCCATCGAAGAGGCGCCCAAGGTCCACCGCACCGCGGGCAACAAGAACCTGCTGGGTCCCGCCGGGGCGGCGATCTGGGCCTCGCCCACCATCGATACCAAGCTCAAGCGGCTCTACTTCGCCACCGGCGACGGCTACACCGACGTCAAGACCGACGCCACCGACGCCATCATCGCGCTTGACCTGCGCACCGGCAAAAAGGTGTGGTCCTATCAGGCGACCGAGAACGACGCCTTTCTGGTGGGCTGCACGGGCCGCGCCGGACAGCCCGCCAACTGCCCGCTGACCGTCGGTCCGGACCATGACTTCGGCCAATCGGCCATTCTGCGCACCCTGCCCGGCGGCAAGCGGATCCTGGTGATTGGCCAGAAGTCCGGCACTGCCTATGGCTTGGATCCCGACCAGAACGGCAAAGTCCTCTGGCAGAACAAGCTTGGCACCGGCGGCCCGCTCGGCGGCATCCAGTGGGGCAGCGCCGCGGACGCCACCAAAATGTACGTCGCCAACGCCGACACTATCGCGGTCGGCGGCCCGGCCAAGCCCGGCCTCTGGGCCCTGGACCTGGCCACCGGCAAGATCGTTTGGGAAAAGCTCGGCATCCGGGTGACCTGCTCGAGCCCCGGCCGCTGCACCCCGTCGCACTCGGCGGCGGTGACTGCGATCCCGGGCGCCGTGTTCTCCGGCACCCTGGACGCCCACCTGCGGGCCTATGACGCCAATACCGGCGCGGTGCTGTGGGACTTCGACGCCGGTAAACCGGTGGACACCGTGAACGGTCAAAAGGGCGCCATCGGCGGGGCCATCGACGCCACCGGCCCGACCGTGGCGAACGGTATCGTTTACCAGCACGCCGGCTACTCTGGTTACGGCGGCGGAGCGAACGGCAACAATGTGCTCTTCGCGTTCTCCGTTGATGGGAAATAGGGGGCTGAGACTTTGGGCGGCGGCCTCGGTCGCCGTCCTTATTCCCGCCGCGGCGTCAGCCCAATGGACGCTGGCCAAGGTGGCGGCGGCGGATCTCGCGGCCTTGCCCAATGTGACCGTTGTCTACTACGACGTGCCGGGTAAGACCGAGATCCTGATCAGGAGGGCCCTGCAGGAAGGGCAGCGGGATTCGTCAGGCGTGCGCTACGCCGGCCTGACGGAATCCGAGGTTTCATACAAATACCAGACCCAGACTGAGCCGAACGGAGTCTGCCGCGTTACCGGCGCGCAGGTCGACTACAGGATAAAAGTCACCCTTCCCCGCCTGGCCGAAACCAAGGGAATCCGCCCGGCTGTACTGGCGCGGTGGCAGGGGTTCTACGAGTCTCTGGTCTTGCACGAGAAGGGTCACGTCTTCCTCAATCTTGAGAAATACGATCGCCTCCAGGCCATCATCATGAAAGCCTCCTGCGATGGCGTTGACACAGCCGTCAATGCGGAAATGGAGGCGCTGGAAAAGGTGCAGGCGGAGTTCGACCTTTTGTCGGACCACGGCGCCAAACAATGGGTGATGTTCTAGTCCGGGCAGGTCGGGAGCGCCGTTCGCTCCTCCCCCAAACGAGGGTTGTCAATTTCATTCAGAGCCGGTTCATTTGAGAAACGCTGTTCTATGGTGACGATCCGGCTGATTTCAGCCGGGGGGGAATGGGGAGTAACCACTATGAAGACCTTGATCGCGGCCGCCCTTCTGGCGACTAGCCTTTCCGTGAGCGTGGGCGGTGTCGCCCTCGCGCAAAATCCGGTGACGACCGCGGCTGACCGCGGGCCGTGCCGAGACCCGTGGATCAACTACGCCTACCGGGTCAATCACAAGCGCCAGCCGGTGGGCCGGGCGGACATGGGCGAATGCAATATCTACCTCTACGCCGGGGGAGCCTGGCAAAACTATGGCCAGCTTTCCGCGGCGGTCGACGGCTTTGTCGGCGCCACGGGCAACGCCGGCGCGGCTGTCCAGGCCTTTGGCAATGTGTTCAGCCTGGTCGACAAATTGACCGGTGGGCGTCTGCGGATGCAGGTCAAGACCGCGACCAAGCAGCTGGATATCAACGGGACCCCAGTCTATTCGCTGCTGAGCACAGCTGACGGGGCCAAGTCGTACGCGCCCAGCAGCGGCACGACCCTCCTGATCGCCAAATAGGCCTTCAAGGCTGGACAACCGGCGGGTCGCGGCTGCAAGGCCGCGGCCCGTTTCATGCGCGTCGTGCACAACGGCTCTGGCGGGGTCTGGCGGAGACGCAGGGATTCGAACCCTGGATACCCTTTAGGGGTATGACGATTTAGCAAACCGTTGCCTTAAGCCACTCGGCCACGTCTCCGGCAGGGCGGGTGTTTGCCTGCACCCTCGCTCACGGTCAACCGCACAATTATTCCTTAGGCAAAGGTCGGACAGACTGTACCTATTGGCGTGAGCCCTTATGGCGCCACGATCCTGACGCGGAAGCATGGTCCTAATGCGGACGATGAAGTTCGAGCCCGACTGGAAAAAGGCCCGCCGCTGGTGGGCGACGCGGGGCGTTGCGGTGGCGGTGAGCGCCGGCGTCCACGTCATCATCGGCGCTGCTCTGATCTGGTCGCCGGATAGCCCCGCGCCTGCCTATGCCCTCGATCCCATCGCGGTCGACATGGTCCAGCCCGAGCCGCAGCCGCCCCCCATCGAGGCGCCGCCCAAGCCCAATAAAGAGCCTCCGGCCAAGAAAGCCATCGTCAAACCCAAGCCGGAAAAGGCGGCCAAGCCGAAGATCGCCGCCCGGCCGGCGCCCCCCTCCCGCGTTGTCCCGCCGGTCGTCGCCGGTCAGGCCTCGACAGGCCTCGCCATGGCCGAGGTGAGCGATTCCGACCTTCACGGCGCGGCGACCGCTGGCTCCGGCTCCGGCGAGGGCGGCGGCCAGTGCAACATGGTGCGTCTGCTGCAGGACGCGCTGCGCACCGACGCCAAGGTCCAGGCCTCGGCCGCCCGGGTGCACCGGGGCAAGGCGATCCTGGTCTGGAACGGCGCCTGGGTGCGCAGCCCCGATGAGGAGGGCGCGGGCCTCGCCAATGTCCGCGAGACCATGATGGTCAAGATCGCCTTCGCCCCCGAAGCCTGCCGCCGCCAACAGATGCGAGGCCTGGTGCTGATCTCGCTGAACGATACGCCCGGCTCGGCGAGGCTGGCGCTCGGCGACGCAAGCTGGCGCTGGACCGATCTGACCCTCGGACGGAACTAGATAAGGATTGCAGCCGCGTGACAACGCGGGCATCACCTGTCCAAAAATGGCGAGTAGACTGATCGCCAAACGCACAGTGAAGGACCAGGCCCTTGAAACGCGCTCTTCTTCTGACGGCCGCCGCGATGATCATCGTCGCGCCGCTTGCCCTCTCCGCCCCTCTGCACGCCCAGACCAAGACGGCCGCGGCCTATAAGGCCCCGCGCCTGTCCTTCGGCCAGCCGGATCTCGGCGGCTACTGGACTAACAGCTCGCTCACCACCGAAAGCCGGCCCGCTGAGTTCGGCAATCGCCTGGTCATGACGCCGGACGAGGTCCGCAAGATCGAAGGCGACGCCGACAAGCTGGCGAGCTCCGACAACGGCAATATCGACCCCAACGCTCCGCCCCCGTCGGTCGGCGGCGACCTTCCCGCCGGCCAGACCCAGTTCTCGGCCGCGGGCGGCAACGTCGGCGGCTATGACCGCGGCTGGCTTGATCCCGGCTCGCGGGTCATGCGGGTCGGCGGCGAGCCGCGCACCTCGTTCCTGACCACTCCCAACGGCCGCCCTCCGGCCCGCAAGGCCGGCGCCCCGGCCGCCGG
>DGYN01000108.1:0-226 GCA_002398405.1 Caulobacteraceae bacterium UBA5005
TGCCTCCGGGATGGGCGCCGCCGGGGCCGGGACCGGGGCCGGAGCGAGGGCCGGAGCTTCGGGCGCTCCCGCCGCCCAGGCGGCGGCTCCGCCTGTGGCGCAGATGAGGGTCAGGGCGGCGGCGCCGGCGAGGCGGCGGGCGCGGCCGTGGGTTTTGCTGGCAAGCATTTCGAGTCTCTCTTTTAGGAGGTTGCTTGATCCGCCCGGCCAGTAGCAGCCGAGCGGC
>DGYN01000108.1:449-3889 GCA_002398405.1 Caulobacteraceae bacterium UBA5005
GGCCAGTAGCAGCCGAGCGGCAGGGGGGCGGCGGCCAGCTGGGTTTTCAAAAGGGCCTCCGCGTACGTCCGGCGCTCGCCAGGGAAACGCTCTACGACCGCCGCGTCGCAGGCGAGTTCCTGATCCACCCGGGCGAAGAAGGCCGCGATGTGAACCAGGGGATTGAACCAGTTCAGACAGCTGAACAGGACAATGAGGGTGTTGATGCGGGTGTCCCCCGCCTTCAGGTGTCTTTGCTCGTGGGCCAGGATGAGGGCCCTTTCGCGGGGCTCGAAGCGGGCCTCGAAATCTGACGGCAGCACCAGACGGGGCCAGAGCACGCCCACCAGGGCCGGGCCCATGCCCATGTTCCTCGCCCGCCAAAGGCGCCCGCCCTCAGGGTCGGGGGTCAGGCGGCCGAAACGGGCCACACCCTTGGCGTGCACCAGGGCCGCGAGGCAGAGCGTCAGAAGGGCGCCCGCGACCCAGACCGCGATGGCGATCTGGGCGGGATCGGGGAACTGCCATCCGGACGGCGCGGGGACGGCGGTCGCGGGCGCCGCGATCCACACGATAGCGGCTTCAAAACCCGGGCCCACGGGAATCTGGGGAACGGCGGCGGTAAAGCTCGGGCGGGGCAGCAGGCTCGCCGCCGCGGCGATGGGCGGAAGCAGCCAAAGGGCGTAGGCGATGCCGGCGCCGAACCTTTTCCGCACCGGCCGGCGCGCCGCCAGGACCGCCAGGATGGCAAGCGACGCGGCGAGGTTGATCTCGAAGAGGGCGGTCAGCAGGTCAGCTGTCATTTTCGAGCTTCTCCACGAGCTTGCGCAACTGGGCGACCTCTTCGGGGCTCAGTTTCTTGCGGCTGGCGAACTGGGTGACGAAGGGAACAAGCTGGCCGTCGAACAGCCGGTCGAGCAGGCTTTCGCTTTCGGCCTGGGTATAGTCGGCGCGGGCGACGAGCGGGCTGTAGAGATAGCGCCGGCCCTCCATCCGCGCCGCCACGGCGGATTTCTTGACCAACCGGTTCAGCAGACTGCGCACCGTCGGGTGGGCCCACTCCTGCTCGTCGGCGAGGGCCTGGGTGACCTCTTCGGCGGCCAGCGGCCGGCGGGCGCGCCACAGCGCGTCAAGGACCTGGGATTCGGCGGGACTGATTTTCATGCGGCCTGTCACAGTTGTAGCGGTGACTCAGTGCTACAACTGTGACGGAAAGAGTGTCAAGGCGGTTTTTGGATTGAGTGCGGGTCGGGAAGGCGCGGGTCGGGGACATGCAACGCGGAGCGATGCGTGTACCCAGGGGTGGGCCGAGCTTGAGGGTCGGTACACGTATCGCTGCGCGCTACATGTCCCGGGGCGGTGCTAGTCCCGGGCCAGGGCCGTGTCGATGGCGGCGCTGAGGGAGTCGAGGGGGGCTCCGGCGCGGGCGGCGGCGGCGACGCCGAAGGCGAGGTTGGCGAGGAGGTCGGGGTTGGCCTTGGCGGCGGCAAAGCCGGTGCGCAGGCGCAGTCTATGGGCCTCGACGAATTTGGCGACGGCGGCGTCCTCCGGGGCGCGCTCGATCATGGCGTTGACCATCAGGCAGCCCCACCCCTGGGCGGCCATGGCCAGCAGGGCGTCGAAGTAGCCGCGCACCTGGACGGGGCCGGCGCCGGCCGCCTCCACCCCGCTGAACTGGCGGTCGACGATGACGTCGCGGTAGCGGGCCAGGGCGGCGAGGTAGAGGCCCCGCTTGTCAGCGAAGGCCGCATAGAGACCGTAACGCGCCGTTCCAGTCGCCTGGACGAGGTCGTCGATGGAGACCGCGCCGTAGCCCCTGGACCAGAACAGGGCCATGGCGGCGTCCAGGCAGGCGTCGGGATCGAGGCGGCTGGCGCGGGGCATGGGTTTCAGAACAATCGTTCTGCTACCAATATTGCAAGAAAAATCAACGGGCAAGGGGCTTGCCGCGCAAAGGCGGCGGGCGGCCTTGTTGCGGCTGCGAATGGGAGGTGCTATCAGGCCCGCGGCTTGGGCAAAGAGCGCTTCGCAGCGCCTTGGCCCGCTCACTTTCCAAAGTGAAATCAGGCCATTAGGTTCGGGCAGGCGTCCGGGCCTTTGAAAACGACAACGGCGCATCAGGCGGGTTAAGTGGCGGACGATTCCAAGGCGACTGACGTAGGCCAAAGGTACGCGCTGGCCCTGTTCGGCCTGGCGAAGGACGAAAAGAACATCGCCGCGGTCGAGAAAGACCTCAAGGCGATCAAGGCGATGCTGGCGGGATCCGCCGACCTGCGCACCCTTCTCGCCTCCCCGAAGTTCTCGGCCGAGGACAAGGGCAAGGGCATCGTCGCCGTCGGCGTCAAAGCCAAGTTCAACATGACCACGCTGAAGTTTCTGGGCTTGCTGGCCCAGAACGGCCGGGCCAATGCGCTGGCCAGCGTCATCACCTCCTTTGAGGCCCTCTCCGCCGCCGAGCGCGGCGCGGTTTCGGCCCAGGTGACCACCGCCGTTCCCATGACCCCGGCCCAGGCCAAGGCCGTCGCCTCGGCCCTGCGCACGGCGCTCGGCAAGGATCCGGAGATCGAAACCCGGGTCGACGCCTCCATCCTCGGCGGCATCAAAGTCAAAGTCGGCTCGCGCCTTTATGACGCGTCGCTGAAATCGAAACTCGACCAACTCAAGTTCGCCCTCAAGAGAGCGTAAGCACCCATGGATATCCGCGCCGCCGAAATTTCGGCCATCCTCAAGTCCCAGATCGCCAACTTCGGCAAGGACGCTGACGTTTCCGACGTCGGCCAGGTCCTCTCCGTCGGCGACGGCATCGCCCGCGTCTTCGGCCTGGATAACGTCCAGGCCGGTGAAATGGTCGAGTTCCCTGGAGCGGGGGTCAAGGGCATGGCCCTGAACCTGGAGCGCGACAACGTCGGCATCGTGATCTTCGGCTCCGACGCCCAGATCAGCGAAGGCGATGAAGTCCGCCGCCTTGGCGAAATCGTCGACGTGCCGGTGGGCAAGGCCATGCTGGGCCGCGTCGTCAATCCGCTGGGCGAGCCGATCGACGGCAAGGGCCCGATCAAGGGCGCCGCCGAACGCCGCCGGGTGGACGTCAAGGCTCCGGGCATCATCCCGCGCAAGTCGGTGCACGAGCCGGTGCAGACGGGCCTGAAAGCCATCGACAGCCTGATCCCGATCGGCCGCGGCCAGCGCGAACTGATCATCGGGGACCGTCAGACCGGCAAGACCGCCGTGGCCATCGACGCCATCCTCAACCAGAAGGCCCTCAATCAGAGCGGCGATGAGGGCAAGAAGCTCTACTGCATCTATGTCGCCATCGGTCAGAAGCGCTCCACCGTCGCCCAGATCGTCAAGACGCTCGAAGAGCAGGGCGCCCTGGAATACACCATCGTCGTCGCCGCCACGGCCTCGGAGCCCGCCCCCCTGCAGTTCCTGGCGCCCTTCGCCGGCTGCGCCATGGGCGA
>DGYN01000020.1 GCA_002398405.1 Caulobacteraceae bacterium UBA5005
GTGTTGCGGGTGTCGTGGAAGTGCATGCGCAGGGCGGCCCTGGGGGCGGCGGCGCGGACCGCTTCGATGGCCGAGCGGACGGCCCAGGGGTCGGCGACGCCGATGGTGTCGGCCAGCGCCAGTTCGGGGATGCCGAGGGCGTCGCATTCCCTGGCCAGGGCGACGAGTTGGCTCAGCGGGACCTCGCCGTCGAAGGGGCAGCCGAAGGCGACGGAGATGGTCATGGTGAGTTTCGGGCCGCCCTCGCGCTGCTGGCGCTCGGCGATGCGGGCCATGGTCGCCATGGTCTCAGCGGCGGTGGCGCCCTGATTGCGGATTCCGAAGCCATCGGTGGCGCAGACCACGATGTTGGCTTCCTCGATGCCGCTCGCGACCGCCCGGTCCCAGCCGCGCTCGTTCAGCACAACGCCGATGCCGGAGCGGGCCGAGCGGGGGAGGGTGGCGATGATCGCCTCGGCGCCGGCCATCTGGGGCACGCGCTTTTCATTGACGAAGGAGGCGACTTCGATGCGCCGCGCGCCGGCGGCTTCGAGCCTGGCGATCAGCTCGACCTTGTCCGCGACCTCCAGTACGGCCTTTTCGTTCTGCAGGCCGTCGCGGGGCCCGACCTCGACGATCTCGATCCTCATGCGCCGATCAGCTCCCGGCCGATGAGGTAGCGGCGGATCTCGTTGGTGCCAGCGCCGATGTCATAGAGCTTGGCGTCGCGAAGCATGCGCTCCACGGGCCATTCCTTGGTGTAGCCCGCCCCGCCCAGAGCCTGGATGGCCTCGGCCGCCACCTTCACCGCGTTTTCGGAGGCCAGCAGGATGGCGCCGGCCGCGTCGAACCTTGTGGTCTTGCCCTCATCGCAGGCCTTGGCGACCGCATAGACATAGGCGCGGGCGGAATTGAGGGCGACGTACATGTCGGCGATCTTGCCCTGCATGAGCTGGAAGGAGCCGATGGCCTTTCCGAACTGTTTGCGGTCGCGGACGTAGGGCAGGACCACGTCCAGGCAGGCCTGCATGATGCCCAGCGGGCCGCCGGCGAGGACGGCGCGCTCGTAGTCGAGGCCGCTCATCAGGACGCCGACGCCGCCGTTCACCGGGCCCATGACCTGGTCCTCGGAGACTTCGCAATCGTCAAAGACAAGTTCGGCGGTGTCGGAGCCCCGCATGCCCATCTTGTCGAGCTTGGGCGAGGTGGAGAAGCCCGCCACACCGCGTTCGATCAGAAAGGCGGTGATGCCCCTGGAGCCTTCGCCGGGCTCTGTCTTGGCGTAGACCACCAGGACATCGGCGTGGGGGGCGTTGGTGATCCAGAACTTGGTCCCGTTGAGGACGTAGCCGTCGTCCGTGCGCCGGGCCTTCAGGCTCATGGAGACGACGTCGGAGCCGGAGCCCGCCTCGCTCATGGCAAGGGCGCCGACGTGTTCGCCGCTGATCAGTTTGGGGAGGTAGCGGGCCTTCTGATCGTCGCTGGCCCAACGCCGGATCTGATTGACGCAGAGATTGGAGTGGGCCCCGTAGGACAGGCCGATGGAGGCCGAGGCGCGGGAGATCTCCTCCATGGCGACGACGTGTTCGAGGTATCCAAGGCCAAGGCCGCCCCATTCCTCCTCGACGGTGATCCCGTGAAGGCCAAGCTCGCCCATCTTCGGCCACAGGTCCCGCGGGAAGGCGTTGTCGGAATCGATGCGCGCGGCGATCGGCGCTATGCGATCGGACGCGAAGCGGCGGGTCGTCTCGCGGATGGCGTCGGCAGTCTCGCCGAGGCCAAAGCCCATGGTGTTCTCTCCCATGGAGTGATCGTGGCTCAGGCGGTGAGCCAGGGCAATCGGGAAGGGGCTAGAGGCTCACGGGAGCCATCGGCCCGCTGAAAGGAGGCGCAGCGAAGGTGAGCTATGGGTGGAAAGCGGAAAGCACCTGGCAGCCAGCCGGGGCGGCGGCATGATTATGGACGCCGATTTACCCGTCATAGCTGAATCTCACCCTTGATTCTCGCGCGGCGCCACGAACGCGGCGCGTTGCGGCGTTTTGCCACCCCCAAGGCAACTGACCGCTGGTTTCATTGTTCATTAGGCACATGGCCGCCAGCATTTCGCCCATAGAACCGGGAGAAGGCTGTGAATAATCCGCTGGAGAACGAACGCGTCGCAGCATTGAACCGCTTTGAGGTTCTGGACACGCCACCGGAGCCGCTGTTCGACAGCCTGACAGAACTTGCCGCGTTGACATTCAACACGCCCATTGCACTCATTTCTTTGGTTGACCCCGAGCGGCAGTGGTTCAAATCGTGCGTCGGATTGGATGTTGATCATACCGCACGGGATATCTCTTTTTGCCAGCACGCGATCCTTTCGGACGAGGTGCTCCTGGTCAACGACGCGCTCGAAGACGAGAGGTTCAGCGACAATCCGCTTGTCACCGGACCGCCGCACATCCGCTTTTACGCCGGCGCGCCGCTCATAACTCCGGAGGGGTTTCGGCTCGGCACGCTCTGTGTAATCGACACGGTCGCCAGGGCGTTTACCGATAGCCAGGCCACCCGACTGCAAGCGATCGCCAAGAGCGTCATGCAGGCCTTGCTCCTGCGGCTCGACAGTAGAGAGCGTGAACGCAGTGCAATCCTCGCAGACCGACAGACAAGACTTCTTAAACTGGCCGAAGAGATGGCTGGCGTTGGCACCTGGTCGTGGGACGTTGCCCTGGATCACACGACATGGTCCGAGCAAGTCTATCGCATCCATGGCTACGAGCCCTGCGTCGAGTCCCCCGCCTTGCAAGGCGTGCTTGAGCGCTATCATCCGGATGACGCCAAGGTGCTGGCTGAACATGTCCGGCGCGCGGTCGCAGAGGGCCGGGACTACGCCCTGGAAGCTCGCATCTACCAACTGGACGGCACTGAGCGGCACGTTGTCGCGCGAGGAGCTTGTCGCCGAGGCGCCGACGGTGAAGTCGCCGCGATCGTCGGCACCTTTCAGGACGTCACCGAACACGTCATCGCAGAACGGTTCATCCGGACCTTGACTGACAACTTGCCGGGGCTGGTCGCGTACTGGGATCACGCTCTGCGCTGTCAGTTCGCGAACGCCGCCTATGGTGAATGGTTCGGCAGGACACCCGAGGAAATGCTTCGCTGCACTCTCCCGGAGCTCCTAGGTCCCGAACTCTACGCGAAAAATGAGGAATATATCCGCGACGCGCTGAACGGTCAGAACCAGTGCTTTGCCCGGACACTGGTCAAGCCGTCCGGCGAGGTGGGTCACACCCTGGCGCACTACATTCCGGATATTGACGCGTCCGGGAAAACCCAAGGCTTCTACGTGCTGGTCAGCGATGTAACGGCACTCAAGCAGACGGAGGAGCGGCTCCTCGAAGCCAATGAACTTCTGGAGGCGGCTTGCGAGCGGGCCGAAACCGCCGCCGCCGTAAAGGGAGAATTCTTGGCCAATATGAGCCACGAAATCCGCACGCCGTTGACGGCCATCCTCGGGTTCACGGGCCTGCTGGCAAGCCGCAACGACCTGCCCGAGACCGCGCAGATGATGGTCAAGCGCGTGCAGGGGGCGGGTTCTGCTTTGCTCTCGATCGTCAATGAAATCCTGGACTTCTCCAAGCTGGAAGCCGGGCAGATGACGATAGATCCCAAAACCATCGACGTGGTGGCGATCGCCGAGGACGCGCTGGCGATGTTTGGTCCGCTGGCGGACTCCAAGTCCCTTTGGCTGGAGTTTGAAGCCGCACCTGACATCCCAGACTACGTATGTGTCGATCCAGATCGGTTACGGCAAATTCTGCTCAATCTGATTGGCAATGCGGTCAAGTTTACGGACGAGGGAACGGTTCGGCTGGCGCTCACCTATGGGGCGGAGGAGCAATCCCTCATGGTTCGAATTGAAGATACCGGCGCCGGCATGGATCAAATCCAGTGCGCCCGCCTGTTCCAGCGCTTTTCACAGGTGGACGCCTCGTCCACGCGCCGTCATGGCGGCACCGGTTTGGGTTTGGCGATCTGCAAGGGCCTCGTCGAAGCCATGGGTGGAGAGATTGGCGTTGAGAGTTCGCCCGGCCAAGGATCGGTCTTTCACTTCCGAATCGAAGCGCCCCCGGTATCGGCGCCCCAAGCCGCGGAGGCGGATGAGAAAATCTCAGCGACCCTCAGCGGCGTACGCGTTCTGGTCACCGACGACAATGCGGCCAACCGCGAACTGATCCGGGCCCTGCTTGAGCAATTCGATGCCGAGGTCACTGAAGCGGCCGACGGGGCCGAAGGCGTTACCCTCGCGGCGGAAGCGCCCTTCGACGTAATCCTGCTCGATCTCAATATGCCCGTCCTGGACGGGCGAGGCGTGCTCCACCGGATCCGATCAGAGCCGGGCCCCAACCAGAGCGTGCCGATATTCGCGTTCACCGCTGATGCGCCAAGCGCCGTCCACTGCGGAATCGATGGATTTGACGGCGTGATCGGGAAGCCGATCGTCGCATCCAGCATGATCGGCGCGCTCATCCAGGCCACGCAATGGCAAACGCCTGAAACCTGCGCGGAGGTGAGCCATGCCGTGGGCTTCTGAGCGTCAGCGGCCGCGCATCGTCATTGTCGAAGACGATCCCATGATCCTTGAGTTGATCACCACGCGACTCGAACTCGCGGGCTTCCAAACCTTTTGCGCGCGCAATGGGCGCGACGGACTTGATCGCATACAGCACGTCCGGCCGGACGGCGTGGTCCTGGATATCAACATGCCGATCATGGACGGTTTTGGAGTCTTGTCGCACCTGAAGTCCGCAGGTTCATTTTATCCCCCAACCCTGGTGCTGACGGCTCGCAACAAGCCCGAGGACGTAAAGGCCGCGATTGTCATGGGGGCCAGCGATTTCCTCGCAAAGCCGTTCAAGGATGACCAACTGATTGCCCGCGTGGGACGTCTGGTGCGAAAGGTATCCTCGTTACGGGGACCGGGCGTTCAACCGCTCCGTCCAGAGGCCTCCAGCCGTTGTGCGTCAAATGGAGGGGCTCAGCCTGGTTCGCTGGTAAGCGATAGTCTCACCGTCGAAATCTAGGCCTGCCGCTCAACACCCCGCGCCGGCTCGCTGATGGTTTCGACTATCGGTTTTTTGCCGGGGTCAGACCCTCGAAATGCCCCCATGAGGAGGGCTGGGCTAAGCCGAAGAGCCGCTTTGGCCAGCCAAGTTTTAATTCAAAAAATCCCCCCTCCACCGAAGCGGAGAGGGGCGAGGCGTGGAAGAACCGGATTAGAAAGAAACCTTGAGGCCGGCGCGGATCATGCGTGGCTCGTTGGCGCGGGAATGGATGCCCTCGACCGGGCCGTTGAGGTCGATCTGGGGCAGGTAGGATTGATAGAGGTACTCGATGTCGTCGCCCTCCTCGTCGAGGACGTTGAGCAGTTCTCCGTAGAGCTCGTAGCGGCCGGGGGTCCAGGCGGCGCGGATGTTGATCACGGTCAGGGGGTGGGACTGCTGGCTGTTGTCCTCGATCAGCGGGTGGCTGCCGAGGTAGCGGGCGCGGATGCCGGTATTCCACTTGGGCGCGATATAGGAGAAGCCCAGTTCGGCGGTGTTCTTGATGGCGCCGGGCACATAGGCGGCGCCGGGGCTGTCGACGAAGCGGGCGTGGCTGTCGGTCCACACCCCGTCGATGGCGATGCGGTTGGTCGGCCGCCAGAAGAAGGTCAGCTCGACCCCGTGGCGCTCGCTGGCCCCGGCCGGTTCGACGGTGTTGGAATCGCCGACGAAGATCAGCTCCGAATTGTTCTGCATCTGCCAGTAGGAGGCGGTGGCGACCAGGCCGTGGCGTTCATAGCGCAGGCCCACCTCCCGGCCCTCGCCGCGGACGATGCCGGGGACGGGGTCGTCCGGGCTGGTGACAGCGCGGGCGTCATTGGCGTGGAAGCCCTGGCCCCAGTTGGCGTAGGCGGCGATGCCGTCGGCGATGCGATAGGAGATGGCGACCTTGGGGAGGAGAATGCCGGCGTCGGCCTCACCGCTCCAGGCCGCGGCGTCCAGCGCGTTGCTTTCGAAGCTGTAGTAGTCGCCGCGCAGCCCGGCCATGATGGTCAGCCGTTCCATGGGCTTCCAGGTCGCCTCGGCAAAGAGGCCGCCGGAGGTTTCGTCCACCGCGAACTCGCCCTTGGTCCCGATCCGCACGCCCTTTTTGAGCTTGTGCAGGCCGACGCGGGAAATGTCGTCGTAGCGGAATTCGCCGCCGACCAGGAAGCTCAGGGCGTCCGAAGCCTTGACCGGGCGCTCGATCCGGCCGCCCCAGGTGTTGAGCTTTTCCGACTGTTCGAAGGCGTCGCCGTTGATGGGGTCGTCGAGGAAATAGGTCGGGTTTGAACTCATCGACCAGTCGTAATGCTGGAAGTAGAGGCTCGAGCGCCAGACTTCGCCGTCGAGGTTGAGGGCGACGATCTCGCGCTCGGTATTGCCGGTCATGTCCTTGTCGAGGACGCCGAACCGGTCCTTGAGGAGGGTCCCGATGGCCCGCTCTGCGATCTGTTCGGTGGGGCGCCAGTCGGCGTCATAGGTCGAGAGGCTGGCGGAGAGCGTGCCGAGCGCGGTCTCGCGGCTGTACTTGCTGTAGGTCGAAAGGTGGCGGAGCTGCTCTGGCAGTTCCCACGGACCATCGTAGGTCTTGAGCTGGACGACGCCCATGTAGGTCGCGCCGTTGGCTTCGAAGGAGCCGCCGGCGACAAGGCGCTTCCAGTCGAAGTCGCCGCCTTCGGCGAGGACGAAGTTCTCATCGAAGCTGGAGCGGGTGCTGACCTGCGCCCCGCCGACCAGATTGAAGTCGCCGACATCGGCGCGATAGGGGCCCTTGCGGTAGTCGACGCGGGAGACGACCTCCGGGATCAGGCCGTTGATGTCGAGGTAGCCTGGGCCGTGGCCGTGGGTGCGGAAGTTCATCGGGACGCCGTCGATGGTCAGGCCAAAATCGGTGCCGTGATCGAGGTTGAAGCCGCGCAGGAAGTACTGGTTGGCTTTGCCGCTGCCCGAATGCTGAGTGATCATCAGGCCGGGCACCAGTTCCAGGAGCTCGGCGGTGCGCAGGAAGGGGCGGACGGTGAGGTCGGCGCCGGCCAGGGCGCCTTCGGAGGCGGCGGCCGCCTTGCCGATACGCTGTTCGGCGCGGCCGAAGATGATCAGGTCGCCAACGTCGGTGACCTCATCCTGAGGCGGTTGGGGAGCAGGGTCCTGGGCGAAGGCGGGAGACGCCGAAAACAGCAGGGCGGCGGCGGCGGAACCACCGGCGAAGATATAACGTAACACGGACTTGAGACCCTTTTTCCACGCGGCTTGTCATGCCTCGTCTCAATGCCGACAGCGGACGAGGCCGAGGGTGCTCTAGGCGCGGGGGGCGCCGGCGTCTTGTTATTTACGGTTTCCATAACGGCCCGCTGACGTTACGAAACGTCGAATCTAAGGGGCTGAAAGCCTAGATGGACGATCTGCAGGCAGAGGCGGACAAGGTGCTGGCGGCGGGCGCGCTCGGCCGCTCGCCCGTGGTCCATCGCCTGTTCGAGTTCCTGGTGGAGCGCTCGCGCTCAGAGCCGGCGCCCAAGGAAATGGAGGTCGCCGAGGCGGTGTTCGGCCGCACGGCAAACTTCGATGTCTCCCAGGACTCGACGGTCAGGGTCTATGTCCACCGCCTGCGCGGCAAGCTGGACGACTATTACCGGGGCCCCGGCAGGGACGAGCCGATGCAGCTCTCCATTCCCAAGGGGGAATACCGTCTGGTCCTGGCGCCCGCCGATCCGGCGCAGGCCGAGGCGGCGCTTAGGCGCAGGACCCTGCCGCCCTGGGTGATGCCGGCGGTGGCGATCCTGGTGGCGCTGAATGTCATCGTCGGCGGGGCGCTGTGGTGGACCCACAACATGTCGGGCTTCGCCTTCGCCCGGCACAGCCCAGCCTGGGCTGAGGTGATCCACGACGATCGGCCGATGATCCTGGTGGTCGGCGACTATTACATCTTCGGCGAGGCCGACGAGCACGCCGAGGTCATCCGCATGATCCGGGAATATACGATCAACTCGGCCGACGACCTGGCCGAGTATCTGATGAACAATCCAGAGCTGGTGGGGAAATACACTGACCTGGATTTGCACTATCTGCCGACCTCGATCGCCACGGCGCTGCGCAACCTGATGCCCCTGCTGGCCGAGACGCCCAAGGAGCGAGAGCGGATCCGGGTGGTGAGCGCTTCGCAGCTGACCAGCGACATGATCAAGCGCAACAACATCATCTATGTGGGCTATATCTCGGGGCTCGGCCTGCTGCGCGATCCGGTGTTCGCCGGGTCGCGGTTCAAGATCGGCGAGACCTATGACGAGATCATCGATCAGACGACGGCCAAGACCTATCACAGCCAGGAGGGCCCCAAGGACACCCTGAAGGAGACCCGGCTGGACTACGGCTATTTCGCCAGTTTCGACGGGCCCGAAGGCAACCACATCATCGTCATCGCCGGGACCCGCGATGTGGCGGTGATGCACACCGCCGAGGCGCTCTCCAGCCGGGCCGGCATCAGTGAGATCAAGAAGAAGACCAAGGGCAAGAAGCCCTTCGAAGCGCTCTATGAGGTGGAGGCGCTGGATCGCCTGAACCTGCGCGGCAAGATGCTGCTGCTGTCCGAGCGGAGCGGGGGCGACCCGTGGCAGAGGGCGGCTCAGCCGCCAATGCCTTAGGCAAGAAAAGGGGCGGCAGGCCTTAGAGCCCGCCGCCCCCATTTAAATGATTTCTGACTTAGCGGCCCGGAGCCGGAGCGGCTGGGGCGGGGGCGCCGCCGCGGGCGGGCGCCGGCGGCAGGGTCCCGCCTTCAGCGAGGATCTTCATATTGGCGAGCGCGCCCTCAAAGGTCGTGCGGCGGCGGTCCATCTCGGCCTTCTTGGCGGCCTCGTCGCCGGGGACCATCGAGTTGTCGTACATCAGGATGTAGACGAGCTTTGACGTGGTGGCGGTGACCGGACGGGCCTCGAGATGGCCATGGTAGTGGTTGTAGGGCCGGTTGGCGCCGGCGCCGCGGGCCTGGAAATTCACCGTCTGGGAATAGGTGTAGGAGAGCGGCGTCTTGCCGACCATCACCTCTTCGCCGACCGAGCGGTGCGTGCCGATCTCGCCCGTGCCCGAACGCAGGGTGCAGCCCGCCGGGTTGCGCAGCAGCCATTCGCCGATGTCGCAGTACTTGCCGACCCGGGCCCAAACCTCGGCGGCGGGCTTGTTGACCGCGATCTCCATATTGACGGTCACATAGTTCGGGTTGGTGGAAACCAGCGGGTTGGCCGGGGCGGCGGCGGCCGGCGCGGCGGCCGGCGGCTGGGCCAGGGCGACGCCAGCGGAAACGACGCCGAAAGCAAGGGCCGAAATGCCCAGGAATATGGAACCGGTCTTCATAGAAACATCCTCCCAATCGGGCTCGCACGGCCCGTGTCGGTCTTGATGTGCCACGGACAGGGCGGGGCGCCAACTGCCGTAACGTTTCGTAACCGCCGCCCTGAACGGTAAATAACGCGCGCGGGGGCGGAGAAAGACGCTAAACCTAAGGCCATGAGCCCACGCTCCCTTCCACGTCTGCTGCTGATGGCGTTCGCGCTTTTGATCGTCCAGGGCTTCTGGGCGATGGCGGCGGCGCACGGCATCGGCGGCACCGACGCGGCCTTCGTGGCGGCGACCAACGGGCCAGATCCGGTCCCCTTCCTGTACCTGGGCGCCAAGCACATGGTGACCGGGTACGACCACCTGCTGTTCCTGGTGGGGGTAATCTTCTTCCTCTACCGGCTGAAGCAGATCGCCCTCTATGTGACGATGTTTTCGATCGGCCACTCGATCACCCTGCTGGCCGGGGTGCTGCTCGACCTGCAGGTGGATGCGCATCTGGTGGATGCGGTGATCGGGCTCTCAGTGGTGTGGAAGGCCTTCGACAACCTGGGCGGCTTCAAGACGACGATCGGCGCGCAGCCCGACAACCGGGCGGTGGTGCTGGGTTTTGGCCTGATCCACGGCTTTGGCCTGGCGACCAAGCTCCAGGCCTTGAACCTCAATGACAACGGCCTGGTGACGAACCTGATCTCGTTCAACGTCGGGGTGGAGATCGGCCAGATCGTCGCCCTGTCCCTGATCCTGATCGTGATGACCGCCTGGCGGCGGACGGCGCTGTTCGAACGCACGGCGCGGGGGGCCAATATCCTTCTCATGCTGGCGGGCTTCGTCCTGGCGGGCGAGCAACTGGCTGGCTATTTCCTGGGAGCAGGCTGATGACGAACCAAGACGGGGCGACCCGGCCCCTGCCCAAGAAAAAGCTGCTGCTGGCCACCGGCGGCGCGCTGATCGCCGGGGCCCTGATCGTGGTCGGGGTGGTGATGCCGGCCGAGTACGATGTCGACCTGCTGGGCGTGGGCAAGCTCTCGGGCCTGTCGCGCCTGTGGGCCCCCGGCGAGAACGAGATCGACCCCAACGCCGGCAGCGTTCAGCGGGCGCGGGAGTTCCCGACGCCGTGGCGCACGGACGTCGTCGAGATCCCCCTGACCGCCATGGACCTGGGCGTTCAGGGCGCGCAGCTGGAATACAAGTTCCACCTGCCCAAGGATGGGACGCTGATCTATTCGTGGGAGGTGATCGGGGCGGATGATCCCAAGGCCTTCGAGTTCGACTTCCACGGCCACACCGTCCCCAAGCTGGCCAAGGAGGAGATGGTCGTCGCCACCTACAAGAAGGGCCACGCGCTATCCGGCAACGGGGCGCTGATCGCGCCCTTCGAGGGCATCCACGGCTGGTTCCTGTCCAACGACACCGGCAAGCCCGTGGTCGTGCGGATCAAGGCTGCGGGGTTCTATGAGCTGATTAAATCGGGCGCGCCGGGCAACGAGGGGCGGATCATCGCCAATGTGCCCGCCGAGGCGGCGAGGCCGAACATTCCCAAGGCCGACCCGGCGCCGCCATGATGGCGGTCCTTCGCACCCTGCACGCCTGGATCGGCGCGCTGTTGGCGCTGATCCTCATCGTGATCGGGGTGACGGGGGCGATGCTGGCGTTCAAGACCGACTACATCCGCGCCACGGTTCCCGAAGCCAGGGCCAAGGTCGCGGCGAGCCCGCAGGTGCTGGGGGCGGCGGCGGATCGAATCGAGCACGTGCTGCACGGCGAGCTGAGTTACGTGGTGTTCGCCTCCGAGCGGCTGGGGATACACCAGGCGGCCTTCACCAAGGACCGCTACGGCTATGCCGCCGCCGACGGGACGCTGGTGGCGGCCTTCCGGCCAGCGGGGCGGCCTGAGTCGTTTGTCTATGAGCTGCACCATTTCCTGCTGGCGGGCGATAGGGGGATGAAGGTCGTCGGCTGGTCGGGGCTGATCGCGGTGGGGCTGGCGATCGTGGGGCTGATCGTCTGGCTGCCGGTGTGGCGGGGGTTTTCGTTTCGGGTTTGGCCCAGGAGCGGCAAGCGCAGCGGACTCCTGCCGGCGCACCGCAATCTGGGGGTCCTGTTCGCGATTCCGGTGATGGTGTTCTGCCTGACCGGGGCGGGGATGATCTTTTACCGGACGGCGGAGAGCCTGCTGGTGAAGCTGTTCCCGGGGCCGGGGTTCGAGGAGGAATTCTATCCGCCGTCGGAGGCCGGGGAGATCGACTGGCCCAAAATTCTAGAGGCGGCCCAGGCGCGGTTTCCCGACGCGACGATCCGCGCCGCCTTCTGGCCGGAGGCGTCGTGGGACGTCGCCAGGGTGCGGCTCAGGCAGCCGGGGGAATGGACGCCGGACGGGCGGACCATGGTGGCGGTCGAACCGGTCAGCGCTGTGGTGCGCGGCGTGCACGATCCGTTCAAGCGCGGCCTGGGCTACCGGCTGAATGATAGCCTTTATCCGGTTCACGCGGCGTCGGTCGGCGGCATAGCCTACCGGCTCTTTACCGCGGCGAGCGGACTGGCGCTCGCCGCGCTGGGGGTGTTCGGGCTGTGGTCGTTCCTGGTGAAGCCGAGGAAGAAACCTAAGCCTTCATAGCGGCCAGGTCCTTGTAGGCGGCGGTGCGGATTTCGGCCTGGACCGGGTAGCTCGTGGGGTTGAGCTGGAGCATCAGGACGACGGAAAGCTTGTTGACCGGATCGACCCACATCTGGGTGCCGGCGATTCCGAACCACCAGAAGGTCCCCGCCGGCATACCGCCCGCCGTTGCTCCGGCCGGGAGGACGTGGGCGACGCCCGCGCCGTAGCCATTGCGGCCGCCGAACAGGGTGCCGGGCTCCAAAAGGTTGGAGCGCATGGTGCGAATGGTTTCGGCCTTGGCGACGCGGCGGCCGTTATGGACGCCCTCATTGAGCAGCATGGTGGTGAAGCGCAGATAGTTCTCGGCCGAGGAGATCAGGCCGCCGCCGCCGCTCATGATGCCGCGCCCGTCGCTGAAGGGGCTGGCCTTGCGGTCGTCGGTGAGGGTCGCTTGCCCATTGGTCACGGCGTAGACCGAAGCCAGACGGTCGACCTTGTTGGGCGGGACCTGGAAGTCGGTGTCGTTCATGCCCAGCGGCGTGAACAGGATGCGATTCAGATAGTCGTAGAAGCTGACGCCCGAGACCTTCTGGACGATGGCCCCGCAGACGTCGGTGGCGACAGAGTACTGCCAGCGCGAGCCCGGATCGGCGTTGATCGGCAAGGGGCCGAGACGATCGACCAGCTCCTCCAGGGTCTGCACCGCGGGCTTGGCGCCGGCGGGAGTCGGCGGGGTGGGGCGGCTTCCCGGGATGATGCCCTCGGCGGTGTACTTGCGGGCCAGGGCGTCGTTGTTGATGTGGTAGGAAAGCCCCGAGGAGTGGGTGACCAGGTGGCGGATGGTCATTGGCTTGCTGGCCGGGCGGCTGGCGAGCGTCGCCTGGTCGGTGATGACGCGCTGGGTCTTGAACGAGGGCAGGACGTCGCCCACCGGGGTGTCCAGCTTCAGCTTGCCGTCCTCGATCAGCTTCATGATGGCGAAGCAGGTGATCGGCTTGGTCATGGAATAGATGCGGTAGAGGCTGTCGTGACGGGCCGGCGCGCTGGTCTCGAAGGCCAGGGTCCCGCTGGACAGGTAGACGGGCGCGTCATTGCCGCGGCGGATCGCCGCCACCACGCCGGGCAGCTTCTTGGTGGTCACATAGCTGTCGATGAAGGCCTTGATCGCGGCGTAGTCCGCGGCGGTGGCGCCGCGGGCGCCCATGGGAGCGGCCAGGGCGGCGATGCCCGCAAGAAGCGCGCGCCGATCAATGTTGATATGGTCCATGGTCCCCTCCAAACGACTGTTTTAATTTTCCCTATCTCGCCGTTTCATTTGCAGCTAGGCAAGAGCTAATGCGCTCGGCCCCCGGCCGGGGGCAGGCCGCAGCCGGCGGTGGAATGCGCCGTATTACTGGTGTACTTTCACTCTGTTTCCGCGAGGAAACACTGCGATCACATAGACGGTGCATAGGTCGCCGAACTATCGGCGCAAAAAAGAAGGCCGCCCGCAGGGCGGGGCGTGGGAGAGACATGAACAGGAAGATTGTGACGTT
>DGYN01000091.1 GCA_002398405.1 Caulobacteraceae bacterium UBA5005
CCCCTGGGCTGTGGGGCCCCCGCCCCCGGCCCCCCCCCCCCGGGGCCGGCAGTGCGGGGGGGGGCCCCTCCCGGCGCCGGACGCCCCGCCGGCCCGCCTCCCGGGGGACGTGGCCCAGGAGGTCCTGGCGGCATGCAGCAGAGTAAGCCCGGCCAAATGGCCGAGGCCGTCAGCTGGGCCGAGCGGGAAAACAAGCGCGCCGGGAGCAAATACCGCGGTAGGATCGACGTGACGCGCGTCGCCGCCGCGGGCCATTCTTGCGGCGGCCTGGAGGCCATCGCCGCGGCGGGCGATCCCCGCGTCGACACCGCTATTTCCATGAACAGCGGGGTGATCCGCGGCGGCGGCATTCCAACTCAGAGCGGTCCCAACCGGCCACTCCCAATGTATCTTCCGGCGACGGAAGCCGACATTCCGAAGATCCGGGGACCCATGCTCTATATCATCGGCGGGCCTCAGGATCAGGCCTATCAGGGCGCGGAGGTCGACTTCGTCCAGATCGAGCGGTCCCCCGTATTCAACGCGAACCTCGGGGTCGGCCACGGCGGAACCTGGCGCGAGGCCGGTGGCGGCGAGATGGGTAAGGTGGCGCTGGCCTGGTTCAACTGGCGGCTCAAAGGGGACGAGGCCGCCGGCCGCATGTTCCTCAATCCCAACTGCACGCTCTGCACCGACTCCAAATGGACGGTGAAGAAAAAGAACATGGGCTGAAACGCCCCTCTAACTGGAGCCTATTCCATGCCTAACCGCCTTGACGGCAAAGTCGCCCTGATCACCGGCGGCACCAGCGGCATTGGCGAAGCCACTGTCGAACTCTTCGTCGCAGAGGGGGCCAAGGTCCTGTTCACCGGCCGAAACGCCGGCAAGGGCGCGGAGATGGAGCAAAGGCTGGGCGATGCCGCCCGCTTCTTCCGCGCCGACGCCTCCAGAGAGGAGGAGGTCAAGGCGTCCATCGATGAATGCGTGACGCACTTCGGCCGCCTCGACATCCTCTTCAACAACGCCGGCGGCCCGACCTACGGGGAGGCGCACAGCATCACCCAGGAGAACTTCGAGCACGCCATGAACCTGCTGGTCGGCAGCGTCCTCTTCGGCATCAAATACGCGACGCCGATCATGCAGGCGCAACCCTCCGGCGGCGCCATCATCAACAACGCCTCGGTGGCCGCTCAGCGCAGCCACATGGGCGGCTATCTCTATTCCATCGCGAAGGCAGCCGTGGTCCATGCGGGCAAGATCGCCGGCGTGGCGCTGGGCAAGCACGGCATCCGCGTCAACTCCATCTCCCCTGGCGCCATCGCCACCCCGATCTTCTTCGGCGGTTCCGACGTCGCCGCCGGCATGGAGGCCGAGAAGATCGACGCCAAGATGGATAAGCTCACCGCCAACCTCGCCAAGGCGACGCCGCTGCGCCGCTCCGGCTATCCCATCGACATCGCCACGGCGGCTCTCTTCCTGGGCTCAGACGAAGGCCGCCACATCACCTGCCAGGACATCGTCGTCGACGGCGGCATGACCGCCGGCGGCCGCACCAACTTCGAGGAAAATGAGCGGGAAAGGGTGCCTGCGCAGGGATAGCCCTAGGGTTTGATTGACCCGGTGCTGACGCAGCTGAAGTTTGCCGCTTCGTTGATGTCGCCCTTGCCAGAATAACGCGCCACCCTTGGATAGACGCAGATCGGGCGCGTCCTCACCACCTTGCCGTTTTCCACCCGGCTGCCGATCAGCTTATCCGGCGCCTTGCCCTCCTCTACCCACCGGATGATGGCCAGGAGGGCGTCGTGGTCCGGGTCCTGGGTCGGCGCGGGGCCGTTGACCCCGAACTGATCTGTCCCGGCGCCGCCCCCGCAGTGGAGCATCCCCGGAATCATGAAGAGGCGCATGAACCCTTCGGTGCGCGCCTCGCTTCCCTGCCGCGCGACCACCTGATTGTAGTAGTTGATCGACTGCTGGGCGATGATCGAGGGGTCGAGCCAACCGTTGTAGACGATGATCTTGCCGCCCCTGTCACGAAAGGCCGAGACGTTGGGGTTGTTTGCCGCCATCTGCGGCATGGCGGCGTTGGCTGCGGCGAGGTCCTTGGACATGACAAACTGCTCGGGCTTCCATGCGAGGTCATGATGCGTCCCCTGGCCGAACATGGCGTAGAGCAGGGGCGACGGCGGCCCAGGCCGGGTGCGCACGCCCGCGTACATGCCATTGTCCATGACCCGGCCGTTCTCATCCTTCAGCGGCGCCATGAAGGTTTTGACGGTCGTGACCTGTTCCGGCGTGAGTGCGATCTTGGAAAGGTCGACCCGGCATTTGCGCGGGTCTTCGACGACCCCGTCCTTGACACCATCGATCTCGTCGCACTGCGTCACCGCCGCGCTGGCGACCAGGCCCCATTCGGCATCGTTCAAAGCGCCCTTGGGATTTTTGATCGGATAGAGGGCGTGGAACATGTGCCGCGCCGACATCAGCGGCATGTTCGGCCCAGGCGCTCCGGCGATGATGCCGTCATAGTCGAAGGGATATTCCTGCAGCTCCTTCAGCGCCTGGCGCCCGCCCCCGGAGCAGCCGTTGAAATAAGCGTACTTCACGGGGTTTGCGTAATAGGCCGCGATGATCGCCTTGGCGACGACCGTGGTCCGGTGGGTGGCGCGGTGCTCGTAGTTCTCGACCTTGACCCGGTCCATCATCCAGTTCTGGTCGGCGACCTTGTGGCCGCTGTCGGTGGTGGCGCCGGCCATGCCCATGCGGTTGGCGCGAGCCATGTCGGTGTAGTTGAATACCCCCGCATCCCCGCCGACGCCCCCGGTCAGCATTCGTCCATTGAACTTGTCCGGGGCCGGCAGCCACACCTCGAAGCCGATGGCGCCCTCGATCATGCCCTGGACCCGGCAGAAGGGGACGGTGGCCGCGCCCCTGGGGCCGCGCTGTGCCGGCGGCTCCCAGCTTGGATTGGGGGTGATGGCGTCGGCGCCGGTGATCGTCACGTCGGGAAGACGCATGCTCTTCAGCTCTTCGCAGGAGGCCGCCTGGGCGACTGCGGGCGCGGCGAGGGCGCCGGCCGTCGCCAGTAGGATCGTCCGGATTTTGGCGCGCATTTCGCTTCCCCAACCAAAACGGATCAAAAGTCCGCTCTTCGATAGGGATCTTCGCCATAACCCCGCGAGGGACAAGAAAAATTGTATGCCATGCATACAATTTTCGGGCGCTAAAGGATGCCGCCTAACGTACGATATTGGTGTGGCGGTGCGCCTAAGGTTCCAGGTTTAGCGGAGTCTGTAGAGATGAGAAAAATCTTCGCCGCCATCGCCTTATCGGTGCTCGTCTGCGGCGCTGCCCTCGCCGCTGTGGCGCCGTTGACCACCGCGCCCGCGGGGTTTGACCAGCCCAAGGCCGATGTCGCCAAGGGCAGGCTCGATACGCTGAGTTATGTCTCCAAGCCGTTGGCCGCCGAGCGGCGGGTGATCGTCTATCTGCCCGCGGGCTATGACGCTGACCCCCGCCGGCGCTATCCGGTGCTTTATCTCAAGCATGGCGGCGGTGAGAACGAGACGGCATGGCAGGTTCGGGGCCAGGCGCCCACCATCCTCGACAACCTGATCGCCTCCCGAAAAGCCGTGCCGATGATCGTGGTCATGCCCAACGGCACGATGCCCGACCGTCCCGGCGGTCCCTACGGCAAGGAGGCGATCGCGCTGGCCACGCGTGAGATGTTCGAGGACATCGTTCCGCTGGTCGAGAGCAAGTACCGCGTCAAAACCGGTCCGGAAAACACGGCCATCGCCGGCCTCTCAATGGGCGGCGGCCAGAGCTTTTACATGGGGATCAACAACCAGACCAAATTCTCGGCCATCGGCGTCTTCTCGACGGGCATTTTCGGCGGCATCAACATCGGTCCAAGGCCCCCCGGCGCGCCGCCGTCCACCACCGCCCTACCCACACCGCCCGCCCCGTTCGTCGCCGCCGTGGACGCCGCCCCGATCCTTTCCGACCCCGCCGCCTTCAACCGACGCATCAAGCTTTTCTATCTCTCCTCCGGCGACACCGATCCTCGCGTCGTCCCGACCCAGGAGGTGGTGGAAATGTTCCAATCCAAGGGCGTAAAGGTCGTCGCCACCCGCCAGGCCGGCGGCCATGTATGGGTCGTCTGGCGCCATGCGCTGTACGACTTCGCGCCTAGGCTTTTCCGGTAGCGGGCGCCGGGCCACTTTCGTCCTATATTCCTTGGCTCATGCCCCCTGAGTCCCCCTTCCAAGGCGCCGCGCTCATCAAGGATCAGGTTCGACGCCTGCCCGATGCGCCGGGCGTCTACCGCATGGTCGGCGAGGACGGCGAGGTGCTCTACGTCGGCAAGGCGCGTTCGCTGAAGAAGCGGGTCAGCCAGTACGCCCAGGGGCGGTTCCACACCCAGCGCATCGCCCACATGGTCCACGCGACCAGGGGCATGGAGTTCGTCACCACCAAGACTGAAACCGAAGCCCTGCTGCTTGAGATCAATCTGATCAAGCAGTTGAAACCGCGCTTCAACGTCCTCTTGCGCGACGACAAATCCTTCCCGGAAATCCTCATCCGGCGTGACCATCCCGCGGCCCAGATTCGCAAGCATCGCGGCGCCCACTCCATCAAGGGCGATTATTTCGGGCCCTTCGCCAGCGCCTGGGCGGTGAACCGGACGGTCAATTCCCTGCAGAAGGCCTTCCTGCTGCGGTCCTGTTCCGACAGCGTTTTCGAGACACGCACGCGGCCCTGCATGCTGCACCAGATCAAGCGCTGCTCCGCGCCCTGTGTCGATCTGATCACCACTTCCGACTACGACGCCCTCGTCGAACAGGCGCACGACTTCCTGCGCGGCAAATCCCGCGCCGTGATGAAGACTCTCTCCGACCAGATGATGGCGCTCGCCGAAGCCGAGGAGTTCGAGCGCGCGGCCAGGGTGCGCGACCGCATCAGAGCGCTTTCCTCCGTCAGCCAGGAACAGTCCATCAACCCGCAGGGAGTGGAGGAGGCCGACGTCTTCGCCCTGCACGCGGAGGGCGGCCAGGCCTGTGTTCAGGTGTTCTTCTTCCGCGCCGGTCAGAACTGGGGAAACCGCGCCTATTTCCCGAGAATCGCCGGAGCGCTGGAAGCGGCGGAGGCCAAGGAGGAAGGCGGGGCCCAGGTCGACGAGGACGCGGCGATCCTCGAGGCGTTCCTGGGGCAATTCTATGAGAACCAGCAGATTCCCCGCCTGATCCTGACCTCCCACGACCTGCCGAGCCGCACGCTGCTCGCCGAGGCCTTCTGCATCAAGGCCGGGCGCAAGGTGGAGATCGCCCGACCGGTGCGCGGCGAAAAGTGCGAACTGGTCCGTCACGCCAGCACCAACGCCAAGGAAGCGCTGGGCCGCAAGATGGCCGAGACCGGGGCGCAGGGAAAACTGCTGGCCGGGGTCTGCGAGGTCTTCGGCCTGGAGTCGCCGCCCGAGCGCATCGAGGTCTATGACAACAGCCACATCATGGGGACCAACGCGGTCGGCGGCATGATCGTCGCGGGCCCGGACGGCTTCGAAAAGAGCCAGTACCGCAAGTTCAACATCAAGGACTCAGAACTCACCCCCGGCGATGACTACGGCATGATGCGCGAGGTTTTGCGCCGCCGCTTCGCGCGCATGATCAAGGAAGAGGAAGAGGGCGAAGCCTCAGCGCCGAGGCCCGACCTTGTGCTGGTCGACGGCGGCGCCGGGCAGCTCGCCGCCGCGGCCGAGGTGATGGCTGACCTCGGGGTCGATGACATTGCGCTGGTCGGCGTCGCCAAGGGGCCGGACCGGGACGCGGGCCTGGAGCGGTTCTTCATGGAGGGCCGCGAGCCCTTCATGCTCGAGCCCAAATCGCCGGTGCTCTACTATCTGCAGCGCCTGCGCGACGAAGCCCACCGCTTCGCCATCGGCGCTCACCGCACCCGCCGCTCGATGGACATCAAGAAAAACCCCCTGGACGAGATCGAGGGGGTCGGTCCGGGACGGAAGCGGGCGCTGCTGCATGCGTTCGGGTCGGCGCGGGGGGTGAGCAAGGCGGGGGTGGAAGACCTGATGAAGGTCGATGGCGTGTCGGAACAACTGGCGAAGCGGCTGTTTGACTATTTCAGGAAGGGGTGAGGCCTTCAGACTTCCGCCAATGCACATGGCGATCACCGATGGGACCCATTTCGAGCGGTTCCATCCAATTGGCGGGGATCATTGGATACCGGCGGCGAACCTCCTGCTCGAAGGCTTTGAATCCCTCATCCAATTGACCGGCCGCCAGCCAATCTCCGAAACTGGACTCAAAAACCAGGACGTTTTCTTCGTACGTGATCCTGCTCACCTTTTCCGAGTAGACGCCAACGACATCGGCCCAGGGCAAGAACCTTTCTCTGTCGAAGAGATATCGCTTCAGACTGAGGCCAGACTGATCGAATCTTACCCGGGGATATATTTTCACAAAGTCGCGCCAAACACGAAGCATCTGGATACCAGGTTAGCTTGCGATCGATCTTACCTTACCATGAACCGGATGAGCCGCCGCCGCCGAAAGATCCGCCCCGACGGGGCTCGGGGCGCTTAGTAGCATCATAGACTCCCTCTCCGCCTCGAAAGCCGAGATTTCCCCCTCCAAGAGCGCCTATAAGTCCGCCGATCAACGCTCCCCAGGGTCCGAACCCGGCGCCCGCCGCCGCGCCCGGCGACACCCGCTGCCCTGCCGACGCTACCGAGTTGCCGGGCCGCACGCGTTGCTGCCTCATTGGGGCCCAGGCCGGGATTGGTCTACTTGATCACAGCCCGCACCTCAGCAGGTGTGGCCATCGGGGTGACCGTGCAGAGTCACAAGGAAAAGCCTCGGCGCCGGACCTAGACTGGCGAACTCCGCCGCTCTACCTCTGACGCATGCTCGACCTCGACGCCTTCATCGCCGACTGCCTGGCCGCCGTGCGGGCGGGGGATGATCATCTCGGCGCCCACGAGGTGATGAAGCGCGCCTTCGCCGATCCGGCTGGGGTGCTGGCGGCGGTGGGCGAGCCGACGCAGGGCGGGCTGATCCCGCTCTATCGCTCCGATGAGCTGACCATCCTCAATGTCATCTGGAAGCCGGGCGTCACCATCCGGCCGCACGACCATCGCACCTGGGCGGTGATCGGAGTCTATGGCGGGCGGGAGGACAACATATTCTGGCGCAGGCTGAAGGACGATCCGCAGGGCCGGATCGAGGCGGCCGGGGCGCGGGCCCTATCGACCGGCGATGTCACGCCGCTCGGCCGCGACCTGATCCATTCGGTCAATAATCCCATCGATAAGCTTACCGGCGCCATCCACGTCTATGGCGGCGACTTCTTCGAGATCGAACGCAGCGAGTGGGACGCCGAGACCCTGATCGAGGGCCCCTACGACATGGCAAAGACCCGCGCGCTTTTCGGCAGCTAGCCCCTTTATTTTCGCGCTGGTTGTGGCAGGTTCGCCGGAACATAGGGGGAACCATGAGACGTTTCTTCGCGCTGGCCCTGGCCCTGGCGCTCACCGCGCCGGCCTGGGCGCAGGTCGCTGAGCTTCAGGCGGCCTATGACCGGCTGTGCACCGGGCCCAATCCGGCCAGCGCCGCCGTTTGCGACGCCATGCGCGCCGATCTCAATAAAGCCAGCGCCACGCCCGTCGCCTCGTCGCAACCTGGACACTTGGGGGTGACCACCGAAGCTGATGAAAAAATGGATCCTCTACGTGTCTTCGTTGTCTCGGCCGCCCCCGGCGGCCCAGCCGAGATTGCGGGGCTGCGGCGCAAGGACCAAATCATCAGGTTCGACGGCCGACCCCTCCAATCCGCCGACGACTTGTCCCGCCTGGTTGCGGCCAAGGGGCCAGGATCCTCAGTGCCTATCGAGGTGGTGCGAGACGGACAGCCCCTGACCCTCCAGGCGGTCCTGTCAGCCCACCCGGTCGAGGTGCTCAACGTCAAGGGCAGCGCCTCGCCGGCCGATCCCAAGGGAAACCGCGGGATACGCTACGATCAGCACTTTGCGGAACTCGAAGCCGGCGTGACCTACCGCGTGTCGATCAGCTCCGATACCGAAAATGACTTCTTCCTGGATGTGACCATTCCTCCCGCCCGGGCCAATAGCCTCAGCATCGCTACCGGCGGTACGATCGCCGTTTGGACTTTCCTGGTGCGGCCGACCGTCAAGGGCCGGTACGGGTTCTTTGTTTATGCCACTGAGGGCAAAGGCGACTACGCCTTGCGGCTTGAGCGTCTGGTCGGGGGCCCGGCGCAAAGGCCCGACAGTTGGGGCGTGCTGCGTTTGCTGGAAGGCAAGACCTATTGCGTGCCACCGGACGAGGGCGATTCGGACTGCTGGAGCTTCAAATGGCGAAGCGTGGACAGTCAGATGGAAGTTCGCCGTACCGGCGACGATGGCAGGTTCTGGGCGGAATATGTGCTGGGCGCCGACAGTGGGCGGATCAAGGGAGTCTCGGGCAGGACAACCAATAGTCTTGTGGCGCCTTTTAAGGACAGCGGCGTTGGACCGATCATCGGACCCGATGTGGTCACGTTCTTCTCCAATGACGGCTACGACAACTACCAACGTGTCATCGAGAGCCTGAGGCTGAGTCTCGGAGAAAACCAGCTCTATCTTGGCTCCTGGGGCAAGACGCACACGGGCGCCCGCTATGTCCCCCTCTCCCCGGTGGAGGCCGAAGCCTACTGGCGGGACTGGAACGCGGCGCGGCAGGGCTTGAGCTCTTGACATAGGTTTACAAATGTACTCCTATCGGCTTACAAACATAAACCGACGGGAGGTAGTTTTATGCAAAGCGCGACGACAGCGGATGTCCAGCAGATCGAGCCCTTGACCATGGGCGACATCTTTATGGACGCCGCCCTGCTTCCCAAGCTGATCGTCATCCTGCTTCTGGCCGCCGCTGTCGCCGCGATCGTCATCTGCGTTCGCAAGGTCATGTCAGGGCCCAAGCTCGCGGGGGGCTCCGCCTTCATTTCCGGCCTTCGGGCGGGGGGGCCATTGCTCGGTTTGATCGGCGCCAGTTGGGGGTTGATGAACAGCGCGATCGGCACGGCCGTCATGGGGAGCCGGGGCCAAACCACGACCCTATCGATGGTGATGCCGGGGCTGGTTGAATGCCTCTTCATCGCGCTGATCGGCATGATCGCGGGCATCGTGGCGATTGTCTGCCATTGGGCCGTCGAGGCGCGGATCGATCGTCAGGTCCTGCGCGCCTGACCCGCCACCACATCACTGAGGCCGAGAGCGAGGTCCTCGCCGCCCTGTGGCGGCGGGGACCCCTGTCGTTCGCCTCTCTCATAGAGGAGGTCCAGGCTCGCCAGGCCTGGGCGGGGGCGACGGTCAAAACCTTGCTGAACCGCCTGATGAAGAAGGGCCTCATCCGCTCGGTCCGCGAAGACGGCCGCCAGCTTTACCACCCCGCCCTCACCCGCGAGGACTACGCCCGCGGTGAGATCGAAGCCCTGGCCGAGCGCCTGTTCGACGGCCGCCTGGATGTCCTGATCCGCGATCTGTGGGTTGGCGAGGACTAACCCTCCGCCGCCGCCTCGATCTTGGCGATGTCGATCTTGCGCATCTGCATCATCGCCTGAGCCACGCGGCCAGCCTTGGCCTTATCGGGACTGGTCATCAGCTCGATCAGGCGCCTGGGCGTCACCTGCCAGGAGACGCCGAAGCGGTCCTTGCACCAGGAGCACATGCTTTCCTCGCCGCCGTTCGAGGTGAAGGCCTCCCACAACCGGTCTGTTTCCGACTGGTCGTCGGTCAGGATCTGGAAGGAGACCGCCTCGTTGAAGGCGCCGGCGGGCCGGCCGTTGAGGGCCATGAACGCCACGCCGCCGAACTCGAAATCCACCAGCATCACTTCGCTGGCTAGGCCGGGCGTCCCTTCAGGATAGCGCGTCACCGACTTGATCCTGGAATCGGGCAGCAGGGAAACATAGAAGTTCGCCGCCTCCTCGGCCTCGTTCGCGAACCACAGGCAGGGATTGATTTTGGGCATGGTGTCCTCTCTTGGCCTTGGGCGATGAACGGCCGCCCTCGCGATGACGACGAGCGAAGCCCCATCCCTTCGACAATGGCCCGCGTATTTTCTGTAAGCCGTGCTAACCATGGGGCAAGCGTCCACAGTCAAGAGCGTCGCGCGGCCGAGGAGCCTCCGGTGAAGCTGCTGAAGAGCCTCTATGTCCAGGTGCTGCTCGGCCTCGCGGCCGGCATTCTGGTCGGCTACTGGGTTCCGGAATCGGCCAAATATCTCAAGCCGCTCGCCGACATGTTCATCAACCTGATCAAGATGATCGTCGGGCCGATCGTATTCTGCACCGTGCTGGTCGGCATCGCCAAGGCGGGCAGCGCCAAGACGGTGGGCAGGCTCGGCGCCAAGTCCCTGTTCTATTTTGAGGTGGTGACGACCATAGCCCTGGTGGTGGGCCTGACCGCCGCCCACCTCTTCCGCCCCGGGGACGGCATCAACGCCGACCCGGCCAGTTTCGCCAACGCCGAACTACCGGCGGCGCTCGCCAAGAACGCCAACGCCGTGCCGCATTCCGGCGACATCTTGATGGACCTGATCAACTTCCTGTTGGGCCTGGTCCCGTCGAACATCGTCGACAGCTTCGCCAAGGGCAGCATCATCCACATCCTGGTGTTCTCGATCCTCCTGGGCCTCGCCCTGGCGACCATGGGCGAGAAGGGTCACAAGCTGGTCAGCGCCATCGACACCCTGGGCCATGGCCTGCTCCGCATCATCGGCTACATCATGCGCCTGGCGCCCTTCGCGGCGTTCGGGGCCATGGCCTACACCATCGGCGAGCACGGCCTGGATTCCCTGGTCCAGCTCGGCAAGCTGATCGCCTGCCTTTACGGCGCCTGCGCGGTCTTCATCCTCGCGGTCCTGTGGCCCATCTGCAGGTTCCTCGGCGGCGTCTCCCTGTGGAAGCTCCTCAAGTACATCCGCGAGGAGATCTTTATCACCCTGGGCACCGCCAGTTCCGAAGCCGTCCTGCCGCGCATGCTTGAAAAGATGGAGAAGCTCGGGGCCCGCAAGGAGGTCGTCGGGTTCGTCATCCCGGCCGGCTATTCCTTCAACCTCGACGGCTCGACCCTCTACATGCCCCTCGCCACCCTGTTCATCGCCCAGGCGCTGGGCATCGACCTTACCTGGCAGCAGCAGGCGATCATGTTCGGCACCCTGATCTTCACCTCCAAGGGCATCGCGGGGGTGGCGGGCGCGAGCCAGGTCGTGCTGCTCACCGCCCTCGAGTCCACCCACGTTATCCCGGTGGCCGCCATCATCCTGGTGCTTGGCATCGACCGCATCCAGAACGAGGTCCGGTCCCTGACCAACATCATCGGCAACGCGGTGGCCACCGTCGTCCTCGCCCGCTGGGAAAAAGCCTTCGACATGGTCCGCGCCCACAAGGTGCTGAACGGCGAGACCGAGGTGGAGGAAAAACTCGACAGCAGCGACTTGCGGCCCCTGCCTGAAAAGTCCGCAACCTGAGCTTGCAGCCCCTGGCGACCCGTGTTATCCGCCGCGCCCCAAGTCGGAGAAACCCCGTGGCCAAGCGCCCCACCAATATGTGCTCGACCAATCCAGTCGGCCTGCAGGCCGAACAGGATTGCGTGCGCGTGCGGGAGGGCTCGAGGCTCTAGGATCTTTTTCGATTCTGGACTGTCCGAAAGAACCCCTCCCGGCCCGGCCGCGGAGGGGTTCTTCGTTTCTAACCCCCTCTTCGCAGCCGTGACGCCGGGAGGGAGTGGTGAAACAAGAAAGCTGAAGAGGAGGACCCGATGAGCGGGTTCGAAATCATCCCGGGATCGAAGACGGTCCCGATCAAAGCCTGGACCAAGGGCGTGCCGATCGAAGAGGCGGCGCTGACCCAGCTGCGCAACGTCGCCAGCTTGCCCTTCATCCACAAGCATTTGGCGGTCATGCCCGACGTCCATTGGGGCAAGGGCGCGACCGTAGGCTCGGTGATCGCCACCGACGGGGCGATCATCCCCGCGGCGGTGGGCGTCGACATCGGCTGCGGCATGATGGCAGTGAAGACCTCGCTTAGGGCTGAACAGCTGCCAGACAACCTGTTCGGCATCCGGTCCGACATCGAGGCCGCCGTGCCGCATGGCCGGACCGACAACGGTGGGCACAACGACAAGGGCGCGTGGCTTTCCGAGCCGCCCGCCTCCGCCAAGGCGCGGTGGGCCGACCTTGAGGAAGGCTACAAGGCTGTCGTCGACAAGCATCCGAAGGCCGCGCATCCGCGGGGCCTTGGGCACCTTGGCACGCTGGGCACCGGCAACCACTTCATCGAGCTTTGCCTCGATGAGGCGGGCGATGTGTGGGTCATGCTGCACTCCGGATCCCGGGGCGTGGGCAACAAGTTCGGGTCCTATTTCATCGAGCGCGCGAAGCACGAGATGCGGCGCTGGTTCGTGAACCTGCCTGATGTGGACCTCGCCTATTTCGCCGAAGGGTCCGAAGGCTTCATCGACTACATCCGGGCGGTGAGCTGGGCCCAAAGGTACGCGCGGGCCAACCGGGAAACGATGATGGAGAATGTCCTGGGCGCGCTGCGCAAGACCTTCCCTGACCTCGAGACGACGCAGGTGGCGGTGAACTGCCACCACAACTACGTCACGCGGGAAAAGCACTTCGGCAAGGAAGTGTTCGTCACTCGGAAAGGCGCCGTGCGGGCCGGCGAAGGCGATCTCGGCATCATTCCGGGGTCAATGGGCGCTCGGTCCTTCATCGTCCGGGGCAAGGGCAATGCGGACTCGTTCTGCACCTGCAGCCACGGCGCGGGCCGGGCCATGAGCCGGACGGAAGCCAAGCGGCGGTTCTCCCTCGAGGACCACCTCAAGGCCACTGAAGGCGTCGAGTGCCGGAAGGACGCGGACGTCATCGACGAAACGCCGATGGCCTACAAGGACATCGACGCGGTGATGGCCGCCCAGGCCGACCTGGTGGAGGTGGTTCACACCCTCCGGCAGGTGGTGTGCGTAAAGGGGTGATGAGGGTGGGCCCGCAGCGCGCAAGCGTTGCGGGCTTGCACTTCGCCCAGCTAGGGTAGCCTGAAGAAACGGTCTTCCAGGAAGCGCCCCCCATGCTCATCACCCTCGCCGCCCTCGCCCTCGCCTTTGCCCCCCAAGAAGGTGTTCCCGTTGAAGAAGGGCCGCTGGTCTCGACCACATGGCTGCAGGGCCAGGGGCCGGCCAAGAATATCGTCGTCCTGTTCGTCGGGCCGCGGGCTGAATATGACGCGGGCCATATCCCGGGCGCGGTCTTCACGCCCGCCGACGCGATGACGGTGACTGGGGCCGGTGGGCTGGCGGCCGAATTACCGGCGGCCGATGTCCTGGAAAGGAACCTCGAGTCCCTGGGCATTTCCGACAATTCGCACGTCATCGTCGCCTATGGCCGGGGATCACTCCCTCAGGCGGCGCGGACCCTCTTCACCCTCAAGGCCGCCGGCCTGCACGCGTCCATGCTCGACGGCGGCGCCGCGGCCTGGGCGCGGGACGAGAGGCCGACGGACAACTCGGCCTATCCGGTGAAGCCGGGCTCGCTGTCGCCCCTCAAGCTCAACGCAAAGATCGTCGACGCCGCCTATGTGCAGTCCAAGCTGGCCAGCCAGGGCTATACGGTGGTCGACGCGCGAGCCCCCAATTTTTATGACGGGACGCAAGCCGGGTTCCAGACCCAGACCGCCGGCCACATCAAGGGCGCCAAATCGGTGCCCTTCAACAGCCTTCAAAAGGAAGACGGTTCCCTCAAGGAGGCCGCGGAGATCGCCAAGCTGTTCGCGGACGCGGGTGTCAAACCGGGCGACGAGATCATCGCCTATTGCCACGTCGGCCAGCAGGCCAGCGTCATCATGCTGGGGGCCGAGATCGCCGGCGCCAAGGCGGTGCTCTACGACGGCTCGTTCCAGGACTGGTCAGCCAAGAACCTGCCGGTGGAGAAGAAGTAGCGCTAGGCCGCCCGCTTCCAGTTCTGGCCGCCGCACATCACCAGCACGCAGCCCTGGACGCGCAGGGTGCCGTCCTTGTTGATCGCCAGGGTCGCATTGACCTTCATGTCGGAGCCCGGGAACTCGAACCGTCCGCCGTTCCACTTGCCCGGCCCATTGGGCTTGAAGCCGACCATGATCGTCGTGCCGATCATCGACTCGGCAGTGGGCGGCGGGCGGCCGTCCTTGGTCTTCGCCTTCGGCTGAGCCTGCGCTCTGGCCTTGGCCTTCTCGCTGGGCGGGCGCGGCTTGATCGAAACGATCGTCCCGCACAGCCGCGCCGGCTGACTGGCGCACGGGGCGATTTTTATGCGCGCTGAATCGTCGTCCATCACCCAGACGCCTTCGGCAGCCTGAGGCGGGGTCTGAGCGAAGACCGGGGAAGCAAGCAGGCTGGCGGCGAGAAGGGCGGCGGTAAGGGCGCGCATGGTCAAGCTCCGGGGTATCGGTCCTGCTTTGCAAGTCTAAGCTGAACCGCGAATGAACGATAAACGATAAAAAGTCCAGCCGCGTGACGCGGGGCTGCGCCATGACCTGCAAAGGCGCCACACAATAAATTTGGCTTTCCTGTCGAACCCAAGGGGCTTCGCTCGTCGTTTGGTCAGTACCCCCCCATCAGAAGGAGAAACGGCAATGGCTTACGTGGATGGTTTCATCGTGGCTGTGCCCAAGGCCAAGCTCGACCAATACAAGGATCAGGCCCGCCTGGCCGGCAAGGTCTGGAAGGAACACGGCGCTCACGACTACGTCGAGGCCCTCGCTGACGACGCCCCCTACGGTGATCTGACATCTTTCCCGCGTTCGGTTCAGGCCAAGGACGACGAGATCGTGGTCTTCTCCTACGTCACTTATGATTCCCGCGAGCACCGCGACGAGGTGATCAAAAAGGTCCTGGCCGATCCCCGCATGAAGGACGGCATGGAGAACATGCCCTTCGACGGCAAGCGCATGATCCACGGCGGGTTCGACACCTTCATCGAACTGCACTGATCTTGAACCCGGGCAACCTCCTCCCCAGCTTTGCCGCTCGGGAGGCGGCATGGTCACAATCATCGGACTTATGGCGGCGGCGGTGTGGATTGCGGTCTTCGGGCGCGGATCGAAGATCGGGGACAGCCTTCACACGATCCTAATCGAGCAGCCCGCGGCCTGGCTGAACGCCGCGGGACCGCTAAGGCTGGGCGTGGCTCTTGGCGTCCTGGTGTTCATGATCGCGGCGCCGGAATTCGCGCTCTTCATGGCTGCGGACCTCACCCTATACCTGGAAGTTCTGGCCGCGACCTCCCTGGCGGCGGCGAGCCTGCGGCTTAATACTCTTGTCGAGGCCGCGACACGCGTCGCCGCCCAGCCCTCACGCCTGTTCGCTGTTTTACGCGCGAGAAGATCAGCGCCGCGCCGATCCCGACCCCGCCGTCCAAGATCGCCGGCCGGCCGCGACGATTCGGCCCCAGGATGGGCCTTGGCCTAGCCCACAAAGAGAAAGGGCCGGGGCGGTTTCCCGCCTCGGCCCTCTGCTCCCAGCGTCTTATAGGACGCTATTCCTACAAGTCCGGAACTTCGATGTTGGTGTTCCGGCCGCGGGCGATGCCGCGGGCGTTGGTGCCGCTCATTTCTTCAGCCGACAATCCTCCGTCCTTGTTGACGTCGAGGGCCGCGAAGCGGGCCTTCATGGCCGCCATGTTTGGCCGGTTCAGCTCGTGTTCCTCGATTTTGCCGCTGAGGTTGTCGTCCAGAGCACCGATTTGCAGCGACGCCGACAGGGCGGTCTGCAGGTCGTTACGCTGTTTTTCGACGGTCTCGTCCATGAAGCGATAGTTGATGCGGAAGTACATCATCTCTTCGTGGGTCTGCTCACCCCAGGTGACATCCCGCTTGGGATCAGGGTTGGCGAAGTTGTTGGCGGAGTTGTCGTACTCCCACATGGCGACCAGCTTGGTGCCGGCCTTGACCTTGATCGGCTCAACCGGATCGTAGTCGCGCTGCCAGTTGAAGTCGTACTTGGGCAGGGAGAGCAGCATAGTCTCCTTGCCGTTCGGCTCCACCATCTTCAGTTCGACGTGCCGGCCGCGATAGTGCGCGTGCGGGTACAGGGTGTAGAGCTCGGCGTCGGCCGGGAAGGTCATATAGGCGACTTCGCGATGACGGGCTTCGCTGGCCGGAATGCGCAGGGCGAAGTCGCCGATCACGGCCGAACGCTTGATGTATTTGGGCTTTTCCTTGAGCACATAGAAGCCGACCTGGGTGTTGTCGGTCGCTTCCTTGCCGAAGGTCGTATAGTGCATCTGGAAGTTCAGCCTGCCGCCGCCGGGCACCGGCGCGCCCGCGCCGTCGGCGATCACCTGGGCTTCGGCGCCAGGCGTATAGGAGCCGACCGAGCCGCCCGGGATGGTGCGGGGACGGGTCGGGTCGGCCACGTGGTTCGAGATCACGTGGTGGACGACGCGACGGTCACCCGGCTTCACCGAGATGGCGCGCAGGAAGGTGTCTTCCTTGAAGGGGTTGTCGACCCGCTGGTTTTGGTACTCGACGATGCCGGTCGCCGGCACCTTGAAGGCCGGGATATTCACGACGACGTCGGGCTTGCCGAGATATTCCGGCCATTCCGGGGCGATCTTGCCCTTGTTGGCCAGGAGCGGGTCGGCGCCCGTGCCGCGCTGAGCGCCGCCTTCGATCCAGTGGACCAGGGTCTTGGTCTGAGCGGCGGTTAGGCCTTGCTCATTCTTGAAGTGGCCGATGTGGGGATCGGGGAAGTAGGGAGGCATACGCTTGGTGCGCAGGGTCTCGCGGATCATGGGGGCGTAGCCCTTGACCACTTCGTAGCTGTCCAGAACGAAGGGGCCGATGCCGCCGGTGACATGGCAGTTCGAACACTTCTCGTTGATGATCGGCGCGACGTCCTTGGAATAGGAAATCTTGGCGAACTCGGCTTCCTTGCCGCGGGTGGCGAAGGAGATCTGTTTGCCGCTGGTCACGGCGACCTGCTTGAACGCCACTTCGGTCCCGGCCGTCAGGCCGTCGATGGCCGCCTTCGCGCCCGAGGCGGGGCCGCGATAGGCCAGGCGCCAGGTCTTGGGATTGTAGACGAAGACTTCGGCTTCGCGGTCGACCTTCATGTTCTCGCCGACGAGCTGCAGCTCGTCGACCAGGATCGGGATGGTGAAGCCCTGGGCCTTGGCCTCGGCTGCGGCGGCGTCACGGCTGTCGGTCGAGTTGACCATGAAGAACACCGCGCCCTTGGCCTTGTAGTCGGCGGCCAGGGTATGCAGCTGCTTGGCCGCGTCGCGCGAGGCGGCGGAGCCATTGATCTGGCTCATGATCACCACGGCCGGCGCGTACTTGTAGTAGTACAGGTCGTGCGCATAGCGCGTGTGGTCTGTCAGCTGGAAGTTGTCCACGCGCGGCGCCGCGCTGGCGGCTTGCGGCGCGGGCGCCGCGATGACTTGCGAACCGACGACACCGGCTACCGCCATGCACGCGGCCGCGGCCGCGACAAACAGAGCAGACTTCATTCCACGTCCTCCAGATTTTGGATGCGCCATTCTAGGGGCGCCACCTTTAACAGCTTATCAGTGCTAGCTTATAGCATCAGTTTCCCAAAAAAATGATGCAGCAACGCAAACTTGGGGCAATTGGCCGCAAGTTTTTTACTCCGGCCGCTCAAAAAGGACCAGGTTCGCGTGAATTTCGCTCTGCTAAGCGCTGCGACTGCCCTCCTCCTCCTTGCCCAGGATGCCCCTTCGCCCATCCTTTCCGCCGTAGCGGATCCGCTGAGGCCGGCCAGCGACCGGGCCACGGACGCCGATCGAAAACCCGCGGAAATCCTGGCCTTCGCGGGGGTCAAGCCCGGAATGCGGATCGCCGAACTGCTGCCCGGCGAGGGCTATTTCACCCGCATTCTCTCCCGCGCCGTCGGCCCCGCCGGACGGGTGATCACCATTCCCTGGAGTGAGTTCCAGACCGGCGCTTCCCGCGGTCTGTCACGCGATCCTCGCTACGGAAATATCGAGATATTCGAAGAGAATCTGCTGGCGTTCCGGCCTGTTCAACCGGTCGACATGATCTTCACCACCCAGAACTATCACGATTTCCAAAGCCCGCAGCGGGCCCAGATCAACCAGGTGCTGTTTCGGGCCCTCAAGCCCGGCGGCCTGTACGTGATCCTCGACCATTCGGGCGCTCCGGGGTCGGCCTACCGCTCGCTCCCTTTGCACCGGATCGATGAGGCGCTGCTACGGCGCGAGGTCGAGGCGGCGGGGTTTGTCTTTGCCGGCTCGAGCGACATTCTGCGAAACCCCGCGGATGACCGGCGAACCAACGTCTTTTCCCCCGCCATCCGCGGCAAGACGGATCAGTTTTTGTACAAGTTCGTCAAACCGGCGCGCTAGCCGAAAAGCCGCGAGCCCTTCAAGCCGTCGAAGATGAACTGAACCGCCAGGGCCGCGAGGATTACGCCGGAAAGCCGCGCCACGACATTGGAGCCGGTTGTCCGCAGCACCTTGTGCAGCAGGTCGGTGAAGATCAGGGCGAGGTAGGTGATCAGCAGACAGGCGATCAGGGCCGCCAGCACGGCGCCGCGCAGCAAGAGATCGCCCTGAGCCTGTCCCATCAAGAGAACGACGGCGGTCATGGATGCGGGACCCGCGATCAGCGGGAAGGCCAGCGGGAAGACGGCGATGTCCGGCAGGGTCTTGGCCTCGCTCTCCTCGGTCGGCGTGATCGACGACAGGCCCGTCGGATGGGCGAAGATCAGGTCGATGGACTGAAGCAGCAGCAGGATGCCGCCCGCGACGCGAAAGGCGTCGAGCGAGATGTGCAGGGCGTCCAGCAAGGCCAGGCCGAACAGGGAAAAGGCCAACAGCACGACTCCCGCCACCGCCACGGCCTTGAAGGCGATGGCGAACCGTTGCCGACGGGCGAGCCCCGGCGTCAGTCCCCCGAAAATCGGCGCCGTTTCCAGGGGTCCAAAGGCGATGAAGAGGGTGGTGAAGGCGGTGATCGCGAACTCGGCGAGGTTCGGCATGCCGTCTAGCGCTTCTTGCCGAGTTCGGCGGCGATGTCCTTGGTCAGGCGGCCGACCTTGCGGTGCGCGGCGGTGATCTGGTCCTTCGAGACGCCCCAGCGCTTCATCCAGAATTCCACGGCCTTGCGCTCGGAGAGGTCCAGCCTGTCCTTGTCGATGAAGCCGCGCTTGTCCTTCAGGCCCGCCATGGGGTGAGCCTGCCCCGCATCGGGCTAAAGGCCCAATGAAAATTACTTAAGCAAATGCTTGACTATCGCGCCGTCTCGCGATACTTAAGAATATGCTTCAGCATCAACCCTCGCTCGATCTCGCCTTCCAGGCCCTCGCCGACCCGGCCCGCCGGGCCATGGTGGAACGGCTCTGCGATGGACCTGCTTCGGTGTCGGAATTGGCGGCGCCCTTCGAGATGAGTCTCTCGGCCGTGGTCCAGCACATCGCGGTGCTGGAGGGCGCTGGCCTGATCAGGACCGCCAAACAGGGGCGCGTGCGCACCTGCCAGGTGGAGCCCCAGGCCCTGCGCGGGGTTGAGGGCTGGATCAACGAACGCCGCCTTTTGTGGGAGCGCCGCCTCGACCGGCTCGGCGACTACCTCAAGGCCAATCCCGACATGCCAAAAAAGGATCACGACCAATGACCGCCACCATCCACGCCACCTTCGTGGTTGAGCGCGCTTATGACGCCTCGCCCGAGCGGGTGTTCTTCGCCCTCTCCGATCCTGACGCCCGCCGCCGCTGGTTCATGGACGCCGAGGGCTTCACCTCCATCACCTATGAACCGGACTTCCGCGTCGGGGCCCGCGAGTTCTTCCAGTTCGGCGTCGGCCCGATGAATCGCGAGATGACCAACGTCCACCATATCCACGACATCATTCCCAACGAGCGGATCGTGCTCTCCTACGCCATGGGCTGGGTGGGCGAGCCGCCCTTCTCGGCCTCGCTCGCCACCTTCGAGCTCATCCCCGAGGGACCTGGAACGCGACTGCGGTTCACCGAGCAGGGCGCCTATCTGAACGACGAGGCGGATCACGCCCTGATGCGCGAGCACGGCTGGAAACAAATCCTCGAACGCCTCGCCAGCGAGATCGCCGGCCATCCGCAAGCCGCCTAAAAGGACTCAATCCCATGACCATCCTCATCCCCGCCGGCTTCGTCATCGAACGCCAGTACGACGCCAGCCCAGAGCGCGTCTTCGCCTGCTATTCCTCCGCCAAGGAAAAACTCGCCTGGCTCGGCTGCCACTCCAACTGGTCCTACTCGGTCTTCGAATTCCGCGAGGGCGGCCGCGAGATCGGCGGCGATCCGACCGAAAGCCCGGCCTACGCCTTCGAGGGCGTCTATCACCAGATCATCGAAAACCGCCGCATTGCCTACGCCTACCGCATGACCCGCGACGGAGAGTTCTTTGCCAGCTCCGTCACCTCTATCGAGCTGGAGCCGCACGCCGGCGGGACCAAGCTGACCTTCTCGGAACAGTCGCTGTTCACCGACGGCCCGGACACCCCGGCGCTGCGCGAGGAAGGCACCAACTGGGGCCTGGATCAGCTGGGCCCGTTCCTCGAGACGCGGAAGGCCACGGCGTAGCGACCCTACCCCTTCCGTCACCCCCGGACTTGTTCCGGGGGCCAGACGATCCGCCGCTCAGATCGGTGACGGCAATAGACGCACAGCCTGGGCCAGCTCCCGGCCCCCGGAACAAGTCCGGGTGTGACGGAAAAATATTGACGCCGGTGATCTGCCCCCCTATTGAACCGTTCGGTTAATTAACTGGATGGTTCAATGCCGATGGAAACGGACCCCCTCTCCGCCACCCTCTCCGCCCTCGCCGATCCGACCCGGCGGGCGATCCTGGCGCGGCTGACCCTGGGCGAGGCCTCCGTCACCGACCTCGCCGAGCCCTTCGAGATGAGCCTGCCGGCCGTCTCCAAACATCTGAAAGTTCTTGAAAAAGCCGGCCTGATCAGCCGCGGGCGTGAAGCCCAGTGGCGGCCGTGCCGGCTGGAGGCCGCACCGCTGAAAGCCGTGGACTCCTATCTCGACGTCTACCGCCGCTTCTACGAGGAGCGGTTCGACCGCCTGGAAGCCTATCTGGAAAAACTGACCAAGGGGGACCCCGATGGCGAAAAGCACTGAAACCCTATCCAAAACTCTCGTCCTGACCCGCACCTATGCGGCGCCCAAGGCCCTGGTCTTCGCCTGCTGGACAAAGGCCGAGCACCTCGCCGCCTGGTGGGGGCCGCACCAGTTCGACGCGCCCATGGTCGAGACCGACCCCAGGCCTGGCGGCGTCTTCAAGCTCGATATGCGCGGACCCGACGGATCGGTGAACCACCTGGTCGGCCGCTTCGAAGAGGTGGTCCAGGATGAGAAGGTCGTCTTTGCCGTCGAGGCCTTCTTCGGCCCAAAGGGGCCGGCGCTGGAGGGGCGCAACGAGATCGTCCTCACCGAACAGGACGGGGTGACCACCATGACCCTCACCGCCGCCGTCACCGTGGCGCCGAGCCTGAAGGCCGGCATCGACGGCATGAACCAGGGCTGGAGCGAAAGCCTTGAAAAGCTCGCCGCCCTCATTGCAAAGGAAGCTCGCCCATGACCCGCGTTCCCGTCATCGCCCCGCCGGATGTTCCGGTCTTCATCCTGACCCGCGTGCTGACCGCGCCCCGGGCCCTGGTGTGGAAGGCGATCACCGATCCGGCGATGTTCTCACAATGGTGGGGGCCGGAGGGTTTCACCAACAAGGTGCACAAGATGGACGTCCGCGTCGGCGGCGAATGGAAGGTCGACAACATCGATCCGGGCGGAACCGTTTATTCCTTCTGGGGCGTCTTCGCCGAGGTGCGGCCCCTGGAGCGCATCGCCCAGACCTTCCACTTCCTGGATTATCCGCCGAACCTCGACGTCCTGGTGCTGGAGGACTGGGGGGGCGGCACGCGGATGACTTCAACCACGGTGCTGACCAGCCAGCCGGCCCGCGCCGGCATGATGGCCAGCGGCATGGAGAGCGGCGCCCAGGCCAGCTACGACCGCCTGCAACGGGTGCTGGACGCCATCAAGGCCTAGAGGTCATAGTCCGCGCGGAAGGACCGCCATGCTCTACGCCATCCTTTGCTACAACGACGATCGCGACGTGTTTTCCTGGACGCAGGAAAAAGATGACGCGGTCATGGCCGCCCTGCAGGTGGTCCACGACCGGCTGGAAGCGCATGGCGAGCTTGGCCCCTCCCTTCGGCTGGACAGCGTCAATACCGCCAGGACCTACCGCAAGACCCCCGCCGGGGTGATGGACGGGCCCTTCGCCGAGACCAAGGAGCAGCTCCTCGGCTTCTACATCGTCGATGTGGCGGACATGGACGCGGCCATCGACATTACCCGTCAGCTGTCGGAGGCGAACCCCGGCCTTGGCTGTTACGAAGTGCGGCCCGTGAAGCTGTTCCTGCCGGGCGTGGCCGCCAAGGAAGTGGTGCTGGAACAGGTCTAAAAAATTTCCCGCGAATTTGTCGAAGCATCCCTCGCCCGCTCGTCGGGCCTGCAGGAGCGCCGCATCGCGCGGCGCGCGCCATGGGAGAGGACGGCAGATGACGATCAATCCTCAGGAGAGACTCAACACCATTCCAGGGGTCTCGCCCTACATCCAGGTCCCCGACGCCAATGCGGCGTCAGCCTTTTACCAAAAGGCCTTCGGCGGGGTGGAAATGGACCGCAGGCCGGGCCAGGACGGCAAGCGCCTGATCCACTGCGGTGTCGCCATCAACGACGGCCTGGTCATGTTCAACGACCCTTTCCCGGAGTTTGGCTATGGTTTGGAGGCCCCCCAGGGCTACACCATCCACCTGCAGGTCACCGGCATCGACGCCTGGTGGAAACGCGCCGTGGACGCGGGATGCGAAGTTCTGATGCCGCTTGAGGATATGTTCTGGGGCGACCGCTACGGCCAGCTCAAGGACCCCTTCGGCGTGAAGTGGTCGATGGGCGAAGGAAAGGGAGGGCAGTCATGAGCCAATCCAAACCCGTGACCATCGCGGGCTGGACCCTGTCTGGCCTGTTCATCGCCTTCATGATCTTCGACGCGGGCATCAAACTCGCCCAGCTGCCGATCGTCGCCGAGACCAACGCCACCCTCGGCTTCCAGGCCAACGCGGGGTTGAAGATCGGGGTGATCGAGGCGGTCTGTCTGATCCTCTACGTCTTCCCACGGACCGCTGTCCTGGGCGCCATCCTCATGACCGCGGTGATGGGCGGGGCGATCGCCACCCACCTTCGGCTCGAAAGCCCGCTGTTCAGCCACACCCTGTTCGGAGTCTACCTCGGCCTTCTGCTCTGGGGCGGCCTCTGGCTACGCGACGAGCGGTTGCGGACGCTGATGCCGGTCAGACGATCCTGAACAGGTCCAGCAGCCGGTTCCAGTGGGTCTCGGCGCCGGCCTTGTTGTAGAGCGCCCGCTGGGGGAAGGCGAAGCCGTGTTCGCAGCCGTCGAAGATTTCGACTTCGGTGTCGCAGCCGGCGGCCTCCAGCGCGGCCTTCAGCTGATGAACCATCGGCAGCGGCGCCCAGCGGTCGGTCTCGGCGCAGGCGAAATAGGTGCGGGCCTTGGCGCCGCGCAGGGTGACATGCGGGCTGTCCGCCTCCTCGGTCACCAGATAGGTGCCGTAGATCGAGGCGGCCGCCGTCACACGCTCGGGGAAATGCACCGCGGCGGAGACGGCGTAGCGGCCGCTCATGCAGTAGCCGACGGTCCCCACCGAGCCCGCTCGCGCCGCCTTGTCGGCGTCGGCGAAGACCAGCATGGCGCGCACGTCCTCCATGACCAGCGGGATGGTCAGGGTGTGCATCAGGTCGATCATCCGCTTGCGCTCGGGCGCCTCGGGATCCATCGGCAGCGGGCCAAGCTCCATCACCCCTGAGCGGTAATAGAGGTTGGGCAGCATGACGTAATAGCCGGACGTCGCCAGCCGCCGCGCCATATCCCGCAGCTCCTCGCGGATGGCCGGGGCGTCCATCAGAAAGACGATCACCCGATGCGGCCCGCCGCGATCCGGATGGACGATGAAGGTGGTGATGGCCCCGTCCTTCGACGGGATTTCCAGCTGGCGTTCGATCATGGCGTTCTCCCCTGCCCCGACATTGCCCCGGCGCGGCGTTTCGCAAAAGAGGCTTGCAGAAGTGCACGATCGTGCTCATTTTCTCCTTGAGCTAGTTCGCTGGCAAAGATCCAAAGGACCTATTCCATGACCCAGGCCGTGATCGCAGGCTACGCCCGCACCCCCTTCCACTTCGCCCATAAGGGCGCCTTGCTTGGCGTCCGGCCCGACGACATGGCAGCCGCCGCCATCCGGGCCGTAGTCGACCGCTCGGGCGTCAAGGTGGAGGACATCGAGGACGTGATCATGGGCTGCGCCTATCCCGAGGGCGAGCAGGGCAACAACGTCGCGCGCATCGCGCTGCTGCTGGCCGGCCTTCCAAACACCGTGGGCGGCGCGACCCTGAACAGGTTCTGCGGCTCCTCGATGAATTCGGTGCACGTGGCGGCGGGCTCCATCGCCATGGGCGCGGGTGAGGTGTTCATCGCCGCAGGCGTCGAGAGCATGAGCCGCATCGCCCGCGGCGGCTTTACCCCCGCCCCCAACCCGCGCTTCCTCGAAGGCGGGGATAAGGCCTTCCTCCAGGCCTACATCTCCATGGGCGAGACCGCCGAGAATGTCGCCGACCGCTGGAAAGTCAGCCGCGCCGACCAGGAGCAGCTGGCCTACGACAGCCAGCAGAAGGCCGCCGCCGCCCAGGCTGCCGGCCTGTTGCAGGACGAAATCGTTCCCCTGACCCTGGCCGACGGCACGGTGATCGATGCTGACGGCTGTATCCGCGCCGGAACCACGCTTGAGGGTCTTGCCGGCCTCAAGCTCGCCTTCCGCGAAAATGGCACGGTCACCGCCGGGACGTCGTCACCGCTCACCGACGGCGCGGCCGCCGTCCTGGTGACCAGCGAGGCCTACGCCAAGAAGAACGGCCTGAAGATCCTCGCCCGCATCCGCGCCACCGCCATCGCCGGCGTCGATCCCGACGTCATGGGGATCGGCCCGGTCCCGGCTAGCCAGAAGGCCCTCGCCCGCGCCGGCATAGCCGCCGCCGACCTGGATGTGGTGGAGATCAACGAAGCCTTCGGCAGTCAGGCCGTCGCCTCGATCCGCGAACTGGGCCTGGACCCCAAGACCGTCAACATCGACGGCGGCGCCATTGCCCTTGGCCACCCGCTCGGCGCTACCGGCGCGCGCATCACCGGCAAGGCGGCGCAGCTCCTGCACCGCACCGGCGGCCGGTTTGCCCTGGCGACCCAGTGCATCGGCGGCGGCCAGGGCATCGCAACTGTGCTGGAAGCGGCCTAGCCGCTACCAGCGCTTGCTCAGGCTGACGGCGATCACCCGGCCGATCGGGCTGGCGTTTTGCGGATCGTAGCCGCCGGTGGCCGCATCGACGAAAGGCGGCTCCTCGTCCAGGGCGTTCTGGATGTCGAGCGCCAGCCGGACCCCGTCACGCAAGGGCCCGTCCCCGCCGACCCCGAAATCATAGGACATCTGCAGGTCCAAGGTCATGTAGCTGTCGATGGCTTGGTTGGGCGTCACCGTGGTGTTGGTGTAGCCATCCACATAATTGACGAAGGCCACCGCCCGGAAGGCGTCCTTGCGCCAGCCGCCATGGGCCCGGAAACGCAACTCCTGCGGGTTGTTGATCAGCCCAAGCGTATCGATCACCGGGGCGCCTTGGGCGATCGAGGTGTCGAAGTTGGTGAACAGGGCGCCGGCGATGCCGACATCGAAGTCGCCCATTTCCGTTGGCAGCACATAGTCGATCTCGAAATCTATCCCCTGGGCCTCTGTTGAGCCAAGGTTCTGGCGCCGGCCGTCGGCGATATAGGTCACGGCCGCGGCGTTGATCGGGGTGTTGATCGGCAAGCCCGAGGCCAGCAAGGCGGTTATCTCCGCCGTGGTCGGGGCAAAGTTCACGAAGCGGGCGTAAACCGGGTTGGTGAACAGGCCCGGCGTGCCGCGCAGGCCGACGATCTGGTTTGTGTAGTCGAGGTCGAAAAGGGTCGCCGAGAGCGTCAGGCCCTCTGCCCAGGACGGCTTGTAGTCAAAGCCCGCAGACCAGGTGGTGGCCTCCTCCGGCTCGAGGCCGATATTGCCGCCGGCGATGCCGATGCCGAAGCGCGAGACGCCGTTGATCACCGTGGTGTCGCCGTAGAGGCCCGCCCCCCCGCCGATGGTGTCGTATTCCACCGGGCTCGGCGCGCGGAATGATTCGCCGTAGGTGGCGCGAAGCTTGAACTGGTCGTTGACACTCCAGGTCAGTCCGACCTTTGGATTGAAGGTCTCGCCAAAGGCGGCGTACTGCTCAAAGCGGCCGGCGACCGACAGATTGAGCCCTTCGGCCAGAGGCGCGTTGACTTCGGCATAGATGGCCCGGACGTCCCGCTCGACGGTGTTGACCACTGTGACCGGCGCGGATGGCGCGCCGTTGATCAGGGAGGTGTACAGGTCCTCCTGGCGGTACTCGGCCCCAACCGCCATGCGCACCGTGCCGGCCGGCAATTCGAACAGCGAGCCGTCGGCCCGCGCTTCGACACCGCTAAGGCCGGTTTCGGCGCCGATGATGAACAGGCCATTGCGGATGCTGGAAAGCGTCGCGGCGTTATTGGGCCCGCCGAACAGGTTCAGGGACGTCGCCGGATTGGTATCCGCCAGGGCGGCGGTCACCGCTGCGGCGTTGATGTTCTGCGTGCGCCTGATCTCATCCTGCGACCCTCCGTCGGAAACCGCGACCTCGCCTTTCCAGTCGCCCCACAGGTCCGCGCGGACGCCGATCACCGCGTCGCGGGAGCGCGCGAAACCCGGATTGTAGTCAACGCCCACGACCGGGAACAGAGAGATGGCCACGGTGACGCTCGCCGCCGTTGGGTTTGGCGATACGAAGAAGGGATTGGTCCTGGGCACTGACTGGGCCGCCAAGGTCGCGCCTGGCGTGCCGCCGTTCCCCAGAAGGATGAGATTTCGGTTGGAGTAATAGCCCAGGGCGAAAACCTCGACGCCCTCCAGTACCTCCTGTTCGACGCTGGCTGTGAAGCTTTCCCGCTCTTGCTTGGGAATGATCCAGTTGCCCTTGATATTGTCGCAGCGGTTGACCGTGCCGGCCGTGAGCTGGGAGGCCGAGGTCACGCCTCCGGCCGGAATGGCGTAGGTCTGACCGCTGACGGTGATGGTGCCGGGGTTGCAGGCGGTGGTGCGATAGTCACGCCCGCCCCGCGGCGTCAGGTTCTGGGTGTACCAGTCGCGGTCGCGGCCGCTGAGCGGGCTGTTGGCCGCATGTTCGGCCGCGAACATGAAGGAGCCGCCTTCCCACCTTTTGCCCACCACCAGGCCAACCTGGCTTTCGTTGTAGCCATCCGCCGAGCCGTAGCGGGCTCTTACCTCGCCGCCATCGATGTTCTTGCGCAGCAGCAGGTTCACCACCCCGGTGATGGCGTCCGAGCCATAGATCGCCGAGGAGCCGTCCGGCACCACCTCAACTCGCTCCAGCGCGATCGTCGGGATGACCGAGATATCGACCAGCTGTCCCTGCGTGCCCGCGGCGGGGAAGCGGCGGCCCTCCCACAAGGGCAGGGTGGCGTTGACGCCGATGCCGCGCAGGTTGAGGCCCACCGAGCGGGTGACGTTGGCGGCGGCGTTTTGGGCCGTAGCGCCGGTGGCCGAGGGCCCGATGCCGATCACCTGCGGGAACTTGCGCAGCAGGTCGCCGGTGGTCGCCGCCGAGGCCTCCTCGATTTCCTCGCGGCTGATGGCCGCGACGTTGGAGCCGGCCACTTCGATACCGCGGATGCGCGAACCTGTGATGACCAGTTCTTCCACCTTTTCGTCCTGCTCCTGGGCGAAGGCGGGCGCAGCGGCCATCAGAATGGCGAGCGGCGCAGCGGCGGTGAGCAGTTGTGCAATGGCAAGGCGCGAGGCGGCGCGTGGCATGTTCATGGAATCCTCCCCAGGGTGATGCGCCGCCTCTGACTGGCGGTTCGTCGCAATGCGTACTGTATGTATCACATACAATGAGTCGAGCGAGCAACTGTGGTCCGTGCAATCGATGACTGGTCTTGCACAGGCCGAGGGAACCTGTGACGAGGTTTAGCCTTTGGAGTCCCAGCGCCATGAAGCAGCACATTCCGAACATCCTGACCTATGCGCGCCTGGTCCTTTGCCTGGTCATGTTCGTGGCCTTCCTCCCGATCGCCTCCGCGGTCATGGGCATGCAGCCCTTCATGAACCCCCGCCACGCCCAGTGGATCATCCTGATCAGTTTTGTCGTCGCGGCGGCGACCGACTTCGTCGACGGCTATCTGGCCAGGCGCTGGAACGTCGTCTCCATGACCGGCGCAATCCTCGATCCCATCGCCGACAAGGTTCTGATCTGCGGCGCAATCCTTGGCCTCTGCGCCGTGGCGAGCGAGCCGCTGATCCTGCTGCCCGGCGGGATCATCCTGTTTCGGGAATTCGCCATCTCGGCCCTTCGCGAAGTGCTGGCCCCAAAGGGCATCAAGCTGCCAGTCACCTTCCTGGCCAAGACCAAGACCACGCTTCAGCTGGTCTCGATCGCCGCCCTGATGATCGTCCTCTTCTGGAACGCCTGGGGGATCGACGCCGACCCCGGCCTGATGCAGATCGCGCTCGGCGCCGCCAAGGGCATGTTCGCCTTCGCGGCGGTGATTACGGTCTGGACGGGGATCGAGTACGGGCTGGCGGCGCGGAAGGCGTTGCGGGCCAATTCCTACTTGGAACATTCAAAGTTCTAGGGCGGAACGGCATAAATTCCTGCCGATCGTCCCCGCGAAGGCCGGGATGAGCGGTAGAATTGTTACTCCGCCGCGTAGCGCCACGCGGGCGGCGCTTTCGCCTCGGGTTCGGCCGCGGCCCCCTCACCCTCCGGCCCGAACAGCAGCCAGCTGGTGTCCAGCTCGCGCAGCCGCTCGGCGCGCATCAGGGCGGTGAGCCGGCAGGCTCCGATCACTTGGAAGAGCATGGTTCAAATCACTCTCTAGGCTCCAACCTAGATGAGAATGACTCGCAATTTCATTTAGTCAAGACATAGGTTGCGCCGAGGGTGGGGGATCGCCCGGCAGCGGGGTGAACTCCCGATCATCGTCCGGCGGCAGCTTGAATCGCTGAGCGCGCCAGTCGTCCTTGGCCTTTTCCAACCGTTCCTTGGTGGAGGCGACGAAGTTCCATTCGATAAAGCGCTCTCCCACCGGGTCGCCGCCCAGCAGCATGACCACCGCTTCTGTTCGGGCGGTAAACAGGACCGGCTCCCCGGGCGTGAAGACGGCCATGGTCCCGGCGGGGATTACTTGGCCCAGCGCCTCGACGGCGCCGGAAACCACATAGGCGGCGCGCTCCGGATATTCGGCTGGCAGTTGGGCCAGGGCGCCGGCCTTGAGCTTCCAATGAACGTAGAACAGCGGTGAGCGCACCGCGACGGGCGCCTGCGCGCCGAACGCTTTGCCCGCCACCAGCCGGGCCCACATGCCGTTCGCCTCATAGGTGGGAAGCTCGCTTTCCCCGTAGTGGTCGAAGGCCGGTTCGCAGTCCTCCTGGTCGATCGGCAGGGCGACCCAGGCCTGGACCCCGTGCAGGTGGCCGCCCTCGGCGCGCATCTTCTCGAACCGTTCGGAGTGGGTGATCCCCGTCCCCGCCGTCATCCAGTTCACCTCGCCGGGGCGAATCTCCTGATGAACCCCCAGACTGTCGCGGTGGGTGATCTCGCCGGAGAACAGATAGGTCAGGGTGGAAAGCCCGACATGCGGGTGCGGACGGACATCGGCGCTCTGCGGAAGGCCGGGGGCCAGGTCGATGGGGCCCATGTGGTCAAGGAAGATGAAAGGGCCGACCATACGCCGCTTGGCGTAGGGCAGGACACGCCCGACCTCGAAGTCGCCCAGGTTCTTGCGTCTCGCCTCGATCATGAGCTCGATCTTGGACAATCCCGCCCCCTCTTGCCGTTTGGCCCGACCTCTGACCACTCTAGCACCGCCCATGCGCCGCGCCTCTGCAAAAGCCCTTCCCGTGATCGTCCTGACCGTGCTTTTGGCGGGGCTGGGGGCCTGCGCGGCGATCAAGACTCCCCAGCCCTATGCGTCCATCGCACCGGCCAGCGAGACCGAGTGCGCGGTGACCCGCGCCGCCCTCCTCGCCGTGTTGAGCGAGGAGCCCTTTTACAGCAAACCCGCCCCGCCGCCGGCGATGAGCTTCATCGCCATCACCCCGTCCCTGGTCGCTGACATCTTCGAAGACAATCCCTACGAGGATGCGCCAGTCATGGAGCCGAGGAGCCTCTCCGGGTGCGTTACCAGGGGGTTCAAGGGACCGCGCGGCCGGATCATGGTCTTCGAGTTTCCCCAGGCCCTGCGTAACGAGAGGATCATCGACCACCAGGGCTGGGTCGCGCGGCCGGTGATCGAAGGCGATAGCGCCACCGTGCTCATCTCCCGCGGCCTCTGCTACCGCACCACCACCATTGAGCTCTTCCACGGACGGGCCGGATGGGAAGCCGACAAGATCACCCACGCCAAATCCGATGTCGAATGGGCCGGACGCCACCCGTGTGACCTATGGCGCTGACCGACTGGTTCAGCCTCAAATCCCCCCTGCACCTGGACGGGGACGGCGTTCGCCTGCGACCATTCCGCGCATCGGACTATGCTGAATGGGCCTCGCTTCGCATCGCCTCGCGGGACTTCCTGCAGCCCTGGGAGCCCTCCTGGCCGTCAGACGATCTGACCCGGGCGGGCTTTCGCCGGCGCCTGACCGCGTATCAGCGCGAAATAGATTTGGGTGTCGGTTATCCCTTTCTGGTGTTCCGGACCAGCGACGGCGCCATGACAGGAGGCGTCGCCATCTCCAATGTCAGACGGGGCGTGGCGATGATGGGGACGGTCGGCTACTGGTCCTCGGCGGCCTATGCCAGGCAAGGCCATACCCTGGCGGCAGTGCGCGCGGTGGCCGAATTCGCCTTCGGCAGGCTTGGCCTCCACCGCCTGGAAGCGGCCTGTGTTCCGGAGAACGAACCGTCGAAAAATCTGCTGCTTAAGTCGGGATTCCGACATGAGGGAAGGGCGGCGGCTTATCTGAAAATTAACGGCGTATGGCGAGATCATCTCTTGTTCGGGCTGCTCGCTTCCGACTTCGCCAAACCGGAGTCCTAAATCGCGCCGCCCGTCTTATGGACGCACATGGCGCAAGATCGCTTTTTCTGGGACGCAACCGCCGTATTCGAGGCGCTCGCCTCCGCCGACGTAGTCCTCTGGCATTGGGAGCCGGAGCGCGACCGCATGCGCGTCACCGGGGCGACACGGACGCTCGGCATGGGACCCCTGGCGCCGGAGTGTTCGTCGGCCGCAGTCCTGGCCCTTTGCCTGCCGCAGGACCGCGCCCTGGTCGAAGAATTGCTGCGCACCCAGGAGCCCGGCTGCGAGGTCACCACGCGCCTGCGCATGCGCGGCGGCGAGACCTGTATCTGGCGGGGCGTCTGGCTTGAGGAGGGCGGGGCCCGCGCCTCCGGGGTCATCGCACCCGAGGCCAAGTTCGCCGCCTCCGAGATCGACAACCTGACGGGCTTGCTGGAACGCGGCAGTTTCATCATCCGGGCCCGCGAGAAACTGCAGAACACCGGCAGCTATGACCTGGTGGTCGCCGACCTCAACCGCCTGCGCCGTCTCAACGAGGCCCTGGGCCACGAGCGGGCCGACCTGGTCCTCGCAGCGCTGGGCTCGCGCATGGCGGCGGCCTTCCCGCCGGGCTGTCTGATGGCCCGCATCGGCGAGGACGAGTTTGCCCTGCTGGCGCCGTCCTCCGCGACCGAGAACCTCTCGGAGAAACTTCGCGAAGCCCTTGAGCAGCCCCTGCGCATCGCCGGCTTCGATATCCACCCCACCCTGGCCATCGGCGCGGTGCAGTGCGAGGGCGGCCCCAATGCCGCCGAAGCCGCTGAACTCCTGCGCCGGGCCGAGGTCGCCGTCGAAAAGGCCAAGAGCACGGGGCGCGGCGGCGCGGCCGCCTATGGCGATGCGGCGGAAGGCGACGGCCTCTCCCGCCTCGCACTGGAATCGGACCTTCGCGGCGCCATAGGCCGCGGCGAGGTGGTGCCCTACTACCAGCCGGTGGTGCGGCTTTCCGACGGCAAGATCTCCGGCTTCGAGGCCCTGGCCCGCTGGCGCCACCCGCGCCGCGGCCTGATCGCCCCCGACGAATTCCTTCCGCTCTGCGACGAGATGGGCCTGTTGCCGGAACTGGGCGCCGCCATGATGCAGGCCGCCGCCCAGCAGCTGGCCGAATGGAAGCGACGCCATGCCAGGGCCGGCGCCCTTTCATGTTCCGTGAACCTCTCAACCGGCGAGATCGACCGGCCGAACCTCGTCTCCGACGTCGCCGCCCTGCTGCGGGAAACGGGCCTTCCGCCCGGCTCCCTGAAGCTGGAGATTACTGAGAGCGACATCATGCGCGATCCTGAACGCGCCACGGTGATCCTGCGCGAACTGCGCGAGGCCGGCGCAGGTCTTTCCCTCGATGACTTCGGCACCGGGTTCTCGTCCCTGTCCTATCTGACGCGCCTTCCCTTCGACACGCTGAAGATCGACCGCTACTTCGTGCGCACCATGGGCAGCAACGAAGGCTCGGCCAAGATCGTCCGCTCCGTCGTCAACCTGGGCCGCGAACTCTCTCTCGAGGTCGTCGCCGAAGGCGTCGAGAACGCCCATATGGCCAGGGCCCTGCAGGACATCGGTTGCGACTACGGCCAGGGTTTTGGCTATGCGCCCGCGCTTTCCCCGCAGGAGGCCGAGGTCTACCTCAACGAGGCCTATGCCGATGGCGTGGCGCCGGTCAAGGCGCGGGGCTGAAAACGCGTTCAGTTTGACTTGGGCCGCGTCCTGATGTGCTCTCCTCCCAAAAGGTCAAAACCGTGGGAGGAACCTGACCATGAACGTTCGCACGAGATTATTCACCGCCGCCGCCGCCGTCAGCCTGCTCGGGGCCGTCGCCGCCTTCGCCCAGGACCTTCCGGCGCCGAACCCGGACAACACCCAAGCCGTGCTCAAGTGGGCTCGCGATTCCAAGATCACCGACAACACCGCCAATCCGGCGGCCGCCTGGAACACCCTGGCGGCTATCCCCGACGGTATCCTGTCCTTCACGGTGCAAGCGCCGCCGGACGCGCAGAAAGTCGCCAAGGCCGGGGTCCGGTTGGAGCGGTTCCGGCCAGCGAGCGGCGTCCGCTCGGACGCCTCATTTTACGACATCGACTGCGGCAAGCAGCAGTACAAGACGACCATGGACGCCAGCTTCCCGGAGCACAATTTCGGCGGAGCCAAGATCGAACGCACGGCCAGCCCCGCCTGGACGCCCATCGCTCAGAACGAGATCGTCGCGGCGATCAAGGATGAGGCCTGCAAGGCCAGGACGGTGGCCGTGGCCACGGCGCCGGTCGCGATGGCGGCGGACGGGCGGCCCGCCAGCATGACGGACGTTCGCCAGATCCGCACCTGGATGAACGCCAACAACGTGCAGGAGGTGAATCCTGGCGGCCGCTACGCCTGGACGGTGCTGCACGGGGACCCCCAGGGCCTGCTTCTTGTCGGGATGGGGAGCGTGAATGTGGAGACCCAGGAGGTCAACGTCGTCCTGCGTCGCGAGCTTTGGCAGCCAGCCAACAACGCGGCGGTTGGCCCGGTTCTGTCCGAACTGACCGAATACGAAGTGGCTTGCAGAACAAACAGAATGCGCAAACTGTCCTTCAGCCAGCACGCATCGCGCAATCTTCTTGGAAAATCGGATGGTGTCCGGAAGACCGAACCCTGGGTGCCCTTCGCTGGTGATGCGGTTCTCGGCAAACAGCTCGAAGGGGCCTGCAAGGACCTGAAGATGCGCCAGGGGTCCGAGTCCAAGATGAAGCTGCGCTAGAGCGTTTTCCGGCGGAGTGGCTGCCGGTTCGCCGCCTGAAAACGCAACCACCAAGGATTCTAAGGCAGCATCGATCCAATCGGATCGGATGCTGCTCTAGGCCCTTCCGCTCAAGGTCGATAGGCGTTCGGCCGAGACTCCGATCTTGGCCAGCGCCCGGCCCCACTTGTGCTCGTGGTCGTCGCCAAACAGCAGGGACTCGTCCGGCTCGCAGGTCAGCCAGACGTTTTCCTGCAGCTCGCGCTCAAGCTGCCCGCCGCCCCAGCCCGCATAGCCCAGCGCCAGGACAGAGCGCCTGGGCGCGCGGTTTTCCGAAGCCATGGCCTCCAGGACATCCCTTGTCGCCGTCAGGCTGACGCCGTCCGCGACAGCCAGGGTCGCGGGCGCGGAGTCATAGTCGGCGGTGTGCAGGACAAAGCCGCGCTCCCGCTCCACCGGACCGCCGAACAGGACCAAGCCCTCCGGCATGGTGATGGTCGCCTCGATCCCCAACCGCACCAGCAGGTCCGGCACGGTCAGGCCGTCGACGGGCCGGTTCACAGTCAGGCCCATGGCGTGGTCGGCGTTGTGCGCGCAAAGGAAGATCACCGCCCGCTCGAAACGCGGATCATCAATGCCGGGCATAGCGATCAGGACGCGGCCGGCGAGACTTTCAGGCATGGATGCCATGGCAGCAAGATTGTTCCGTAAATCCGATCCCTGACAAGCCGCCCCTTGGCGCGGCGGGCCCATCCGCCTATCACTTTCCGCTCATCAAGGAGACGACCATGACCATCAAAGTCGGTGACACCCTGCCCAGCGGAAGCTTCATGACCCCGACCGAGGAAGGCCCCGCGCCGATCAGCACCGACGAGGTCTTCAAGGGCAAGAAAGTCGCCCTCTTCGCCGTACCCGGGGCTTTCACCCCCACCTGTTCGGCCAAGCACCTGCCGGGTTTCAAGGACCATGCGGAGGACCTCAAGGCCAAGGGCGTCGACGCCATCGCCTGCATCTCGGTCAACGACGTCTTCGTCATGAAGGCCTGGGGCAAGGACCAGGGGATCAAGGATGAGGTCCTCATGCTGGCCGACGGCAACGGCGCCTTCACCAAGGCGCTCGGCTTGGATTTCGACGGCTCGAAATTCGGCATGGGCCTGCGCTCGCAGCGCTATTCCCTGATCGCCGACAATGGCGTCGTCACCCAATTGAATGTCGAAGAGGGCGGCGAGTTCAGAGTGTCCTCGGCCGACTATCTGCTTGAACATCTCTAAAGCCGCCAAGGCCCTCAAGGAGGGCCTCTTGGTCATCATGCCGACTGAGACGGTCTACGGCCTGGCCGCCGACGCGGCCAACGCCCAGGCCGTTGCCTCCGTCTACGAGGCCAAGGGAAGGCCCAGGTTTAATCCCCTGATCGCCCATGTGGCGGACCACGCGGCCGCCGCCAGGATAGCGATCTTCGACGAGCGCGCCGACAAGCTCGCCGCCGCCTTCTGGCCCGGGCCCCTGACCATCGTCGCGCCGCTGCGCGATCCTGAAGCCGTCTGCGACCTCGCCCGCGCTGGCCTCGATACGGTCGCTGTCCGCGTCCCCGGACATCCCACGGCGGGCCAGCTCCTGGCCGTATTCGGCGGGCCGGTGGTCGCCCCTTCCGCCAATCGCTCGGGCCGGCCGAGCCCGACGACCTACGCCGCCGCCAGAGCTGAGACCGGCGTTTCCGCCGCCGTCGGCCTGGACGGGGGCGCCTGCGAGGTGGGCCTGGAATCGACCGTGGTCTCGGCCCTGCCGGGCGAGCCCCTGCGCCTCCTGCGCCCGGGCGCCGTTACGCGGCGGGAAATCGAGGCGGTGGCCGGCCCCTTGGCCGAAGCGGAGGCCGACGCCCGCCGCTCCCCGGGGCGCCTGACCCGCCACTACGCCCCCGATGCTCCCCTCCGGCTGAACGCCCTTAGTGCCGGCGAACGCGAGGTGATGATCGGATTTGGCAAGGTCCAGGGCGACCTGAACCTCAGCCCCTCCGGCGACCTCAAGGAGGCGGCAGCCAACCTTTTTTCCCTGCTGCGCGAAGCGGACGCCGCCCGCCCGCGAGCCATTATCGTCGCCCCGATCCCGGCCGACGGCTTGGGCGAGGCCATCAACGACCGTCTTTCCCGCGCCGCGGGGTTTGTCGGATAGGCGATTAGGTTTTAAGACCGCGCCCATGCAGCCGATCGCCGTCGAGCCCAAAGTCATCGAACGCCTCAAGCACCTGCTGGGTGACGCCGGCTGGAGCCAGGATCCCGACCGCCTGGCCCCCAAGCTTGTCGAGTGGCGCGAACGCTGGAGTGGCTCGACCCCGCTGCTGGTCCTGCCCAAAACCACCGAGGAAGTGGCCGGGATCGTCGCCATCTGCGCCGAGACCGGAACCCCGCTTACGCCTCAGGGCGGCAACACCGGCCTGGTCGGCGGTCAGATCCCCGAGGGCGAGGTCCTGCTGTCCCTCGACCGCATGAACAAGATTCTCGATATCGACACCTTCGACGACGCCATCGTCGTCCAGGCCGGCGCGACCCTGGCGGCCGTTCATGAAGCGGCGCTCTCGGCGCAGCGGCGGTTTCCCCTGTCGCTGGCCTCGGAAGGCTCCTGCACCGTCGGCGGCAATATCTCGACCAACGCCGGCGGCACCGCAGTGCTGCGCTTTGGCAATATGCGGGACCTGGTGCTCGGCATCGAGGCGGTCCTGCCCAACGGCCGCATCTGGGATGGCCTCAAGCGCTTGCGCAAGGACAACACCGGGCCGGACCTGAAGCACTTCCTGATCGGGGCCGAGGGAACGCTGGGCGTTGTCACGGCGGCCAGCCTCAAGCTCTTTCCCGTTCCAGCCTCACGGGCCGTGGCCATCGCCGGCGTCGAAAGCCCCGAGGCGACCTTGAAGCTCCTGGCCCGGGCGCGGCAGGAGGCGGGCGGCGGCCTGGAAGCCTTCGAGATGATCAGCGCGCTGGGCATGGAACTCGTCGTCCGCCACATCCCCAACTCGCGCCAGCCGCTGGAGACCCCCCATCCCTGGTCGGTGTTGATCGAAATCGCCTCCGAAGCGGACGGCGTCGCTGAGGCGACCATGGAACGCCTGCTGACCGCGGCCTTCGAGGAAGGTCTGATCGGCGACGCCGCCGTGGCTCAGACCGAGACCCAGGCCAAGGCCTTCTGGGCGCTGCGCGAGAACCAGTCCGCGGGTCAGAAGGCTGAGGGGCCGGCCTGGAAACACGACATTTCAGTGCCGGTCTCGGCGATCCCCGAATTCCTTGATCGGGCGAGCGAGGCCATGCGGGCCTATTGCCCCGGCGTGCGCATCCCCGCCTTCGGCCACGTTGGCGATGGCAACCTGCACTACGACCTTCTGGCGCCCGACGGCGGCGATATCGCCGAGCACATGCGCCGGCGCGAAGAAGCGGCCTCAATCGTCAACGGTGTGGTGGTCTCGCTCGGCGGATCGATCAGCGCCGAACACGGCATCGGGGTGATGAAGGTCGCCGAAGCCCTGCTCTACAAGCCGGAAGCCGAGGTCGCGGCCCTGCGCGCCGTGCGGGCCAGCCTCGATCCCAAGCGGATCATGAATCCGCGGGTGCTTTACTAGACCTGGGTTTGGGTTTGGCCTGGGGCGCCTTCGCAGGCTTCAGCGTCGGCGCGTCGATCTCCGCCGGTTCCGAGGGTTTGATGTTGAAGCCCTGCATGCGCCAGGGCTCGGCGTCCTTTTTCCGGGCAAAGACGGCGGCCGCGGTGATGTGCTCGCCATTGGCATAGTCGTAGCGCAGGGCAAGCGTACGCCGGCTGCCCCCTGTGCCGGTGAAGAAGTTCCAACCGATCACGTCCGCACCGTCATGTTTGGATGACGGCAGTATGCCGTGCATCATCCCCACGACCCTCTCGTGGGTCGGGCCGCGAAACTGCTCAGGCATTCTGGCGAGAAGAGCCTTGGTGTCGCCGACGGTCAGTTCGTCAAAGGCCGCGTCCGCCTGGGCGACCAGGGCCGGGTCGGGGCCCAAGGGCAGGTTCTGAACGCCGCAGGCGGCAAGCAAGCCAAGGGCGCCGAGCATCGCCGCGCCCCGAATCCTCTGACCGACCGTTTGCATTCCCGTCTCCCTCGCGGCGACCTTGTCTAAAAGCCGAAGGGCCGTCCAGGGGACAGGAAAGCAAACGAAAAGCGCGGCGCCCGAAGGACGCCGCGCCAAATCCTTTTCGATACCTTCCGCCTTACGGCGAAATCGGCTCGACGTCGTCGTTGCCGGCTTCACCAACGCCCCAGAGGATCCCGGCGCCGATGAGGAACCACAGCGTGGCTTGCCCGAAACCGGACAGGCCAAACATTTGAGCCGACGACCCTTGACCGGTGTTCACCAGGCCCGCGCCCTGAGCACAGGGCGAAGCGCCGCTGATGGTGGCCATCGCTTGCGGCTGCAGCGTAACCGCGCAACCGTCGGCGTATTTGATCGAAACCTGACCGTCTTGAGCCACAACGCGGTCACCCGCGCGCAGGCTGGTCGAAGCCATCGCCGGAGCGAACTTGCCATTTTGGCTGACGACGACAGAACCTTTGACAGCGGAGATCTGCGCCAACGCGGCATCCGCAGCGGAGGCTTGACCGGCCAGCAGCATCCCCATAGCGGCGATCGCCGCAACCTTACCGTTCATAGAACCCTCCAGTGGTATCTTGTCTCGTTAGAGACGGCTCGTTTCTGACACATCCGTGGGCGCCGCACAATCCTCAAAGGACGCCGTTATCCCACAAAAAATCACCTGCTAGATGAATCTCTTACCCTGCAAGAGCACTGTAACAGGCGATCAGACAAATGGTTCCAGGTAATCGCTCAGCGCGATCGCCTGGCCGGTCCGCACGCTGGTGCAACTCCAGTTAAGATGGGGTTGACGTTTGGTGATAAACCCGGCTTTTCCGCGGCAATCGCGGAGGAAACCATGCCATTCAAACCTTTTGACCTGACCGGTAAGGTCTGCCTCGTCACCGGCGGCAACGGCGGCATCGGTCTTGGCATGGTGGAGGCCATGGCCCAGGCCGGGGCCGACATTGTCATCTGGGGCTCCAACCCCGACAAGAACGCCGCCGCCAAGGAACGGGTGGGGAAGACCGGGGTGAAAGTCTTCGCCCAGCGGGTCGACGTCTCGGACGAAGCCGCCGTCGATCAGGGGTTCGCCGACGCAATTTCCGCTATGGGCCGCGTCGACACCGTGATCGCCAACGCCGGCATCGGCATCAAGGGAAAGCCCTTCACCGAGATTCCCACCGAGGACTACCGCAAGATCCTGTCGGTCAACCTGGACGGCGTCTTCTTCACCTTCCGCGCCGCCTGCCGCCACATGGTCGAGCGGGCCAAGAGCGGCGATCCCGGCGGCTCCCTGGTCGCCATCTCCTCGCTTTCCGCCATCGACGGCGCCGCCCGCAACGAGCACTACGCCGCCACAAAGGGCGCCCTGCTGCCGCTGATCAAGGCGATCGCGGTGGAGCACGCGCGCTACGGCGTGCGAGCGAACTCGGTCCTCCCCGGCTGGATCGCCACCGAAATGACGCAGAAGTCGCAGGACAGCGACGTCTTCAACGAGAAGGTCATCAGCCGCGTCCCCCTGCGCCGCTGGGGCGAGCCTGCCGATTTCGGCGGCATCGCCGTCTATCTGGCCTCCGACGCCTCGCGCTTCCACACCGGGGATCAGATTCTGATCGATGGGGGCTACGCGGTCTTCTAAGCCGCAACCAAGCCTTCGCTGTCACATTAGAGAGGCGTGACCGCCGCCGCGCCCTCCCCTGAGATCGCCGCCGTCGCCGAAGTCCGGCGCTGGCTGAAGCGCGCGCCCGTCCGTGCGCTCCTTGAGGTCGCCGCCCGACTTGGCTACGTGGCGCGGGCCCTCGTCTATTTGAGCGTCGGGATCATCGCCCTCCTGGCGGCGGCCGACCTGACCCCCTCGGCGCGGGGCGTCACCCAGGCCGTCGCGGCCTGGGCGGCCTGGCCGCTCGGTCAGGTGCTGATCGGCGCCACTGCCTTTGGGCTGATTGGCTTTGCGCTCTGGCGGGCGCTGCAGTCCCTGTTCGACGCCGACGGTCATGGGATGTGCCCCAAGGCCCTTGCCATCCGTGTCGGCCAGGGCCTGAGCGGCATCGTGCACGCCGCCCTGGCCTTTTCCTTGTTCGACGTCATGGACGGTCTCGAAGATGTGGCCGAGGGCGAGAGCGGCGCTGCCGCGGCGGCCCAGACCCTGCTCTCCATTCCCTATGGCGATATCCTGCTTATCGCGGTAGGCGCCGCGGTATTCGCCATGGGTCTGGCCAACATCGGCCAGGCTCTCTTCCAGGATTTCAAGAAGCGCCTGGATTGCGAGGGCCCGGCCTGCGCCTTCGCCGTCGGCTTCGCCCGCTTCGGCTATATTGGCCGGGCGCTGGCCTTCGCGCCGGTCGGCTTCTTCCTGATGGAGGCCGGCCTCGACGCCCGGGCCGACCGGGCCATGAGCCTGGGCGAAAGCCTGGAGGTGGTCGAAGCCCAACCCTTCGGCTCCCTGATCCTGGGGTTCGCGGCGCTGGGGCTCCTGGCCTTTGGGCTCTTCGCCCTGATGGAGGCCCGCTTTCGCCGCATGCAGGTGCCTAAAATCGCGTTTAGCGGCGTAGCCATCGAAACCGCCTAAGTCCCCCGCCCGTTAAGGGTGAGGTTCCTTCCCCTATTTGAGTAAGTGTTCATGCCGGAGATCAGCGACCCCTCCCCGCCCGCTCCGGAAAACGGCCCTGCGCCGCCGGGTGCTGACAAGCTTAGGCTTAAAGCGGACAACCCCCGCGTCTGGCTTGCCCTGGGCGGCGGCGCCCTGGCTCTGGTGCTGGTGGCGGTCGTCTCGGTCCTCTGGGGTCTGCCGATATCGCGGTCGATGGAGCCGATGGAAAGCCCGACCCTTGTTCTGGTCAGCGCCGACGGCAAACCCTTCGCCCGGCGCGGGTCCTATAAGGATGAGCCGGTGGACGTCGCCACCCTGCCCCGGCACGTCTACCTGGCCTTCGTGGCCATCGAAGACCGGCGGTTCTACAATCACGGCGGCGTCGATCTGCGCGCCATCGGCCGGGCGGTGATGACCAACGCCAAGCAGGGCGAGACCGTCCAGGGCGGCTCCACCATCACCCAGCAGCTGGCCAAGAACGCCTTCACCGGCGATGAGCAAACCCTGCGCCGCAAGGCCCGCGAGGCGGTAATCGCGATGTATCTCGAGGCCCGGCTCTCCAAGCAGGAAATCCTCTCACGCTATCTGTCGTCGGTCTATTTCGGCGAGGGGGTGTTCGGGCTGCGCGGCGCGGCCAAGCACTATTTCGCCAAGGAGCCGGAGGCGCTCTCGGTTGGCGAAGCGGCCATGCTGGCCGGCATGATCAAGGCCCCGAGCAAGCTTTCGCCTAACAAGGACCGCAAAGCCGCCGACGCGCGCCAGAGGCTGGTGCTCGCCGCCATGACCCAGATCGGGGTGATCAGCCGCAAGGAAGCCAAGGCGGCGCAAACCGTCAAACTCCACAAGGGCCGCCCGGCCCTGCCCGTGGGCTCCTGGTTCGCCGACTGGGTCTCAGCGGGCGCCAAGGACGGCTTCGATCGCGCCTATGGCGAAGTCAGGGTTCAGACGACTCTGGAGTCGGATCTGCAGACTCAGGCCGAACGCATCCTGACCCGCACCCTGACAGCCAACGGCAAGCGGATGCGGGCCGGCGAAGGCGCGCTGGTCGCCATGCGCACCGACGGGCGGGTGGTCGCCATGGTCGGGGGCCAGAACTACAAGGCCAGTCAGTTCAACCGCGCAGTCCAGGCCGAGCGTCAGCCGGGATCGGCCTTCAAGCTCTTCGTCTATCTTGCGGCCCTCCGCCAGGGCATGACCCCCGACAGCCTGGTCCTCGACGCGCCGGTCAAGGTGGGTGGCTGGAGCCCTCAGAACTACGAAGGCAAGTACGCCGGCGGGATGATCCCCCTGCGCCAGGCCTTCGCCAAATCCAGCAACGCCGCGGCGGTGCGCCTGTCACAGCAGACTGGCCGGGGCGGCATCGTCCACGCGGCGCGGGACCTCGGCCTTACCGGCGCCCTGCCGGACGACGCGACGCTTGCCCTTGGCACCGCCAGCGTCACCCTGCTCGAACTGACCTCGGCCTACGCCGCCATCGCGGCGGGCGAGGCCCCGGTGCAAGCCTATGGCGTGGCCACGGCTCGGCCCACAGGCCCAAGGAAACGTCTCGCCGCCTTTGAGCAGGACAATGCGCTCACCCTCCTGCGCGCCACCGTGACCAGCGGCACCGCCACCGGCGCGGCCCTTCCCATCGCGGCCTATGGCAAGACCGGCACCACCCAGGACTATCGCGACGCCTGGTTCATCGGTTTTGCCGGCGATCTGGTGGTCGGGGTGTGGATCGGCAACGATGACAACACCCCCATGAAGGGCGTCACCGGCGGCAGCCTGCCGGCCGGCGTCTGGCGCGAGTTCATGAGCTACGCCCTTTCCCGCGGCGACATAGGCCCTGCGCCCTTCGCGCCGTCGATCCCGGTGACGGTGGCGGCTCTGGAAGATGCGCCCTTCCTGGAAGACGAAAATTTCGGCGAAAGCGGCCTCGAGGTGTTCGGCGGCCGCGCCGAAGCAGCCGAGTTCGATGACCGGGCCCTGCCGCCCGAGCGCCCGATGCGGCGGGAAGAGGAGTTCGACGCTCCGTTCCCCGATCGCCGCCCGCCGCCGCGCCGCACGGAGCGTTTCGAGGACGAGGAGGAGGATTTCCCTCCGCCGCCGGTGCTGCGCCGCCGCGAACCGCCCCCTGAGCCGATCCCTCCGCCGAGAATCCGCCGCGAATTCATCCCGCCCGAGCGGCCCATCGACGTGCCTGACGAGGACGGTTTCGTCGGCTAGGGTGCGGCATGCCCGCGCTTTCCGTCCTCGACCTGTCGCCGATCCTCGAAGGGGGCGATGCGGCCCAGTCGTTTCGCAACAGTCTCGACCTCGCCCGCCACGCCGAGCGCCTGGGCTACAGGCGATACTGGGTGGCTGAGCACCACAACCTCGGCGGCGTCGCCAGCGCCGCGACCGCCGTGCTCATCGGCCATATCGCCCAGGGGACCTCGACGATCCGGGTTGGAGCCGGCGGGATCATGCTCCCCAACCACGCGCCGCTGATGGTCGCCGAGGCCTTCGGGACCCTGGCCACCATCCATGGGCCGAGGATTGATCTGGGCCTTGGCCGGGCGCCGGGGACCGATCAAGTCACCGCCCGGGCCCTGCGCCGCAACCTCGACTCCCGGCCCGAGGACTTCCCCAGCGACGTCGTCGAACTGCTGCACTACTTCAAGCCCGCCGCCCCCGGCCAGGCGGTCAAGGCGGTGCCCGGCGCGGGCCTCGATGTCCCGGTGTGGATCCTGGGCTCGAGCCTCTTCGGCGCTCAGCTCGCCGCCATGCTGGGACTGCCCTACGCCTTCGCCTCCCATTTCGCGCCGGCCGAGCTGGACACGGCGCTGCGCGTCTACCGCCAGCAATTCCAGCCCTCACAATATCTCGACGCCCCCTACGCCATGGCGGGCCTGGCGGTGATCGCCGCCCCCACCGACGAGGAAGCGCGCTTCCTGGCGACCTCGCAGAAGCAGTCCTTCGTGAACCTGCGCCGCGGCGATCCCGGCCCCCTGCCGCCGCCCATCGAAGGCTTCGAGGAAAATCTCGATCCGGCCGCCAGGGCCATGCTGGCAAGCGCGCTTGCCTGCGCCGTGGTCGGATCGCCCGATACGGTGCGCGCCGGCCTTGCGGCCTTCGCCGAACGAACTCAGGCCGACGAACTGATCATCACAGGCTCGATCTTCGACCACGAAAAACGCGTCCGCTCCTTCGAGATCGCGGCTGCGGCAATGGGCTGAAAACGGGGAAGCGCACACCTTCTTCTCCCCTCCCTAAGGGAGGGGCGGGGGGAGGTTTTATGCTTCCTGGCCATCGGGCGCCGTGACCCCTCACCTTCCCATCCCGCGCCGCCTGCGGCTTCGCGGGACGGGGATGGTTTCCTCTCGCCCCAGGCGCTTCGCTTTGGGGGAGAGGAATAATTGCGCGACCTTTTTCTAAGCGGCTTCCCGCGCTAGAGGCGAGGGATGCTCACCCCCGAGACCCGCTGCCAGTGGCGGGGCATGAATGGCGACCCGGTCTACGAGGCCTACCACGACACCGAGTGGGGGGTGCCGGAGTACGACTCCCGCGCCCTGTGGGAGAAGCTTGTGCTCGACGGCTTCCAGGCGGGCCTGTCGTGGATCACCATCCTTAGGAAACGCGACGCCTTCCGCGAGGCTTTCGCCGGCTTCGATCCGGAGAAGGTCGCCCGTTTCGGGGAGAAGGAACGCGCCGCTCTGATGCAGAACGCGGGCATCATCCGCTCGAACGCCAAGATCGACGCCGCCATCTCCGGCGCCCGCATCTACCTGGACATGCGCGACAGGGGCGAGGACTTCGCGGAGTTCCTCTGGGGGATCAACGGCCCTGCCCTGACCAATCACTGGAAGGGGGGCGATGTCCCCGCCCAGACTCCCAAGGCCGTCGAGATGGCCAAGGCGCTGAAGGCCAAGGGCTTCAAGTTCTGCGGGCCGGTGATCGTCTACGCCTTCATGCAGGCCACCGGCATGGTCAATGACCACCTCGTGACTTGCACCCGGCATGAGGAATGCCGTCGCATGGCGCGCAAATGAGTCGCGCCTGCCATGCCTGATTACCTGCTCGAAAAGGCCTGCCCCTGGCCGGTCTGCGGCGTCGATGAGGCCGGGCGCGGGCCCTGGGCTGGGCCGGTCAGCGCTGGCGCGGTGATCCTCGACCCCAAAAAGCGCATCAAGGGCCTGGACGATTCCAAGAAGCTCTCCGCCAAACAGCGCGAGGTCCTGGAGATCGAGATCAAGGAAAAGGCCGTCGCCTACGGCGTGGGATTCGCCTCTGTTTCCGAAATCGCGGACCTCAACATTCTGCACGCCTCAGGCCTGGCTATGTGCCGCGCCATCGAGGCCATGGACGTGAAGCCCGCCTTCGCCCTGGTCGACGGCAACTACCGCTTCAAACTGCCCTGCGACATCAAGACGGTGGTCGGCGGCGACGGCATATCGCTATCCATCGCCGCGGCCTCGATCCTGGCCAAGGTCGCCCGCGACCGGCTGATGTGCGAGCTGGACGGGCTCTATCCCGGCTACGGCTTTTCCAGCCACAAGGGCTATCGCGCCCCGATCCACGGCAAGGCCCTTTTGGAACTGGGCCCCTGCCCTGAGCACCGGCTGCATTGGGGGCCGGTGAAGCTGGCCCTCATGGGGCGCGATCCGATGATGAACTTCAAGGACGGGATCCAGGACGAGCTGCCTCTGTGATCCTCATCGCCGCGCTGATCGCGCTTCTCGCGCCGCCCTCAGGCGAATACGGCGTCATCTGTTTCGACCCCGCCAAGGGCTCGATGAAAGGCACGCGCGTCGTCCTCTCCGGCCCGGCGGAGGATCCCACCATCCTATTCCAGCATTGCGAGAACGGCTGCTCCCGCCACCGCACCGGCGCGTCCTCGCTCAAGGGCGACGTGCTGGACTTCGAGATCGTCAACTCGACCAAGGAGACCCAGACGGCGAGGTTTACGGGCGGCTTCCGCGGCAAGGTTCTCAACCTGCGCGGCCTCAATCCCGACTTCCCGTTCAAGTCCGGCCGCCTGCGCAAGGACCAGGCCTGCCCGCGCGATACGGTGAAGGCAGACCCTTAGGGCGATTAAGCTCTCGCTAACCACGTTCCTTAGGCAGGCGGAAAGCACGATTCCCTCAGATTCGCGGGATGACCTCGCGTACCGAAACATTCCTGCTGGGCGATTGCATCGAGCAGATGAACGCCCTCCCCGAAAAGTCGGTGGACCTGATCTTCGCCGATCCGCCCTACAATCTTCAGTTGGGGGGCGACCTGCTGCGCCCGGACAACTCCAAGGTCGACGCGGTCGACGACCACTGGGACCAGTTCGCGTCCTTCGAAGTCTACGACACCTTCACCAAGGCCTGGCTCAAGGCCGCGCGGCGCATCCTCAAGGACGACGGCGCCATCTGGGTGATCGGCAGCTATCACAACATCTTCCGCGTCGGCTCTGCTTTGCAGGACCTGGGCTTCTGGATTCTCAACGACGTGGTCTGGCGCAAGGCCAACCCCATGCCGAACTTCAAGGGCACCCGCTTCACCAACGCCCACGAGACCCTGATCTGGGCGTCCAAGGGCGTGGGCGCCCGGCGCTACACCTTCAACTACGACGCCATGAAGGCCTTCAACGACGACACCCAGATGCGCTCGGACTGGACGCTTCCGCTGTGCACCGGCGAGGAGCGGATCAAGGGCGAGGATGGCCAAAAGCTGCATCCGACCCAAAAGCCCGAGGCCCTGCTCTACCGGGTGATCCTGTCGTCGACCAAGCCGGGCGATACCATCCTCGACCCCTTCTTCGGCGTCGGCGCCACGGGCGCCGTGGCGAAAAAGCTCGGCCGCTCCTTCATCGGCATCGAGCGCGAGGCCGAATACATGGACGCCGCCAAAGCGCGCATCGCGGGCGTCTCACCCATGACCGCCCAGGACCTGGAGACCATGGGCTCGAAAAAGTCCGAGCCCCGCGTCCCCTTCGGCCAGATCGTCGAGCTGGGCCTGCTGCGCGCCGGCGACACCCTCTATTGCCCCAAGGGCGAACGCACCGCCCGCATCCGGGCCGACGGCTCGCTCTCCGCCGGCGACCTCACCGGCTCGATCCACAAGATGGGCGCCATGCTGGAGGGCCAGCCCGCCTGCAACGGCTGGACCTATTGGCGCTTCAAGACGGACAGGGGCCTGGCCAGCATCGACGTCTTGCGCGCCAAGGTCAGGGCTGAGGTCGCGGCCTAGCCGGCGTTGGGCGGCAGGACCGGCAGGACGGCGGGGCGGCTCGGCTGCCAATCCGAACCCGGCGGATAGGCCGGCAGCTCGGCGATATCGCCCAGCGGGGCCATGGCCGGTGTGACGACCACCGTGAGCGACGTGGCGCGAAGATCGGCGATGCGGCGGATCAGGCGGCCGGCTTCGGGCGAGGCCTTGTCTTCGATCCGGGCCAGGGCGTTCTGCGCCGTGTAGATTTGCAGGCGGTTGACGAAACCGGCGGGGGCGCGGCTCACCGGGTTTGCGCCAGCCGATGAGACCGCCCGCTGAATGGCGCGCAGGCGGCGGTATTCCGCCTCGTCGATGTCCTGCCTCTCGCGCGCGTCCCACATGGCTTCTTGTGCTGACTTGAGCGCGGCGAAGGCCGCTTCGCTCGGCTCGCGATCATAGGCCTCGTAGGCCGCCATCGCGGCGCGGCGGGCAAGCGTCGCCCGCGAGCGGCTGGCGTCCAGGCGATACCGCAAGGGACGGATCGTGCATTCCAGGTCGAGGTCCCAGCCGGCGAGCGCCGCCTGGTCACGCCGGATCAGCGCGGCTTGACGCGCCTTTTCATCATAGGGCTGGCCGCCCAGGGCCTGCTGCGCGGCCTCGGCGGCGCGGGTCAGATCGGCGACGCGCTGGACGCGGCTGGTAAGTCCCGGAACGGCGCCGGACCAGGTCTCCGGCGAGGCGCAGAAAGCCCGGGTGTCCGCCGGCCAGAGGATGTCGAAGGGCGGCATGCTTTGCGCCCAGACGGGCTGGGCCGCCGCGAGGGCCAGGGCTGCGATGAGGAGCCGCGCAAGCATGGGCGAAGTCTAGCGCATCCTAGCCGTCTGTCACCTGCAGCGCCCGGTCCAGCGCCTTGCGGAAGACGCTGGGCAGGGATTGCCGCGCCTGCGCGACAGGCGTCCATTCGCCCTCGCCGTCCAGGGTCCTCACCACGCGCAGGGTGAGGGCGAAGTGGGTGAAGACGTGTTCGATCTCGCCCATCTCCTGGCCGCCGGGAAAGGCCGCCGCCGGCGCAGAGGTCCAATGGCTGGTCGGCAGGCCGAGCATTCCGCCGAGCAGCCCCTTGGGCGGACGGCGGACGAGGGCCACCTCACCGTCCCTCAGACTGACATAGGCGACGCCGTAGCGGCGTGGCCTCTCGGCCTTCGGCAACTTGCGGGGATAGGCTTCCTGCGTTCCCGCCGCCCGGGCCGCGCAGAAGGCGGCGACGGGACAGCGCTCGCACAGCGGTGATTTCGGCCGGCAGATCATCGCGCCCAAATCCATCAGCGCCTGGGCCCAGTCGCCCGGCCGGTCGTCAGCGACCAGGCGCGCGGCCAACGCCGTCAGTTCGGGCTTGGCGGCCGGAAGCGGCGTCTCCACCGCGAAGACCCTCGCCATCACCCGCTCGACGTTGCCGTCGACCACATTGG
>DGYN01000009.1:0-5472 GCA_002398405.1 Caulobacteraceae bacterium UBA5005
CCGTCATGGACGGCGTCGAGGCCGCCCGGGCCATCCGCGCCCTGGAAAGCGAGCAAGGCCGCGTCCGCACGCCGATCGTCGCCGTCACCGCCAACGCCCTGGCCCACCAGGTCGAGGACTATCTGGCCGCCGGCATGGACGGCCACGTGTCCAAGCCGATCGAGGTCACCAAGCTCTATGACGCGATCGAAGCGGCCATGACCGCCGCCCGCTTGGCCCAGGCGGCCTAAGTCGATCCCTCGACACTAGATGAACAGAACATAACGAGCGGCTCAGAACCGCTTCAGGCTGGCCGTGTTTCTCTTAGCTCAACGTCGCTTCCCCCGGAGTGACGGGACAAGTTTCAGAGAGGAACCGAACCAATGAAAAAGATCCTGATTTCGATCGCCGCGGTCTCGGCCCTGTCGGCCGCCGCCGTTCCCGCCATCGCCTCGGCCCAGTCGGTCAACGACCGTCAGGTCATGCTCGACCGTCGCATCGACATGGGCGTGCGCAACGGTTCGCTGACTCGCGGCGAGGCCCATCGCCTGCGCGCCCAACTGCGCGACACCGAGCGCCTGGAGCATCGCTATCGTCGCGGCGGCCTCAGCGGCTGGGAACGCGCCGACCTGGATCGCCGCTTCGATCGCATCAGCGCCCAGATCCGCTACGAGCGCCACGACCGTGACTACGGTTACGGCTATGGCCACGGCCCGCGTCGCTACTAGAGCCTTCTAGGCCGGCGCCACCCGGAGCCGGCTCTCCAAGACCGTGAAGCCGCGGCCGCGCAACAGAACGCGCGCGCCGCGGCTTTCGCATTCCAGGTCCCCGCCCCGGCCGGGATAGGCCTGGTGGAATTTCAGCGGGCTCTTGCCCAGCTTTTCCTCGTAGAGCGGCGTCAGTATGCAGTGGGCCGATCCGGTGGTCGGGTCCTCCGGGATGCCGAAGCCCGGCGCGAAGAAGCGGCTGACCACGGCATAGGGCTTATCCGCATCTGCCAGGGCGACAGTCACCGTCTGGCCAGGGCCGCCGGTCGCCTCGCCCTCGATCCGCTTGATCGCTGCGAGATCGGGCTTCAGGCCGCGCACCGTCGCCTCGCTATCCATCACCGCGATCAGATAGGCCCCGGCCCAGACCTCGACGGGCTGCGCGCCCAGCGCCTCGGCCAGACCCGCCGGGATCTCCGTCCGGCGCGGCGGGTCGGCGGGGAAATCCATCTCCAGGCCATCGCCGGTGCGCTTCACCGTCAGCGGACCCGACAGAGTGTCAAAGGTCAGCAACGGGACGTCGACGCCCAGTTCCTCGAACAGGGTATGCGCCGCCGCCAGGGTGGCGTGACCGCACAAGGGGGCCTCAAGGGCCGGCGTGAACCAGCGCAGACCGTAGCGGGCCGGGTCCTTGGTCTTCAGCAGATAGGCCGTCTCGGCCTGATTGTTCTCGGCCGCCAGGGCCTGCATCCATGCGGGGGAGGGCCAGGCGTCCAGTGGCTCAACCACGCAGGCGGGGTTGCCCTTGAACGGTCCGCTGGCGAAGGCGTCGATGGTCCACTGGCGCATAGCGATCTCCCAAGCTGGACATCGCTGTTATGCGCGGCGGAGGCGGCGGGCAAAGGCTTTATTGTCCCGGTGACAATCACCGCGGAGCTGAAAACCTCGTCCTTCGACAAGCTCAGGATGAGGTTTTCAACTGCACGGCCTCAACATTCGTCCTCATCCTGAGCCTGTCGAAGGACGAGGACGGCTCCTCACCCCTCGATGGTGATCTCCGGCCAGCGCGCCTTGGCCGAGCCCGTGGTGCGCTCCCAGCCGCCCGCGCCCTTCACCCGGAGCGGATTGGGCCGCAGGCGCATGGCGAACAGGTCCTCCAGGCCGAAGGGCGCCCAGACGCTCAAGGAGTCATCGGCCTCGAGCCGCACGCCGACGCAGAAGGCGGTGGCGACGAAGCGCTTCAGGGCCGAGGCGCTGTCCTCCAGCGGCGGATAGGGCTCGTCGGCGCCGAACTTCTTCTCGAACCACAGATGCACGCGGGCCTGGTTGCGAACCTCGACCAGGTCGCGCAGCGGCGGCGCGAAGGCGGCCGCGACGCGCTGGATCACGACATCCTCGGCCTCGTAGCTGGTGTCGCTGTCGTCGTGATAGGCGACGTCATAGTCCTTGATGCCATAGGCAAGGTCGCGGCCGGTCAGAGCGTTCCAGACCGGCTGGTAGACCGCGCCGGAAAAGATCATCCAGTCCGGCAGATCCAGGTCGCGGACGGTGCGCAGCACCTGCCAGGTCGTGGGGGTGGCGCGGACGATCTCGCGCAGGCGGTCTTCCAGGGTCATCAGCGTAGCGTCCAGCCGTGGTCGAGGGGGCCGTGGCCGGCGCCGAACCCCGGCGCGCGCAGCATGGCCTCGTGGACATAGTTCCAGGCGCGGGCGACGGCCGCGTTCAGCGACAGCCCCTGGGCCAGCCCGGTCGCGCAGGCCGAAGCTAGCGTGCAGCCGGTGCCGTGGGTGTGGCGGGTTTCGATCCTTGGGTTTTCGAAGCGGGTCTCTCCCGCCGGGGTCATCAGGATATCGACCAGGCGGTCGCCCTCTATATGGCCACCCTTCATCAGCACTGCCCGGGCGCCTAGGCTGAGCAGGGCTTCGCCGGCGCGGCGGAGGTCATCGGTGGTCCGGCAGGGGAGGCCGGTCAGCACCTCGGCTTCCGGCGCGTTGGGGGTGAGCAGGGCTGCGCGCGGGATCATCAGGCGGCGCACGGCGCCAAGGGCGCTGTCGTCCAGCAAGGCGGCGCCGCCCTTGGCCACCATGACCGGATCGATGACGGCGGGAACCCCGGCTTCATCCAGCAGATAGGCGACGGTTTCCACAGTGTCGCGCGAGCCCAGCATGCCGGTCTTGATCACGTCGGCCCCGATGTCCGACAAAACGGCCCGGGCCTGGGCGGCCAGGATATCGAGCGGGATCGGATGAACGCCGGTGACGCCAAGGGTGTTCTGCACGGTGATGGCGGTCACCGCTGTGGCCGCATAGCCGCCCAGCGCGGTCACGGCCTTGATGTCCGCCTGGATCCCCGCCCCGCCGCCGGAGTCGGAACCCGCGATGATGAGAACGCGTCCCTGCATGGAAGGGGATTGGGACAGAAGCGCGCGCCGCGCAATGGGGACAGTTTGAAATTGCGCAGCAAATTCTAACTGTCCCCGACACCCCTGCCACCGCGTCGGGGACAGTTAGAAATCCTGGCGGATTTCAAACAGTCCCCAGCGCCTCCCAGACCCTCAGCGCCTGGACCGTGTCCTTGACGTCATGCACCCGCACGCAGGCCGCGCCGTTGGCGGCTCCCCAGGTGGCCAGGGCGATGGAGCCGCCAAACCGGTCGGCGGGATCGGCAGCGGTGGGGTCGATGGCTTTCAGGAAGCTTTTGCGGCTCGCGCCCAAGACCACCGGATAGCCCAGGGCCGCGAAATCCGGCAGGGCGCGCAAGAGGGCGAGGTTGTGTGAGAGGGTCTTGCCGAAGCCGACGCCGGGATCGGTCCAGATCGAGTCCCGCAGGACGCCGGCGGCCATGGCGGCGGCGGCCCGCTCTTTAAGGAAAGCGATCACCTCGCCGACCACGTCCTCATAGGCGGGAGCGGTCTGCATGGATCTGGGGTCGCCCAGCATGTGCATGAGGATGACGCCGCAGTTCAGATCGGAGGCGGTCTCGACCGCGCCCTCGGCGCGCAGGGCGTTGACGTCGTTCCAGATCGCGCAACCCGCGCCGACCGCCGCGCGGGCGACGGCCGGTTTCATGGTGTCGATGGAAAGAATCGCGCCGGCGCCCGCCAGGCCCTCGATCACCGGCAGAACCCGGTCGATTTCCTCAGCCTGGGAGACCGGCGCCGCGCCGGGACGGGTGGATTCACCGCCGATGTCGAGGATGTCGGCGCCCTCGGCGATCAGCCTAAGGCCGTGGGCGATGGCGTCGGCGGAGGTTCTGAAGCGCCCCCCATCGGAGAAACTGTCCGGGGTGACGTTCACAATCCCCATGACCTTGGGGCCTGTCATCGCGCTTCCACCACAGAGAGCATGTTACCCTCCGGGTCCTTGAACCAGGCGATCTTTTCGCCGTCGGGGCCGGTCCAGACCCCGGCGCTGTCCTGTTCGCGGTGCCAGCGTTCGGCGATGACGCCCTTGTCCTTGAGGGCGGCCAGGAAGGCGCCGATGTCGGCGGTCTCGAAGCCGAAGACGGTCATGGCCCCCGGCTTGTGCCCGTCGGCGGTGATGATCCGCACCGGGTGGCCCTCATAGACCAGGTGCAGGACGTCGTCGTCGGCAAGGACCACGGAAAGGCCAAGCACCCCTTCATAGAAGGGGCGCAGGCGTTTGACGTCGGCGGTGTGGATGTAGCTGATCGCCCGGGTCATGGCCGCCCTTAGAGGGAGCCCTTAGGCGGGCTCCGGTTCCGGGCCGTGGGTTAGCGGCACGGCGACGGACGGTCCAGAGGGCTTCTTGTCCTCGGGCTTTTCGCGGACGGGCTTCCTGCCCAGCATGACCTCTTTGATCTCATCGCCCGACAGGGTCTCAAACTCGAGCAGGGCCTTGGCCAGGAGGTGCAGTTTCTTGAGGTCGCGGGTGAGGATGCGGCGCGCCTCGTCCTCCCCGTATTTCACCAGGCGGCGGACTTCCGAGTCGATCTTCTGGGCCGTGGCTTCCGACACGTTCTGAGTGCGGGCGACCGAGTGGCCGAGGAAGACCTCGTCCTGGTTGTCGCCGTAGGAGACGGTGCCCAGCTCATCGGAATAGCCCCAGCGGGTGACCATGTTGCGGGCCAGGTCGGTGGCCGCCTTGATGTCCGAGGAGGCCCCCGAGGTGACCTTTTCCTTGCCGAAGATCAGCTCCTCGGCGACGCGGCCGGCCATCATGATCGCCAGGCGCGAGGTCATCTGGGTGAAGTCCATGGAATAGCGGTCGCCCTCAGGCAGCTGCATGACCATGCCCAGCGCCCGGCCGCGCGGAATGATCGTCGCCTTGTGCACCGGGTCGGCCGAGGGCACGGCCAGGGCTACCAGGGCGTGGCCGCCCTCGTGATAGGCGGTGTTCTTCTTTTCCTGCTCGGACATGACGAGGCTGCGGCGTTCGGCGCCCATCATCACCTTGTCCTTGGCGTCTTCGAAGTCCGGCTGGGTGACCATGCGGCGGTTCTTGCGCGCCGCCATAAGGGCCGCCTCGTTGACGAGGTTGGCGAGATCCGCGCCGGAGAAGCCAGGCGTGCCGCGGGCGATGGTGCGCACATCGACATTGGCGGCCAGCGGCACATTGCGCATGTGAACGCGGAGAATCTTTTCGCGGCCCAGAACGTCCGGGTTGGGCACCACCACCTGGCGGTCGAAACGGCCGGGCCGCAGCAGGGCGGGATCGAGCACGTCGGGGCGGTTGGTGGCGGCGATGAGGATGATGCCCTCATTGCTCTCGAAGCCGTCCATCTCGACCAGCAGCTGGTTGAGGGTCTGTTCGCGCTCGTCGTTGCC
>DGYN01000009.1:5754-5903 GCA_002398405.1 Caulobacteraceae bacterium UBA5005
TCGTCGTTGCCGCCGCCCAGGCCCGCGCCGCGATGGCGGCCGACGGCGTCGATTTCGTCGATGAAGATGATGCAGGGGGCGTTCTTCTTGCCCTGTTCGAACATGTCGCGCACGCGGCTCGCGCCCACGCCGACGAACATCTCGACGAA
>DGYN01000050.1 GCA_002398405.1 Caulobacteraceae bacterium UBA5005
GGCGGCCCGGCCGCGGATCCGCCCGCCGACGCGGGCACGATGCGGGCGGCGGTTATGGTGATTCCCCTGGTCGCGAGCGCGATGGCCGAGGCCGGCAAGCTGCGCCCCGCCATTTCAACGCAGGACACAGGCGCCGCCGCGGCCGTCGCCGGCGCGGACAAGGGCTGCGCCATCGCGACGATCCCAACAGCGGCGGCAAGGCCGGCAAGACGTCCAAACTTCACGCATGTCTCCTTTTGTCGGTCATGGCCGTTGCGCTGTCGGCGCCTGGTGTTTCGTTGTCGGACCCGTCCATCCGAGGAGCAAGACCCCGTCGAACGGTTGAGTTCGGGGCGCCAAGACCAGAATCCCGTGTATCACGGATAATTATTCCAGGTATTTGTCGCACCGCACACTCTATTTTCTGAGGGATTGATGACAGTTTCGCGGCAGCGCAAAACAACACGCAGACCAATCACTGAATTCAATTCCCATTATAAGAGGAATGATCTCCAAAACAATTCGTAGATGTGTCAGCTATTACCCCAATTATTACAATAATGGGGGGACTTATGAGAGACTTTAATATCCGAAACAGAATCCTGGGCGGAACGGCGCTCAGCCTGATCCTGACTGCGCCCTTGGCGTTCGCCGCACCGGCCCTGGCGGCCGATCCGGCGCCGATCCAAACTCAGGGGCCCGCCGCGGCGCAGCCGCCCGCCGATCGCGCCACCGATGAAATCGATCCCGAGGAATCCGGCCTGACCGAACAGGAGACCGCGGAGGTCGAGGAGATCGTCTCCACCGGCACCTCGATCCGGGGGGTTAAGGCGGTTGGCTCGGAAACCGTCACCATGACCAAGGAAGAGATCAAGGCGACGGGCCTGACCAACATTGGTCAGGTGCTGAACACCTTGCCGCAATTCCAGAACTTCGCGCCGGGCGGCAACCAGGAAACCTCGCCCACGGTCTCGGACAACGCCGCGGGCGCGACCTTCGGCGGCAACCAGAGCGGCAACACCGGCATCAACCTGCGCGGCCTGGGCAACGACGCGACCCTGGTCCTGATCGATGGGCGCCGCGCGGCGCCCAGCGGCGGTGAGTCGGTGGTCGACGCCAACCAGATCCCGCTGGCGGCTCTCGAGCGGGTCGAGATTGTCGCCGACGGCGCGTCTGCGGTCTACGGCTCGGACGCCGTGGCGGGCGTCGTCAACTACGTCCTGCGTAAGGACTATGAAGGCGTGGAGGCCACCGCCCGATACACCACCCAGACTGGCTCGCACACGGCCGGCGGCTCGATCACCATTGGGCGCAAATGGGGTCTGTGGGCCGGCGGCAGCGCCCTGATCACCTACGACCACGAAGTGCGGTCGGCTATGGCGTCGAACTCCAATCCGCTGTTCCGCTCGGACAAGCGTCCGGTGGGCGGCAGCAGCTCGATTGGCCTCAACGGCTCAACGGCGCCCATATCGACGCAGCCCTATATTACGCGTGTGGCCTGTCCGCCGGGTCAGACGGTGGTCCCGGCTGGATCACCGCCCCTGTTCCGGTCGGTCTCCTATTGCCAGAACGCCCAAGGGGTGGAAGTCCCGGGCACCATAACCGCCTTCTACTTTGCGGTGACGCCGACCACCGGCACGACCGTGCCGACCTTGGCCCAGGTGCTCGCCAGCCCCATGCCGACCTTCGCCACGCCCAGCGACTACACCGATCAGCTGGGCCGGCGGGAGCGGCATTCTGGGGCCCTGTACGTGCGTCAGGATCTCACCGACGATATCCAGCTGAGCGGCCACATCACTTACCAGACGCGGGAAGATGAACGGCGCGCCGGCCTGATCAACGGCGGCGCGGCTATCCTCAACCCCAATGCCGCCAACCCGGTCGTCCCCTTCCTGATCCCCGGCATCCCCGGCGCGGCGCCCCCCGGCCCCCCCACCGCCAACCAGACCACCGCCTACACCGTGCGCTTCCCGCTCGGCGTGCGGATTGCCCGCGCCGAAAATAGGTCGCTGAACTCCGCGATCGGGCTGAAGTGGAACCTGCCGAAGGAATGGGCGGCCGACGTGGGCTACGCCTACACTTGGAGCGACGACCAAGGCGGTATTCAAAGCCGCGAGGATGGTTACGTGATCCTCGCCGCCGTGCAGGCCCGCAACCTGGCCAACGGGACGTTCAATCCCTATTCGGTCACCAATTCGGACTCGGTCATGGCCCAGATGCTGGGCAGCGGGCGGACCCCCAACACCGACACCTCCCACAACGTCAAGATCAAGTTCGACGGTCCCTTGTTCGAACTTCCGGGCGGCAAGGTCCGGGCGGCGATCGGGGGCGAATGGAACAACCAGGAAGCCACGCGCGTCCAGATTTCCACCGTCGCCAGCACCTCTACGCCTCCTGTGCTGACCTATGCACCGACCCTTGGCCCGAGCTACCCGAGCCAGGAAATCACCTCAGCCTTCGCGGAGTTATTTGTCCCGATCGTGTCGGCGGACAATGCGATGACACTGATCCAGACGCTGACGCTCAACCTCTCCGACCGGTACGACGACTATTCGACCTTTGGCGGCACCGAAAACCCCAGGGTCGGCCTGACCTACCGGCCGATCGAGGATCTTGTACTTCGCGGCAGCTGGGGCACCTCGTTCCGGTCGCCGGGCCTCAACGTCGGTACGACCAACCCGAACGATGTGAATATTTTGTGCGCGCCGTGCTCGACCATACCGGTGCCGGTCTTCACCATTGTCAACAGCACGACCGCGCCGAGCCCCTATGCGGGCCTGGGAGCTACCATCCCGTACATCGCCTACGTCGGGCGCAGCAACAACCTGTTGCCCGAGACCTCGACCAACAAACAGTGGGGCTTCGACTATGATCCCAGCTGGCTGCCGGGTCTTCGGGTCAGCGGCACCATGTACGACATCGACTACAGGAATAAGATCGACAGCCCCGATTTTGCCGCCGTCCTGGCCAACAACGCCGTCGCTCAGGGCGCGTCGGACATCATCCACATCCTGCAACAAAACATCAGCAATCCAAGCGCCTGCGTGCCGGGCAACCAGGCCACCTACGACCCTGTCCTGGTAGACGTGATCGGTTCCGAAACCCTGGCCTTCTTTGACGCCCGCGGGGCCACTCCAAACACAGGCTTCTGCACGGCCAAGCTCATTGTCGACGGCCGGATCGGCAATACGGCCTCTCAGCGCCAGAGGGGCTATGACCTCAGCGTCTTGTACAGCTTCAACACCGACCTTGGCCGTTTCACCGCCAATGCAAGTGTCACCAAGATCACCTCGATCGAGGCCCGGCGTAACGGAAGCGACGGCGTCCTTCTGCCCGCGGTGCTGGACTTTATTGGCGGTCCGCTCGACACCCGGGCGCGCGCGGGACTTCGCTGGGACGGCGGTCCCTGGAGCATCAACCTTTTCGCCAACCATGTGGGCTCCTACGTCAACAACAGGCCCGGCATCGCCAACGGCGTCCAGCTGGCGAAATATACCATCCCGTCGCACACGACGTTCGATCTCACGGTCGCCTACACTACCGGAGATGAGGCGCCGGATTGGGCTCAGGGCGTCCGCGCTTCGGTGTCCTTCATCAATGTGACTGACGAGGATCCTCCTTACGCCCTGTCGACCCAGGGTCAGGTTTACGACTCCTCGGCCGCCGATCCCTATGGCCGGATCGTCAATTTCAATGTGACCAAGGCTTTCTAGAGTCAGCCCACAACCATGACCAAACGGACGGGCCCCGCACGTGCAGTGCGGGGCCCGCTTCTTATGCGCTGTGGTGATATCCAGCCTTGCGCCTGAGCTGAGTGCGGGCCCCGCCGCTTCCTTCCCGTCAGTGGCCGCCCTGGGCCTTGGCGGCCGGATAGGCGTAGCGGCCCAGGCTTAGCAGGCCCACCGCCGAGAAGGCGGCGCCGATCATGAAGGCGAATTGGCAGGCGGCATAGGAGCCGTTGGCGTCAAACACCTGCCCCATGATGATCGGGCCAAGGCTGCTGCCCAGCATGAAGGCGGCGAAGGCGTAGCCGAACAGGGTCCCGAAGGACTTGGTGCCGAGATAGCGCGACACCAAAAAGCCGACGAGATCGGCCTCGACCCCTAGGCCCAGGCCCAGAAGGACAGTGGCGAAGGTCGCCTGCTGCGCCGTCTGGGCGAACAGCATGATGGCGATGGCGCCGATCATCCCGCCGATGAACACTGTGGAGATGATGGGGGCCCAGAACCGGTCGATCAGCCAGCCGCCGAGGAAGCGCCCGATGATCGCGGCCCCGCCGACCACGCCCATGGCGGTGGCGGCGCTTTCAGGGGTCACGCCCCGATCGGTAAGCATGGGCACGACATGGGCGATGGAGCCATTGGCCGCCATGGCGCCGAGGAACAGGCAGACGACCAGGAGCCAGAAGCGACCGGTGCGCAGAGCCTCAGCCGCGGTCATCCCCGGCGCCTCAACGGGCGCGGACTCCGACGGGCTCACGGGGGCCAAGTCCTTCTTGCCGGGGATGAACAACAAGAGAGCCGGAATGGCGATGACCACCATCAGGACCGCCATGCCGGCATAGGCGCCGCGCCAGTCGAAACGGTTGATCAGCTGCTGAGCCAGGATTGGCATGACGATTGAACCCAGCCCGACGCCATTCAGCGCGATGGCGAAAGCCAGGCCCCGCCGCTCATCGATCCGCGCCGAAATGGCCTTCAGATAGACGAGCGGCGTGTGGCCCGCCGCCGCAACGCCCGCCAAGGCGAACAGAACCATGAAGACGGCGATCGAGCTGGAAAAAAGGCCCGCGGAGGCGACCCCCAGGGCGAACAGCACGACCGCGATCAGGCCCAGCTTTTTCGGCCCGAAGGTGTCGGCGAGCTTGCCGGCGAACGGGAGAGTGAAGGCCGTGGCCAGAAGACCGATGGTCAGGGCGAGGGAGCCCAGGCCCCGCTCGACGCCGAAGGCCTCAGTCAGGGGCTTTAGGAAGGTGCCGAAGGTGAACTGCATGATCGGCCCGTTGCCGACGGTCAGCGCCAGGGTCGATCCTGCGACCACCAGCCATGGGCGGTCGGAAAGCTTTTGCATGGTCGATTTCCCCTCTTGTCATGCGCTGAGGGTGAAGACCGTCAGCTCTCGTTATTTGAATTGCGGTCCGCCGGCGCGCAGGCCCGCATAGGCGCAGTCCTCGTCGCCCTTGCCGGGGGGCGATCCCCCGGCTGCGCCCGAAACCCCGATGGCGCCAATCAGCTTGCCGTCGCGGTGGATCGGCACAGCGCCGCCCATAACGAACATGTCGGCGGTGACCTTGCTCTTGGGCGCCTTGCCGGCCCAGACGTCCTGGTTCGCCTTGAGGCTGGTCGTGCCGAACACTAGGGCGGTTAACGCCTTCCTGTGGGCGACGAAGATGTGGCTCCCGTCTGAGGTGTCGGCGGTCAGGGCCGCGCGGGCCTCGCCGACCGAATCGATGACGGCGACGCCGACGTGAGCGCCCTTGGCCTGGCAGTCCTTGACCGCGGCGGTCGCCATCCGGACGGACTCTTCCAGGTTCGGACCCGGCGCGGTGGACTCCGGACCCTCGCCCTTATGCAGCGGGCCCTTAAGGGCCGGCATGGGGATGAGGTTGCCCTTGGCGTCGAGCATGTTGAACGGCGGCAGGTTGTCTCCGGGCAGGCTCTGAGGGCCGGCCGGCTTGTCACCGAACGGGCCGAGCTTGCGCGGCGGCAGTTGGGCCAGCACCGGGGCCGCAAGACCTACGGCGAGAACGCCTGCCATCAGACCGCGGAATAGGGGGCGCATCGCCCCCTAACCCGTGGGTTGCAGGTTGCTGCCCGGCGCACCCGGCATGGGCGGTGCCCCGGCCCGGCCGATGATGGCGCCACTCGCGTCACGGGCGTTGGTCATCAGGCCCGCGGGCGTACCGTCCCGCATTGGACGGAAGCTGACCTTCAGTTTGTCGCCGACCTTGACCGAGGTTCGCTTCCAGCCGCGGCGCAGCAGTTCGCCGGGGCTGGACAGTTCGAAGCCGTAAGTGGTGGTCTTGCCGCCGGCGGCCACATCGACGAACAGCCAGCAGTGCGGGTTGCCCCACTCCCACTTGGAAACGACGCCCTCGATCTCCGAGACCTTGGTCATGTTGTAGTGCCCGAAGGAGTGGTGGGCGGTGGCGGGAACAGCGCTGATGGCCAGGACCCCGGCCAGGCATGACGCCGCGAGAATGGAATGAAGCTTACGCATTTATTTGGCTCCGAGCGGATCGCGATTGGGGTTGAAGTCCATGCCCTTGAGCAGGTCGCCTTGCTTCACGGCGCGATCGGCCATGGTGCAGGGAACATATTCGATGAAGGGACGGTCCTCGCGGTCGTACCAGCGAGTGTAGTTCCACACGCCATTCAAGAGTGTCGGGTCGGTGATTGCGGTTTCGACACGCATCTTGTTGCCTACGCGGGTGAACCGCTCCTTGACGACGGTCTTGTCGGTCACATGGTTGCCGAAGCCGAATTCCGCCTCAGGGTAGATATTGGTGGTCTCAACGACCAGGGTGTCGCCCTCCCAATGACCAATGGAATCACCCTGGAAGCTGGGTGTGGCTTCCTCAACCGGCTCGTGACCACGCCCGTCTGTCCAGATCCTGCGGACCTCGGAGTTCTCCAGCAGGATCACCACCCGGCCTGGGTTGAAGACGTACTCGTGGCTGACCAGGGCCATGTTGCCCGGCACCCCGCCCGGAATGCAGAAACCGCTGTTGCTGAGCGGGATATCCTGCTGGCCGCCTTCGGCCTCGCCCCGCACCCGGGCCATCCGCGCGGTCAGCCGGGCCTGGACCTCAGGTTTCCAGGGCGCGCCGGTGGCGAAGGGGCCGGACCCCCCCACCGCCGGGGTGCCTGCGGGCGGACGGCCAGGCGTCCACATGCCCGACCAGTCGGGCATGGCCTTGATCGAGTCCCAACTACCGCCGCGCAGGGCGGCCTTTTGGGCCGCCGTCTTGGGAGCGGTCTGGGCAGAGGCCGTGACCGAAAGGCTCGCGACCCCGAAGACTCCACAGGCCGCGGCGACGAGAACGGTCCGCGCGGACAGAATCCGGGCGCCGTTTGAATCCTTGTTCCTTTGAAACAGCACTTCTCTTCCTATGTTTTAGAGCGCCTTCGTACGGGCGCGGTGCCGGAAGATCGGCGGAAGCGAAGCAATTGAAAAATCCCGTTTTCTTATGACCCGCATCACTGCGGGGAATGGCCTTGCAGCACGAACATTTCGGCCAAGGAAATCTGGGTTGGAGAACCGTCGGGATTGGTCTGCATGATGTCCACCATCATCGCCCACCAACGCTGCATGACATCGGTCTGAGGCAGGCTCTCCAGGGCATGGTTCTTGCGCCGGGTCATCACCGCGAACAGGTGTCCGGTCTCCGGATCGAGGAATATGCGGTAGTCGACGACTCCCCTCGCGCGAAGCTCGGCGGCGAGCTCGGGCCAGATCCCGTCATGTCGCCGGCGATACTCGTCCGCCTGGCCGGAGTTCATCACCATGCGGAAGGCGACGGTCTCGAGATCGGCCGTCATGACCCAGGCCTCCGCCTAGAACGGGTTCGGGTTGGCGAAACCGATCCAGCGGCCCGCCGCGACGATGGCGATCCAGAAGGCAAGCGATAGGCCGCCTGCGATCCTGGCGCCAGGCGGCATGTGATCCTGGTTCCAGTCGGCGATCCGTTTGCCGGCCCCGAGGTGGAAGGCCGCCATGTTGAGACCGGCCAGCACGAGCAACAGCATCTTGATCCGGAAGGGGACGTTCTCGACATAGCTGCTGGCGTTGGAAGCGAACAGCAGCAGACCGGAGATGACGGTGACGGCAAAGGCGATCCAGGTCCACGGCAGGGCCTGCTGCGCTACAATCCACGCCTGCTGATCGCGCCGGGCGAGGCCCAGCAGTCTCAGGTCCACGGTGGCGATCGATCCGATGACCAGCGCTAAGCCCAGGACGTGAATCGTCTCCAGCGTCGGAAACAGCGACCCGGAGTCGGCGATCGCCGTGGAAATAGGAAGGTTCTCCAACCATTCAGCGGCGGATTCCAGCGTCACAGGCCTTCCTCCTCGCCAAAGTTGATATAGGCGATCCAGCGGCCTGCGACGACGATCACCACCCAGCACAGCAGGGTCAGGGCGGCGATCAGGCGCGCGACGGGCGGCGGCGGCGACCTGGCCGCCATGCGTGAAAGAACAACCGTCAGCAGCGTCGCCACGACGACCAGCACCAGCTTGATGCGAAGCGGCCAACTGAACAGCTCGCGCCGCGGCTCACCAACGATCAGGATAAGTCCGCTGGCCAGCAACACCGTCAATCCCCACCAAAGCCAGGGCAAGGGGCGGCGGGTCCAGTTCGGCTCTGTGGGTCTGGCAATCAGCCCCATGACCTGCAGGTCGAAGTTGGTCATCAGGAAGAAGACCATCGCCAGGGCCAGGATATGGATGGTCTGAGTGGCCGGCACCACCCAGGACGTGATCTGGATGAATTCGCTGATCGGCGTTCTGGAGAGCCAGTCGCAAAACGCTCCAAGAGCACTCATCGCCGCCAAGTCGCCCCAACCCTATTCGGCGTCCTTGATCGGGGGCGCGGACCCAAATGGAAAATCCTATTTGGAAATGACCTCCATCACCGCAGGGAATGGCGCAGCCGCGCCGGGATGCTCCCAGGAATTTTTTGATCGGCCACCGTCACCGCAGGAACAGCCTCTTCAACCGGGCCAACTTAGCTGTATAGTCCGCGGCTAACCGGCTGGAATAGAAATACAATTTCCAAATATCCCGCATCACGGCGGCGAATGCGGCGGAGGGGGCAGGGCCATGAAACCTAAGTTCATCTGGGTGGCGGCGCTGCTCCTCGTCCTTCCGGCCACGCTTGCCACGGCGGCTATACAGCCGCCGGAGCGGCCGGCCGCTCCCGCGCCGGCCGCGACCGAAGCGTTCCAGCGCACCTCCCTCTACATCCCGAGCCAGGACGGCACACGGATCGCCATAGACGTCTATCGGCCCATGCGGAACGGCGCGCTCGTGGAAGGAAAACTGCCGGCGATTTTCACCCAGGACCGGTCGGGCCCGCGCGGCGGACGCGGCGGGGCCGTGGACCTGATCCGCGCCTACACCTCCCGCGGTTACGTCTGGGTCGCTCAGGACCGGCGCGGCACCGGCGGCTCGTTCGGAGTCCAGAAGGGCTTCGTCAATATGGACGATGCTCAGGACGCCAAGGCCGTCGTCGAATGGACGGCCCGCCAGCCCTGGTCGAACGGCAGGGTCGGCGGCTACGGCTGCTCTAACCAGGGCGCCCACCAGTACATGGTGGCGACGCTCGCTCCCAAGGGCCTGGCCTCCATCGCGCCGGAATGCTCCTCGCCGGCCTTCTTCGAAGCCATGATGTCGATCAACGGCGTCTCCACCTTCGCCGGCGGAGACCAGCCGACCTATAAGGGCGAGTGCAACGCAGCCGCGACGCCCGGCGCCCCGGTGGACGAGGATATCGGACCTGAGTTCCCGCTCGCCAAGGCCGCCGCCCAGCTGCGCCGCTGCAACGCCGCCTTCCTGGGCCAGTACATGGCCAACATGCACCGCGACACCCTGCACCCCTTCCTCGACTATCGCCCCGGCCTGACCGACAGCGCCATCGAGCGCGCCGCCCAGGTCAAGGCCTCGGGCGTCAAGGTCCTGTCGGTGATCGGCTGGTTCGACGCCGCGCCGGTCGGCGTCCCACAGTCCTGGCGGATGTGGGGCGGCCATGTGGTCCTAGGTCCCTGGGGCCACGGCCAGACCCGCCCGCCGAGCGCCAAGCTGACCAACGGCGAGTTCGACCGCAACACCCTCTACGGCCGCTGGTACGACGCCACGCTCAAGGGGATCGACAACGGCTTTCTGAACGAGGCGCCGATCCGCTACTACACCATGGGGGCCGCCCCCGGGACGGAGTGGCGCTACGCCGCCGCCTGGCCGTTGCCCAACACCACCCACGCCACCTTCTATTTAGGAGACGGCAAGTCGGGGACGGTGAACTCGCTCAATGACGGGGTCCTCGCCAAGGCCAAGCCCGCGGCCGGCGCCGACACCTACAAGCCCGACTACAGCGCCGATCTCTTCGAAGGCCGCTTCCAGGCCCTGCAGCGCTTCTGGGAAGGCGACATGCGCAAGAGCATGGACGAGAAGGGCCTGACCTACACTACCGCACCCCTGGACGACGCCCTGCAGATCACCGGCCATCCGGTGGCGCGCCTTTGGGTCACCTCGACCGCGGCGGACGAGGACTTCTTCGCCTTCCTGGAAGACGTCGCCCCGGACGGCCGCTCGACCTATGTCACCGACGGCAAGATCAGGGCCTCGCGCCGCAAGGTCTCCCCCGCCCCCTGGGGCGATCCCAACTTCCCCTATCACCGCCAGCTGAAGGCCGACGACCGGCCGCTCTCGGCCACGGCGCCCGCCGAACTCGCCTTCGACCTGATCGCCACCTCGCACGTCTTCCCTAAGGGACACCGCGTGCGCATCACCGTCGTCAACGCCGCCGGCAAGGCCTTCCAGCCCTATCCCGGCCAGGACCGCAAAAACCCCCCGACCATCCGCCTGCTGCGGGACGCCGCGCACCCCTCATCCATCACCCTGCCGGTGATCCCGGCCGGCTCCTCGGTCTTCTCAGGCCAGGCCACGATCAACGCCGCCGGCGTCCGCTACCAGGGCCCCGCCGACCTCTATGTCTCGGACCGCGGGACCTACCTGCGCTACGGCGAGCGGTGGGCCGCTTTCGCGCCGGCGGGCAAATCGGGCGCCTCCTCCTATCCGGTGCGTGGGCCGCTGGGCGTGGCGACGGCCAGGGTGAACAAGCCTGCGGCTGGGCCGTGGTCCGCGACCCTGACCGGCGCCGGCCTCACCTTTTCTGGCCAGGGCCGCGATAGCTCAAACGGCGCAGGGGGCGGACTGGGCAAGGCCTAGAGCCGTAACCACCGCCTTATGGACGGTATCACCGCATTCAATTCGCCTCGGCGGCGCAGGCGTCTTACCGTTTTGCGGTATGCGCCTACCGGCGAAGGCCGGGATCGCCAATAGAGAAGACCCCGGAGGAACCATGAAGACCAAGGCCCTGCTGTCCGCGGCCTTAAGCGTCGCCATCCTCGGCGCCGCCTACGCGCAGGCGCCGAACATGGGCCTGGTCCCCATGAAGACCCCCTACGTCGACAAGGCGGCGATCCCGCTCTACCCCGGCGTCGCGCCGGGTTCGGAGAACGCCAAACAGGTCGAGGCCTGGGCCACCGCGCCCGGCGACATCGTGGCGCGAAACGTCACACGACCGACCATCACCCCCTATATTCCGTCCAGGAGCAAGGCGACCGGCGCGGCCGTCGTCGTGCTGCCCGGCGGCGGCAACGTCGTCCTGTCCATGGGCAGGGAAGGCTACGATGTCGCCAAGTTCCTCCAGGCCAACGGCGTCGCTGCCTTCGTCCTGAAATACCGCACCAATGAGACCCCGTCCGACATGGCCAAGATGCCCCCCATGCCGGCCGGCGTGGTCGGTCGCCCCGGCGCGGGCGGTCCGCCTCCGGGCGGCATGCCCAACGCGCCCAGGCTCAGTGTCAACGACGGCCAGGAGGCTCTGCGCTGGGTGCGCGCCAACGCCGCCAAATATGGCGTCGATCCCAACCGGGTGGGCATGGTCGGCTTCTCGGCCGGCGCCGGCAACGTCTGGAGCGTCACCTTCGCCAACGACGCGACGGCCATGCCAAACTTCATCGCCCCGATCTACGGCGGTTTCGCCGCCCGAGGCGCCATCCCGGCCAATCCGCCGCCGCTGTTCGTGGCCGCCGCGGCGGACGACAATCTAATACAGGTCGGCGGCGGCTTCCCGGTGGTTGAGGCCTGGACGAAGGCGGGCGGTAAGGTCGAGTTGCACCTCTACCAAAACGGCGGACACGGCTTCGGCGCCGCCAAGAAGGGGACATCCAGCGACATGTTTCTGGATCAGTTCCTGCTATGGATGAAGGTCAACGGGTTTCTGACCAAGCGTTAGCGGCCGGCCTTGGGTCTTGGCGGAAAGAGGCGATAAGGGTGATGCATGATTTCCTTTGGCGCTCTCCTCCTCGCCCTCTTCGCCGCGCCCCAGGCCGGGGATCAGGGGTCCTGCGCGGCCCTGGCGGCCCGCCCGCCGGCTGACGTCCGGATCACCAGCGCGGCGCTGGTTCCCGCGGGCCAGCCCTATGGGGGGCCGGGCCGTGGCGGCGGACCGGCGCCGTCCCTCGACCGGCCCTTCTGCCGGGTGCAGGGGATTATCGAGACCGAGATCGCCTTCGAGCTTTGGCTTCCCCAGCCGGCCGCCTGGAACGGCAAGTTCCTGGGCGCTGGCGTCGGCGGGGCGGCCGGCATGTTCAACATGACCGATGTTCCCAGGGCGGTGACCCGCGGCTATGCGGCCGCCACGACAGACACCGGCCACAAGGCGGCGGACGCCAACTGGATGCTTGGCGATCCCATGCGCCTGGCCAATTACGAGCATCGCGCCAATCACCTGCTGGCGGTCAAGAGCAAGCAGATCGTCCAAAGCTTCTACGGCTGGGCGCCGCTCTATTCCTACTTCATGGGCTGTTCCGGCGGCGGGCGTCAGGGCCTCAAGGAAATGCAGCTCTATCCTGGCGACTACGACGGGATCATCACCGGCGCCAACGGCCCCAACACCCCGGAGATGACCACCCGCCGCATGTGGGAAATCCTGCTGCGGGACTCCAAGCCCGGCCTCATGTCCCCTGCCGACTGGCGGCTGATTTCCGACGCGGGGGTCAAGGCCTGCGACGGCCTGGACGGCATCGTCGACGGTGTCGCCGAGGATCCCAGGCTCTGCCGCTTCAGCGTCGCCAGCCTCGCCTGCAAGGGCGCCAAGACGCCATCCTGCCTTTCCCCCGAACAGGTCGCCTTCGCCCGCCAGTTCTATGAGCCGATGCGGGATGCCACGGGCCGCAAGATCGACGATGGCCTGTTGCCGGGCATCCTGGTGGACAGCGGCCGCTCTCAGCTCGCACCGGCAACCTTCGGACAGGCGGTCCGCCGCCAGGCGAACTGGAACGGCGAGGGCTTCGACATCGGCAAGGATCTCGCCGCCATCGACAAGGCCATGCCCGAGCTGCGCGCCGACAAGACCGACGTCTCCGCCTTCAGCCGCCGCGGCGGCAAGGTGATCATGTACACCGGCTGGATGGACCCGGCGGTGGCGGCCAAGATGGTCACCGCCTATTACGACGGCCTGATCAAGGCAGCAGGCGGAGAGACCTCGGCCGCCCAGTTCAGCCGCCTCTACATGATGCCCGGCGTCTTCCATTGCGGGGGCGGGCCAGGCCCCGATCAGATCGGCGGCCGCATCGAAAACGGCGCCGTCGTCGACCCGCAATACGACATGCTCACCGCCCTGGAACAGTGGGTCGAGCAGGGCCGCGCCCCCGGCGTTCTCGTCGCCGCCAAGCGCGAAGCGGGCAAGACCGTCCGCACCCGGCCCCTATGCCCCTATCCCGCCCAGGCCCGCTACACCGGCAAGGGCAGCACGGACGAGGCGCAGAACTTTGTGTGCGTGCGGCCGCGGGGGTAACGCCTCGGACTCGAGCGCCAAATTCCAGGTTGCACCCTGAATGATGTGCGATCTAGGGTGGTTGCCCGGGGGATCGTTTTGGATAGGGTCGGAAAGCCGCGCATTCTGGGTAGGTTGCTGGCGGCGGTCGTACTCGCCTTGCTGGCCTTCAGCCCGGCCGCGGCGACGCCGCAAACCTTTCTGCAGGACTTGCTGAACGCGCTGGGACAGCAGCAGCAACCGGCGCAGCCGCCTGCTCAGCAGCCCTATTATCAGCCGCCCTATCAACCACCGGCCTCGCAACAGCTGGGGCTGCAATGCTGGCGCGTCCCATCGGGCGAAACCCTGATGGTACAGAACGGTAACGGCGCTCCGCCGCGGCCCGGCGCCGTCCCCGTTAATTGTGTCGGCGGTGGCGCCGCTCCGCAACCGCAGTCGCCCCCGGCTCAACAATATCAACCCCAGTACCGGCCACCGCCGCAGCAATACGTGCCGCCAACGCCGCCGCCCCAGCCCCAATATCAGCAGTCTGCGCCGCAGGTTCAACGGCCGCCGCAGCCCCAGCAATCCCGGCCGCAGGCGCCGGGACGAGGGGGGTTTGGCGCTCTCCAAGATCAAGTGCGGCAGCAACAGTTGCGCCAGCAGGGCGGTCAACCCTTGCAACCTCTGGCGCCCGCGCAACCGCCTACGAGTTATGCCCCGTCGCCCGCCTATGGCGCACCCCCGGCCAACCTGGCGGCCGCGATCGACCGGCGGACCGATACGGACTATCTCGCGACTCTCCTTCGCCAGGAGCGGTTTGGTGAGTTCGCGGCCGGCGCCCATGGCTATTTCCGGGCGATGTATGACATCATCTACAGCTCCCGCGAATATGGGCGCATCGCCGACCCCATAACGCGCGGCGTCTTTGAATCGCGTGCGCTTCAAGGCGTCTATACCGATGTCCTCTGGGATCAGGTCGCCGACCTCATGGCCGATGCCTTAGAGCGCCAAGGCGTACTTCGGGACGGGGGAGGCAACGGCTACCTGTCGCGGCCCGTATTTCTGTCCGCAATGGCGACGCTGAAAAACGCCATCAAGGTTGACGTTGCGGGTCAGATTGAAGATCAGGTCGTCCTGATCGTGGGAGAATACATTGGTTTCTCTGCCTCAAAACAATCCAACATCGACAACCTGATCTCGCTGGGCGGGCGCAACCTCCAGATTCTCAAGTCCTATCCCAACATGTCCCAATTGGTTCGCGACGAGATGACGTCTCGTCAGCGGACTATGGACGACCTGTCGAGGAGCAGTGCCTTTCATCGCGACATGTCCGGACGTTCGCGGATCATCAACCTTCTCATTGACATCGGCGACTATGAGGCCCGGGGCAACGCCGAACTCTCGCGTAGGACGCGGGAAAACCTGACCAATTTCACGGCCGAGATGGATGCGGCCCGCTGGCCGTTCGGTCTGGGTATTCCGTTGCAGGAATCCTATACCGCCACTGCCGAGAGGGCAGCGCGGCGTTACGGAATCTCTAACCCGCTCGGCGGCCCCGGACCCAGCTTCGCCGCCCCGCCACAGGGGCCGCCGCCCGGCCTCGTCGTCGTTCCCAATCCGCCGCCGCTCAACGTGGCGCGGCCTCCACCGCCTCCACCGCCGCCCGTCGCCCAGCAGGTTATGACGGTCGGCGTGCCCGCGCCGCTTAACCCGGGTTCGCAAACACGTCCTGGACCGATCACGGATTCGACGGTCGTCACTCTGCGGTGGCAGCCCGTTCCAGGCGCGTCTCACTATGATCTGGGCGTCAGGGACGTGATCAGCGGCGAGCTGGCAGAGGATCGCCGAGTCGGGGAAACAAGTTACACGGCTGCCCTGCAGCCCGGCCGCCAGTACCGCTGGAACGTTGCATCCTGCACCGCGGCGGGGTGCTCCACGGACTTTTCCACCCCCCTCTATTTCATGACCCCCGCGCCGCCTCCGCTCGCGACCGCGCCGCCGCCGGCGGTCATCCCGCCCGCTCCGCCTCCCTTCGTCCCGCCCCCGCCCCCGCC
>DGYN01000148.1:0-150 GCA_002398405.1 Caulobacteraceae bacterium UBA5005
CGGGGCTCCAGCGGCCGCGAAGGACACCACCTGAGTCGGAAGCTGAGCCGTACCGCCGATCTTGTAGACCAGGATCCGGGCGTTGGTGGTGCTGTAGGGGTTGGTTTGACCCTGGCCCTCCGGCAGGCCGCGGGCCCCGACCAGGATGGC
>DGYN01000148.1:333-15392 GCA_002398405.1 Caulobacteraceae bacterium UBA5005
CCGCGGGCCCCGACCAGGATGGCGACGTACTGCTCGCCATCGATCATGTAGGTCGACGGCGCGGCCACGGTGCGGGACTGGGTCTTGGCGACCCACAGGCGCTTGCCGTTCCTGGCGTCATAGGCCGCGAACTCGCCCAGATGATTGCCGGAGAACACCAGATCGCTGGCCGTCGACAACAGCCCCGACGCGCCGTAGCCGATCGGGATGGTGGTCTTCGCATCAATCTTCTGGCCGGCCTGGACCCGCGGATCGTTGTCGAAGCGCCAGACTTCCTTGCCGGCCACGGGGTCCCACGCCTGGATGTAGCTGCGCTGCTGGCCCGAGCGCGGCGCGCCGGGGGCATTGAACAGGGCGGTGACGGCCTGGTTACGGGAGATGCCGGTGTTGTTGGAGTTGGCCTTGAATTCAAAGTTTTCCGCCGCCGCGTAGCCGGTTATCGACTCGGTGATCGGGATGTACATCAGGCCGGTCTTCGGGCTGAAGGACATCGGGTGCCAGTTGTGGGCCCCGAGAGCCGCCGGATAGACGATGGCCGGAACGCCATTCGACGAATAACGGACTGTCTGATTGATCTGCGGGCGGCCGGTCTTCAGGTCGACGTGGGTCGCCCAGTTCTGGGGCGCGTGCTGGTTGGCGCTGATCAGTTCGCCGGTCTTGGAATCCCACACATAGAAGAAGCCCTGCTTGGGCGACTGCATCAGGACGTGGCGCATTTTGCCGTTGATCATCAGGTCGGCGGTGACCAGCGGGTTGGTGTTGTCGTAGTCCCACTCGTCGCCCGGCACCTGTTGGTAGTGCCACCTGTACTTGCCGGTCTTGGCGTCCAGCGCGATGATCGAGGAGACGAACAGGTTGTCGCCGCCCCCGGGGCTGCGCAGTTCCTGCGCCCAGGCCAGGCCGTTGCCGGTGCCGAAATACACCATGTCGGTCTTGGGATCGTACAGGATGTCGTCCCAAGCGGTCGCGCCGCCGCCCTGCTTCCAGTACTTGTCGCCCTTCCAGGTGGCCGCGGCCTCCTTGAGCATCTCGTGCTCGTAGGGCTTCGCGGGATCGCCCGGCACGGTGTAGAAACGCCACTGCTGCTTGCCGGTTTCCGGATCGTAGGACGTCACATAGCCGCGCACGTCATATTCGGAGCCGGCGTTACCGACGACGATGCCGTTGGGGGTGAGCTGTGGCACCTGGGTGATGGTGTAGACCCGGTTCGGATCGGTGGTCTGCACGGACCAGACGAGGTTGCCAGTCTTGGAGTCGAGCGCCTCAAGGCGGCCGTCTAGGACGCCAAGGTAGACCTTGCCGTTGCGCACGGCGACGCCGCGGTTGACCACGTCGCAGCAGGCATTGCGGCCCTTGGCGCGATCGACCTTAGGGTCGTACTCCCACATCTTGCGGCCGGTCTTGGCGTCATAGGCCTTCACCATCGACCAGGCAGTGGTCAGATACAGGACGCCGTCGACCACGACGGGGGTCGATTCCTGGCCGTTCTGGGTGTCGATGTCGCCATACCAGGCAAGGCTAAGCTTGCTGATGTTGTCAGCATTGATCTGGGTGAGCGGGCTGAAGCGCTGTTGATCATAGTCGCGGCCATCGGACATCCAGGTCCCCGGCTCGCTGTTGGCCTTAAGCTGGCGGGCGTGAGTGACCTTGCCCCCGCCGAAGTCGACCTTTCCGCGCCCGGTCTGAGCTGTGGCGGTAGTGAAGGCGAGGGCGGCGATCAGCGACGCAGAGGCGGCCACATTGATAAATTTGGAGCGCATTCCGGTGTTTCCCCTAAGACGGACCGGCCTTTGGCGGCCGGTTGGTTTGTTAGCCTGACTATGCCTGCGCTTTTATCGGGGCTCAATGTCCGACGCGTTGTATTTTCCGCCTTTCCCAGCGGCGTTGACCTTACAGCGTCATCGGGACTGAATGCTCCCACGGGGAGAGGGGCGATGGCGGCGATCGCGATCGAGGCTGGTGAGGAGCGGAGGTCCGCGCGCTCGGCGCTTTCCGCCGCGGTCATGGCTCAGGCTGAACACTGGTTCCTGTGGGCGCCGGTGTTCCTCGGAATCGGCGCCGCCGCCTATATTGGCCTCCGAAGCGAGCCGTCACTTTTGATAGCCCTGAGCCCGGCCGTTGTCTCCATCGCCTTGGCTCTCCTGGCGCGCTGGAAGGCCATCGGCCGGGGGATATCGATCCTCGCCCTGCTGGCCGCCTTTGCCGGAACAGGGTTTGCGGCGGCCAAGATCAGGACCGAGTTGCTTGCCGCTCCCATCGCGCCAGACCTCGGCGCAACCCGGATCCGGGGCTGGGTCGCCGATATCGACAGTCCGGGCGAGTCCGGCGCGCGCGTGGTCATCGCCCCGGTCGCCATTGGGGGCCTTTCGGCGGATAGGCTGCCGACCCGCATCCGCCTCACCGTCCGGGATGCGCCGCCGGCGCCCGGGACGGCTATAGAGCTCACCGGCCTGATCAGCCCGCCGCCGCCGCCGGCCAGTCCTGGGGCCTACGACTTCGCGCGCAATGCCTATTTCGACGGGATCGGGGGCGTTGGCCTGGCCCTGACCGAGGCGCGGGCCACTGACCTCCCACCCCCGCCCTTCCGCTTGGCGCTGGAGATGAAAATCAACGCCCTTCGCTGGTCGCTGGCCCAGAAGGTGGCGGCGAAGATGAGCCCGGGATCGGGCGGCCTCGGCGCAGCCATGGTCACCGGCAATGAGGCTTTCATCAGCCCGGAAACCGAAGACGCCCTGCGCGACGCAGGCCTGGCGCACATCATCTCGATCAGCGGCCTGCACATGGCCATCGTCGGCGGCTTCGCCTTCCTGCTGGCGCGGTGGGCGATCGCGGCGATTCCCTGGCTCGCGTTGCGCGTCCCGGGAAAGAAGGTGGCGGCGGTGTTCGGCCTGGCGGCCGTGACCCTCTACCTTATCATCTCCGGCGCTCCGCCCCCTGCCGAGCGTGCGGCGATCACCGCGGCTGTGGCCTTTGCGGCCATCCTCGCGGACCGGAGGGCCATCAGCCTGCACGCCCTGGCCGTGGCCGCCGTGATCGTCATCCTCCTGCAGCCGGAAGCCGTTGCCGAAGCCGGGTTCCAGATGTCCTTCGCCGCCACCGCCGCCCTGGTCGCCATCGCCGAGCTCTGGCGCGGGCGACCACGCGAGATCAACACGCCGCTGCCCATCCGCATCGTCCAGGGCGCCGGAACGTGGGTCGGTGTCGCCATGGCGGCAAGCCTGGTCGCGGGCTTGGCGACGGGCCCATTCGCCATCCAGCATTTCAACCGCGTCGCCGTATTTGGCTTGCCCGCTAACCTGGTCACCGAGCCCCTGTCGACCTTCGTCATCATGCCGTTCCTGGCGATCGGGACGGTTCTTGAGACAGTTGGGCTTGGCGGGTGGGCCCTGAAGATCGCCGGGCTCGGCATTGACGCCATGATCGCCGGATCGGTCTGGGTTGCCAGCCTGCCGCACGCGACCATGACGATTTCCAGCGCGCCGCAGATGGCTCTGCCTATCGCCTTCCTGGGAATCCTCTTTGTCTGTTTGTGGAAGGGAAACTTCCGCTGGCTGGGAGTTCCGGCGGCCTTGGCCGTGGTGCTGTGGCCGCGGCCCGAGGCGCCGCTCGCCTGGTTCGACTCCGAAGGTGGGACGGCGGCGATCCGCCGGGGCGAAGACGCGGTTCTCATGAGGCCCGACGCGCGCCTGTTCGCCGCTGAACTCTGGGCCCGCCGGCGGGGGCTGGCCTTGCCGGAAGATCCCATGGCTGCGCGCACCGCCGCCTTCGATTGCAAAGGGCAGTCCTGCCGGGCGACCTATGCAGAAGGGCTAAGGGTTTCTGTCTGGTGGACGATACGCAGACCAACGCCGCAGGCCCTGGATGCGCTGTGCAGGTCATCCGACGTCCTGGCCCTGAAGGCTCCGGTCGATGCGCCCGCGTCGTGCAACGGCGTCCGCGTCCTCCGCCCGGCCGACTTTCAGAAGGGCGAGGCGGTGGAGATTTATGGGGACGGCCGGATGGTCTGGGCCAGCCCCCTGCGCGGCGTGCGGCCCTGGACTAGTGGTAGCGGCGGATAAGGCCGACCAGCTTGCCCTGCACCTCGACCTGGTCAGGTCCAAAGATCCGGGTCTCGTACGCGGGGTTCGCGGCTTCCAGGGCGATGGAGGCGCCCTTGCGGCGGATGCGCTTGAGGGTTGCTTCCTCGCCCATCACCAGGGCGACGACGATCTCACCGTTATTGGCGGTGTCGCCCTTTTTGATGATCACATGGTCGCCGTCGAAGATGCCGGCGTTGATCATCGAGTCTCCCTGGACTTCGAGGACGTAGTGCTCGCCCGCGCCCAGCATCTGTTCGGGGACGGTGAGGCGATCCCGCTCATGCTGGATAGCGCTGATCGGCGTGCCGGCGGCGATGCGGCCCAGGATTGGCAGTTCGCGGGCGTCGTTGGCCGCGGGAGGTTGGCCTGTTCCCTCGACCACCTGCGGACGGAAGGTCTGGCGGCCCTTGGCGGGCGCGGCGGCGGTGGCCTGCTGAGGCATCTTCACTACCTCCAGGGCGCGGGCCCTGTGCGGCAGGCGACGCAGGAACCCACGCTCTTCAAGGGCGGTGATCAGCCGGTGAATGCCCGACTTGGAGGCGAGGTCCAGGGCGTCCTTCATTTCGTCGAAGGAGGGCGAGACGCCGGTTTCCTTGAGGCGCTCATGGATGAACATGAGGAGCTCGTGTTGCTTACGGGTCAGCATGGTGTTGCCTTTGGAACAAATCGCAAACGTTGTTGAGATGTTCTCTAGGCGTTCTTCCTTAATGTCAACTTAATCGCGTGATCGCTTATCCGCTAAGGGATGGCCTGCGAACGCCGCCGCCCATAGAACAGGAAAGCGATTCTCAGGCGGCCAGCAGGGCGCGGGTCGCGGCGGCGACATCCGCCTGCCGCATCAGGCTTTCACCCACCAGCATGGCGCTTGCGCCCGCGGCTTCCAGGCGAGTCACGTCGTCGGGGACGAAGATGCCGCTCTCGGCGACCAGGAGCGCCCCCGGGGGGGCCAACTTGGCCAGGCGTTCTGTCACCGCCAGATCGACCTCAAAGGTCTTGAGGTTGCGGTTGTTGATACCGACGAGGCCGGCGCCCAGATGATTCGCGCGCGCCATCTCCTCCTCGTCGTGGACTTCGACAAGGGCGTCCATGCCGTACTTTTCCGCCTCCGCCATCAGGGCGCCGGCCAGGAGGTCGTCGACCATCGCGAGAATGACCAGGATCGCGTCGGCCCCAAGGGCGCGGCTTTCCGCCACCTGCCAGGGGTCGACCATGAAATCCTTGCGGATGGCGGGCAGGCGCGTCGCGTCGCGCGCTGCGGCAAGATAGGCGTCATCCCCCTGAAAGCTTGGCCCATCGGTTAGGATCGACAGGCACGCCGCGCCGCCTGTCTCGTAGGCGCGGGCCAGGGACGGCGGATCAAAATCGGCGCGGATCAGACCCTTGGAAGGGCTCGCCTTCTTGATCTCCGCGATGAGCGCGAGGCGCCCGGGCGTGTGGGCGCGCTCCAGGGCCGCCTTGAAACCGCGGGTGGCGGAGGCGGCGCGGGCGGCGTCGCCGAGGTCGGGCCGCGCCTCTTTGCGGGCGAGAACGTCTTCGCGCTTGTAGGCGGCGATCTGGGCGAGGATGTCGGCCATGTCAGTCGGCGGTGACTTCGATGAGCTTTAACAGGCTCGCCTTGGCCAGTCCCTGGTCGATGGAGTCGGCGGCAATGGCCATGCCTTCGGCGAGTGTCTCACAGCGGTCGGCGACCAGCAGGGCGGCGGCGGCGTTGATCAGCACGATGTCGCGATAGGGGCCAGGCTCGCCGTCCAGCAGGCGCATCAGGGCGGCGGCGTTGTGCTGCGGGTCTCCGCCACGCAGGTCCTCGACCAGGGCCGGAAACACGTTCAGTGCTTCGGGTTTGATCTTGAAGAGCCGCACCTGGCCGTCCTTCCACTCTGCGACGGAGGTTTCGCCGGCCGTGGTGATCTCGTCCATACCGGCCCCGTGCACCACCCAGGCCTTTTCCGCTCCGAGCGCGCCCAGGACCTGAGCCACCGGCTCGACCCACTTTTCGGCGAACACCCCCACCACCTGCCGCTTGGCGCCGGCCGGGTTGGTGAGGGGCCCCAAAAGGTTGAAGAGGGTCCGAAAGCCCAACTGCTGACGGATCGGCGAGACGTGTTTCATCGCCCCGTGGTGCGCCTGGGCGAACAGGAAACAGATGTTGGCCTTTTCCAGCGCGATCAGCTGGCGGCCGGGCAGGGGATCGATGTCGACCCCAAGCGCTGAAAGCACATCGGCCGTGCCGGACTTCGACGACAGGGCCCGGTTGCCGTGCTTGGCGACCTTGACGCCCGCGCCCGCGACGACAAAGCCCACCGCGGTCGAGATATTGAGCGTATGGAGGCCGTCGCCGCCTGTGCCACAGACGTCGATCACGTCGTACGGATGCTCCAGCATGGTCGCGTGGGCGCGCATCTGGCGCGCGCCGGAGGCAATCTCGCTGATGGTTTCGCCGCGCATGCGCATGGCGGTCAGGGCCGCGGCGACCTGAGCTGGCGTCGGTTCACCCCTTAGGCACGCACCGAAAAAGACGTCGGCGTCCTCGCTGGTCAAGGTCTGGCCGTCAGCCAGGCGGCCGAGCAGGGGTTTGAAGGCGTCAGACATGGACCGCGCGCTTGACGCCGGCCAGGTCGAGGAAGTTGGCCAACAGGTCATGGCCGCCATCGGTGGCGATGGACTCGGGGTGGAACTGGACCCCATGGATTGGCCGCGTCTTGTGCTGCACGCCCATGATCTCGCCATCGTCGGTCCAGGCGGTGATCTCCAGGACGTCCGGAATGGTCTCGCGCCTGATTGCCAGCGAATGATAGCGGGCGGCGGTGAAGGGCGCCGGCATGCCGGAGAACATGCCCCGGCCCTGGTGGTGGATCTGACTGGTCTTGCCGTGCATTAGGGTTTTGGCGCGGATCACCTCGCCGCCCATGGCCTGGCCGATGGCCTGGTGGCCAAGACATACGCCCAGCAAGGGCAGGTCTTCCGGCGCGCGGGCGATCAGCTCCAGGCAGATACCGGCCTCGTTGGGCGTGCAAGGACCTGGCGACATGAGGATCGCCTCGGGCTTCAGGGCCAGCGCTTCGTCCACGGTCATGACGTCGTTGCGCACCACGCGCGTCGCGGCCCCAAGCTCGTTCAGATAGTGGACGAGGTTGTAGGTGAAGCTGTCGTAGTTATCGATGACCAGGATCATGCGGGCGCTTCTAGGCTAAGGCGGCGGTTCAGTCGATAATCGACCCTATGGAATCAGTACTCAACCTCGACGGCGCGGAACCGAGCCGCCTTGATATGGCGAGGGCTTTGCTCACACCCAAGCCCAGAACCGAAAAAGCCTGGCCGGCGCTGTTGGCCGCGCTGCTCTTTGCCATCTCCGGCATCGGCTTCGCCTTCGCCGCGATCACTGCTCAGCCGACCGAATTCAAACCCGTGCCGGTCGAGGTGGTGGAGGAGCGCTAGGCGAACCGCCATGCCTCCGCGGCGGCTTTGCGCAGGGCCATCGACTTGTGGACCGTCTCTTCATACTCGCTGTCGGGATCACTGTCCGCCACGACCCCGCCGCCCGCCTGGACGTACATCATGCCGTCCTTGAAGAGGGCGGTGCGCAGAACGATGCAGGTGTCGACCGAGCCGTCGGCTCCGAAATAGCCTACCGCCCCGGCATAGCCGATGCCGCGCTTTTCGCTTTCCAGCTCGTCGATGATCTCCATGGCCCGCACCTTGGGCGCGCCCGAGAGGGTGCCCGCGGGAAGCGCCGCCATCAGCACATCGACCGGATCGAGTCCCTCCGGCGCATCGCCCTCCACGTTGGAGACGATGTGCATCACGTGGCTGTAGCGCTCGATGAAGAAGCTGTCAGTGACCCGGACACGAGGACCGTGGGCCGCTCCTTGCGGCTCATTGGCCCCTTCCTCGCGCAGCATGGCGACGCGGCCGACATCGTTGCGGCCAAGGTCGAGGAGCATGAGGTGCTCGGCCCGCTCCTTGGGGTCGGCCAGCAGTTCCTGTTCGAGCGCCAGGTCCTCCTCAGGCGTCTTGCCGCGGGGCTTGGTGCCAGCGATCGGGCGGATGGTGATCTTGCCATCGCGCAGGCGGACCAGGATTTCGGGGCTGGATCCTGCCAGCTCAAAGCCGTCGAAGTTCAGATAGAAAAGGAAGGGTGAGGGATTGGTCCGGCGAAGCGAGCGGTAGCAGGAGAAGGGGTCGAGCGGGAAGGGCGCGCGGAACCGGTGGCTCGGCACCACCTGAAAGATGTCGCCCGCCGCGATGTACTCCTTCGCCGCTCTGACCATGGCGTGATAGTCCGCCCGGCTAACCGGGCTTTCGAAGGTCGGCGGGTCGATGGGGCTGTGCTGGGCGTGGTGGGCCAGGGGCCGGCGAAGGTCGGCGATGGTGTCCTCGATCCTGCGCCGGGCGTCGGCATAGGCCTGCGCCGCTGTGACTCCGGGCTCCGGCCTTGCCGTCGTCACCAGGGTGATCTCGTGGCCAATGGAGTCGAACACCGCCACGATCGAGGGACGGATCATCACCGCGTCGGGCAGGTCAAGCGGGTCGGGATTGATGTCGGGCAGGTCCTCGACCAGCCGCACGGTGTCGTATCCCATGGCCCCGAACAGGCCTGTCGCCATGGGGGGCAAACCGGCGGGCAGGGGCAGGCGTGAGGCGGCGACCAGGTCGCGCAGACTATCCAGGGTTGGCGACGCGTCGGCTGTGAAGACGCCCTCGGCGATGGCCGGTCCTTGCGCGGTTTCGCAGCGCTGACCGAAGGCGCGCCAAACCAGGTCTGGTTTCATGGCGATGATCGAATAGCGGCCGCGATAGGCGCCGCCTTCAACGCTTTCGAACAGGAAGGCGTAGGGGCGGCCGGCGGCGATCTTCAGATAGGCCGACACCGGGGTTTCGAGATCGTCGATCAGGCGCGTGAAAACGACCTGGGCCGCGCCCCGATCATAGACGCGGGTAAAAAGGTCCTCGACCGGCTCCAGGCTCACCCCTTCTTTTCCTTGCCCTTTTCGGCGGGCGCCGGCGTCGTGACATTGGCGGCGGCGCGGGCCCGGTCCGGGTAGGTCTTGCCGTTGGCAAGGGTCTTTGAGGCGTTCTGGAAGGACTGGATCAGCCCCTCTTCGAGGGGTTTCTGGTAGCGGGCGCGTTCACCGGCCGAGGCGCGGGCGATCGCGGCCGGGTCGGCGGCGGTGATGCTGTCGATACGGGCGATCGCGATCCCAGGCTGCACGCCGCCGGCGATGACGATGTCGCCCTTCTTGCCCCGCAGGATGGCCGTGAGCAGTTCGGCCCCGTGGATCGGCGCCATGGCCTGACCGGTGGTCAGGTTCAGGTCGTCAATCTTGGAGACCGTAGCGCCGACGCTGGCGGCCACGGCGTCGATAGCTTCACCCTTGCGCAGCCGGGCGGCGACCTCATCGCCCTTGGCGGCCAGCCGGCGGTTCATCTCGCGGGCCTTCCAGCCCTGGGCCAAAACGGGCCGAACTTCCTGCAGGGGCGGCATGGCCGGGGGGATGATCTTCTCGGTGCGGACGATGAAATATTCGCCCGCCTGCTCGGTCTCGAACTCGCTGACGCCCTTCTCGGCGAGGGCGAAGGCGGCGTCCAACAGTTTGCGCGACAGGCCGGGGATCGGCTGACCTTTCAGCGGGCGACCGTCCTTGAGCACGGGCGCAGTCCTGACCACCGTCAGACCCACAGCCTTGGCGGCCGTCTCCAGGTCGGCGCCGGTTCCAAGGGATTCTTCGAGCTTGTCGACGATTTCGCTGACCTTGGCGTCGGCGGCGCGTTTTTTGAGATCCGCTTCCGCCTGGCTGCGAAGGGCGTCGACCGCCCCCGCCGACCCGGCCGTGATTGCGGTCACCTTGATCACCGCCAGGCCCAAATCCCCCTGCACGGGGCCGGAGGCCTTGTTGACGGGCAAGGCGAAGGCCGCCTCTGCGATCTTGCGGTCGGGCATATCGGCCTTGGCCTTGGCCTGATGGGTGATCACCGAGACCCCGATGGACTTGGCGATTGCCGCCGGGTCTTCCCCCTTGGCAAGACGAGCGGAGACCGACTGCGCGGTAGCCTGATCCTTGGCCGGGATCTGGATGACGGTGCGGGTTTCCGGCGTTCCGGTCTGCGCCTTGCGGAAGTCCACCAGCTTTTGCACCTCGGCCGGATCGGCCTTTGCCTCGGCAAGGTATTTGCCGGCCGAGAGGCGGACAAAGCTGAGCTCGCGCGCCTCAGGAGTCTTAAAGTTCGCGGCGTTCTCGTTCATCAGAGTCATCAGTTGGGCGTCGGTCGGCTCGGGAATTGCGCCGACCATCGCCGGGGTGATGAAGATGGAGCTGGCGTCCCGGCTCTGGAGTTCCACGGCCTTCACCAGGGCGATCAGGCTGATCGGCGGCTTAATGCCTGCCTGCAGAGAGGCAAATGTGTGCTGGGTGGCTGCGGCGCCGGCCATCACGTCCTCAATCCGGCGCATGTCCATGCCAAGCTTGCCAATCTTTTCGGCGTAAACCTGCTGGTCAAAACGGCCCGTCATGGGATCGCGGAATTCAGGAACCTGGCCCAGCTGATCGGCGACGAGCTTGGGGCTGATCTTGATGCCCAGGCGGTCGAGCGCGACGCGGGCGACTTCCTGGCTGAGCATGGAGCCCAGGATGCCTTCGATGACGCCCTGGGAGGCGGCTTCGTCGGCGGAGACCGGACGGCCCATCTCGGCGGCGGCGTTCTCGCGCACGCTGTCGAAGCGGGCGGCAAACTCGGCGGAGGACACCTCGCGTCCGCCGGCGGAAACCACCGCGTCCTTGGGGACGGGCCGCAGGGCGTCGTTGGTGATGCCGGTGACGGCAAAGACGATGATCAGCAGGCCGAACAGGACCACCATGACCACATTGCGGATCACCTTGCCGATTTTCATCACGCAGAACCTTTAAACCGCCCGCAGTCTTGCGGACCAGGGAGGGGGTATAGTGGAGCTAGGCCTGCGGCGGCAAGCGGCGGCCGTCTCCCATCGAAAGGCCTTCTGCGGCGCAAGCCTGCTGAAGTGAAGTTCAAGCCTGCTGAAGTGAAGTTATTGAATATGGCGAGGCCAATTACGCATCAGGTCCGCCGCGTCATCGAGCCCGCGCTTGCGCGCCGCGGCCTCGGCGGTGTCGCCGGCAAGGTTCGTGGCCTTCGGGTCCGCGCCGTGGACGAGGAGGATCCTGGTCACCGCTTCAGCGGCGTCTTCGTCGTCCGGCAAGGCGAAGAGCGGGGTGTCGCCGGTGTCGGGAATCCGTTCGTGCACGAGGGCGGGGTCTTCGGCCGCAGCCGCGGCCAGCCGGTCGAGGCGGGCGATCCGGGACAGGGCGAAGAGGTCCCGGCTGTGGGGAACGAGCAGATCGATGACGGCGGGCTGATTCCAGAAGACAGCCGATCCAAGAGGCGAGGCGTGGTAGTTCGAGCCCCGGGTATTGAGGTCCGCGCCCGCCTCGATCAGCCGTTTCGCCGCATCGGCCGATCCGAATTGTCCGGCGTTGTGAATGGCGCGAAAGCCCTGAGACCCTGGCCGGTCGACGTCCGCGCCAAGGGAAAGAAGCAGATCGATCACGGCGACGTCGTTGCGGCTCGCGGCCTGAATAAGGGGCCCCGGATGCCGCAGATAACCGGGATTTTCCTTCGCCAGCCGCCGGATTTCGGCCAGGTCGCCCCGGGCGCTGGCGGCGACAAAGCTCATCTGTCCGCCGAGGGCCACGGGCTTTGCGCCAAGTTTGACGAGCAGGTCGGCCATGTCGGAGAAGCCGGCGACCTGGGCGCCCACGTGGTGAGGGATCTTAGAGTAGGCATTAACGCCATTGGGGTTGGCGCCGTGCCCGATCAGCCACTCGGCCCGAGCGATGTGATTGTAACTGACCGCGTTGCCTAGGAGGTAATCGACGGCGCTCATGCCCATGATGCCGCCGATCCTGGGATTCTTCGGAACCTCGGTCCAGCGATGGGCGTCTCCCCGTTCAACCGATCGCTTGTAGAGCGCCTTGAGCCAAAACGCGGTGTCCCCGGCGATCGAGGTGTCGTAGAGCACCTGAGTGTCGAATGGGTCGGTCCCGGCGTCCAGGAACGCCGGCGCAAGGTCGGCGACGCGGGGGTGCATCGGCCTGACACCCTCGCCCAGGCCGATAATGCCGGTGAGCAGGGTGAAGGGGTTTCCCCAGCCGTCATCGAAACGGGCCGCCGGATCGGCGCCGCATCGGAACAGGCGCTCAGCGATGGCGACAGCGTTGCCGGCGGCGGCGGGCAGGGGCAGGCGTCCGTAGGCGAGATAGAGAATGGGCTCCCACCCCAGCGTCCCCGCCTTTCGGGTCGCCGCGGAAGGATCAGCGGCAAGCCGCCGCTCGACCTCGGGTAAGTCACCGAACATCACCGCAAGCGGCAGGCTGTGCTTGGAGAGCCCTGGCTCACGTAGGGCAAGACGCGCCGCAGCAGCGACATCCCCCCCCAGGCGCTCTTCATGATGACCTCTGCCTTGTCGGCTGCGGACAGGCGGCCAAGGTCGCGGTCAGCCAGCGCCGTCTTGAGGTCCGCCCAGCCGGCTTGGCCAAATTCGAGGGCGACGGCGTGCTGAACATCGCGCAGTATCGGCGCCGTTGGCGCCTTGGCCCACAAGGCGTCCAGGCGGGCGCGCGCCTTGGGATCACCGGCGCGCAGGGCCTTCAGCCAGCGTTTGGCGTCCTTTTTCAGAGTGTCGAGTTGAGTCTTGGGACCGAGCGTGCGGGTCATGGAGTCTCCTTCCGCGTGTCGCCTGATGGTCCGTTTAGCCAGGCCGGAAGAAGGGCTGGGGATCGTCAAATCGAGACTGGGCGGGAGATGCTCCCTTGCCACGGACAGGCGGCGCCCCAGAGCGCACTTAGGCCAAGGGTTGCCGGAGGGTGGCCAGCAAGTCAACGCCTTGCCGAGCTTGAAAGCTTGTCCTAGGCAGACGCCATGACCCCACGCCCCCTCGTCGCCGGAAACTGGAAGATGAACGGCCTGGCCGCCTCGCTGGCGGAGGCCAAGCTGGTCGCCGAAGAGCTTGCGGCGACGCCGGCCGCCGCCGAGGTGGCGCTCTGTCCGCCGGCGACCCTTATCGCCCAGATGGCCTGGCAGCTCAAAGGGACAGCCGTGGCGGTCGGTGGGCAGGATTGCCGGGCCGAGGAGAAGGGCGCCTTCACCGGCGACATCGCCGCCGAGCAGATCAAGGACGCGGGCGCGAGCCTGGTGATCGTGGGCCACTCCGAGCGGCGCGCGGGTCACGGCGAGACCAGCGAGGATGTCGCCGCCAAGGCGCAGGCGGCCGTGCGCGCCGGGCTTCGACCCATAGTCTGCGTTGGAGAAACCCTCGAAGAGCGCGAGGCGGGCTGGGCGGTGGCGGTGGTCTCCGGCCAGGTCGAGGATTCGCTGCCGGAAGGTCTGGCGGGCCACGCGTTCGCGGTCGCCTATGAACCGGTCTGGGCAATCGGCTCTGGGCTGACCCCGACCATTCCGCAGATTGAGGAAATCCACCTGGCCATCCGCGCGGTGCTGGTCCGCCGGTTTGGCGAGGCCGGCAAGGCGCCGCCGATCCTTTATGGGGGCTCGGTTAAACCGACCAACGCCGACGAAATTCTCAAAGCCGCGGAGGTCGGCGGCGCGTTGGTGGGGGGCGCCTCATTGAAGGCGGCGGACTTCCTCCCCATTATCCGCAGCGCCGGGTGACACTGGCTTTGCACGCGCGGCTTTGCTAAACGCCCCGCTTTCCTGCTTAGGCGCCGTCTAACTCATGCTGCTCAACATCCTTCTCGCCCTTCTGATCGTCGTGGGCGTGGGCCTCACCGGCCTTGTCCTGTTGCAACGCTCTGAGGGCGGAGCGCTCGGCATGGGCGGCGGCGGCGGCCAATTGGTCTCGGCGCGGGGCGCGGCTAACTTTCTGACCCGCACGACCTGGATCCTGGGCATCAGCTTCTTCGTCCTCTCGCTGGGGATCACCATCCTCCTTGGCCGGGAAGCGGGAACCGACACCATTACCGATCAGATCAAGATCCAGGCCGCCGATCCGGCCAAGGTGGCCGCCGACCGCGAGGCGTCGATGAAACAGGCCGCCGACGAGATGGCCGCCAAGCAGGCCGCCCGCGGCGGTTTCACGGCTCCGGCTCCCAGCCTTGGGCTCAATCCGACCCTGCCGGCCCCGTCCGCCCCGTCCAGCTCGCCGTTCACCGCGCCTCCGCCCTTGGCGCCGCCCATCCAGAAGGCGGCTCCGGCGGCCGCCCCGAAGGCCGCTCCGAAGGCGGCTGCTCCCGCGCCGGCTGCTCCGCCGCCACTGCCGATCATCCCGTCGCCGGCCCAGTAGCCATGCTTCCACAGGGGAATGTGTGGCGCGCTGAAAAGCCGCGCCGCGCGCTCCGCGAATCACGGCTAATCTGACCCCCCATGGCCCGCTATATTTTCATTACCGGCGGCGTGGTTTCCTCTTTGGGAAAAGGCCTCGCTTCCGCCGCCCTTGGCGCATTGCTGCAAGCCCGCGGATACAAGGTTCGGCTTAGGAAGCTCGACCCCTATCTCAACGTCGATCCGGGGACGATGAGCCCCTACCAGCACGGCGAGGTTTTCGTCACCGACGACGGGGCGGAGACCGACCTGGACCTTGGCCACTACGAGCGCTTCACCGGCGTGTCGGCCACCAAGGGCGACAACATCACCACCGGCCGCATCTACCAGACCATTCTGGAGAAGGAGCGGCGAGGGGACTATCTGGGCGCCACCGTGCAGGTGATCCCCCACGTCACCGACGAGATCAAGAACTTCGTCCTGCAACCGGCCCTCGACGAGAACGGCGAGGAAGTCGACTTCGTCCTGGTGGAGATCGGCGGCACGGTGGGCGACATCGAAGGCCTGCCGTTCTTTGAGGCCATCCGTCAGCTGGGCCAGCAGCTGCCGCGCTTCCACGCCTGTTTCGTGCACCTGACGCTACTGCCGTTTGTAAAAACGGCGGGCGAGATGAAGACCAAGCCGACCCAGCAC
>DGYN01000148.1:15652-21644 GCA_002398405.1 Caulobacteraceae bacterium UBA5005
GACATCCTGCTGTGCCGCTGCGAGCAGGCGATTCCGGCCGAGGAGAAGCGCAAGATCGCGCTGTTCTGCAATGTGCGCCCGACCGCCGTGATCGAGGCGCGGGACAGCTCCAGCATCTATGAGGTGCCGCTCGACTATCACCGGCAGGGCCTGGACGCGGAAGTCCTGGCCGTGTTCGGCATCGAAAACCCGCCGCCGCCCGATCTTTCCAAGTGGCAGACGATTTCCGACCGCATCACCAACCCGGACGGGGAGGTGACCATCGCCGTGGTGGGCAAGTATACGGTGTTAAAAGACGCCTATAAGTCCTTGATTGAAGCCCTTAATCACGGCGGGCTGGCCAATAGCGTCAAGGTCCACCTCGACTGGGTCGAGAGCGAGGCCTTCGAGGGCGAGGACGGAGCGGCGGCCGCCAGGCTCGACGGCGTGCACGGCATATTGGTGCCCGGCGGCTTTGGCGAGCGGGGGGCCGAGGGCAAGATCCGGGCGGCCCAGTTCGCCCGCGAGAGGGCTGTTCCCTATTTCGGCATCTGTTTCGGACTTCAGATGGCGGTGATCGAGGTGGCCAGGAACGTGGCAGGGATCAAGGATGCTTCCTCCACCGAATTTGGCCCCGCCAAGAATCCGCTGGTCGGCCTGATGACGGAGTGGGTGCAGGGCAACGAGCGCATCAAGCGCGAGGCGGGCGGCGACCTGGGCGGCACCATGCGGCTGGGCGCCTATGAGGCGGTGCTGAACCCTGGCTCCAAGGTCGCGGAGATCTATGACGGCGTCACGGTTTCGGAGCGCCACCGGCACCGCTACGAGGTCAATATCGGCTATCGCAAGGCGATCGAGGATGCCGGCCTGAAGTTCACGGGCCTGTCGCCCGACGGCGTTCTGCCCGAGATCGTCGAGCGCGAGGACCATCCCTGGTTCGTCGGGGTGCAGTTCCACCCGGAACTGAAGTCCCGGCCGTTCGCGCCGCATCCCCTGTTCGCCAGCTTCATCGCCGCGGCGAAGGAACAGAGCCGACTGGTTTAGCGCCGGCCGGGGACATGTAACGCGCAGCGGTACGTGTACCCAAGAGCCTGGAGCTGGTGGATCGGTACACGTATCGCTTTGCGCTACATGTCCCGGATTGCGCCCGGTCCAGGCGAGGCTTGCCCTTGGCCAATGATTGCGGCATAAGCCCCGCCTCTCGTGGCGGCCCCTATAAGGCCGCCGCTTCCATTTCGACTTCGGGACCACTTCGATGGCCGTTCCTAAAAGAAAAGTCTCGCCTTCGCGCGCCGGCATGCGCCGCGCCCACCAGGCCTTGGGGAAGAACCCCCACGTCGAGGATAAGGACACCGGCGAGCTTCGCCGTCCGCACCACATCGACCTGAAGACCGGCATGTATCGTGGCCGTCAGGTGCTGACGCCCAAGGAAGACTAGTCTCTTCCCGGTGATCCGCCGGCAGCGCCCACGCGTATGAGGGGCGCTAACCTGGGGGACTATCCATGACTGAGCCCAACCTTACCCGCGTGCAGGCCATGTACGCGGCTTTTGCGCGCGGCGATGTCGCGGCGATCACCAGCGCCTGTTCAGAGGACACCGTGTGGGAAGTGGTAGGTCCGCCCGGCGCCTATCCGACCTTCGGCAAATGGACCAGCCGCCGGTCGGTGGCTGAATTCTTCGCAGCCCTGGCGTCGGCCTCGGAGATCAAGGAATTCACGGTCGGGGCCATGTACGCCTGCGGCGACAAGGTGTTCGTCGAGGGTCACGAGGTGGGCGTGATCAAGGCCACCGGCCGAACCACCGACAGCGACTGGCTGCACGTTTTCACCTTCAAGGATGGGCTCGTGAGCGGCTTTCGCGAGTTCTATGATACCGCCCAGTTCGTCTGAGGCTCCCGATGAAACCCGCCTACGCTTTTGTCGCCGTCGTCGCCCTTGTGGCCTGCAAGCCGAAGGAGGTGGTCGAGCTTCCGGCGGCGCCGCCTGTGCCCATGCCGCCCGTGGCGGCCGCGCCGCCGCTGCTGACGGCCGAGGGGTGGGGCCGGTTGAAGATCGGTCTGTCGCACGACGAGGCGGTCAAGGCGCTTCCCGGCGCCAGGTTCGACGCCAAGGCGGACCTGCCGGACTGGGACAGCTGCCACATCATCGAGGCCGCCACGCCCGATGGCCTGTGGGCCATGGTTGAGAACGGCAAGGTGACGCGAATATCGCTGGAGCCGCGCGCGACCGGCGTCGCCACCGATCGCGGGATCAAGGTGGGCGATCCGGCGGAGAAGGTGAAGGCCGCCTATCCGGAAGGCCTCACCGCCATGCCGCACAAGTACGAGCAGGGCGCCGAATATCTGACCTGGTGGGCAAAGCCGCAGGTTGCGGGCGTCCGCTATGTGATCGTCGAGGGAAAGGTCGCGACCATCTCGGCCGGCGGGCCCTCGATTGAGTACGTCGAGGGCTGTTCTTAAGAGGGCTCCCCCGCTAAACGGCAGGCGCGATTTTTCGAATCCCGCCGAGGACCCCATGACCGACATCGTTGATATCGTCGCCCGCGAAATCCTGGATAGCCGTGGCAATCCGACGGTGGAGGTCGATGTCGTCCTGGATGACGGCGCCTTTGGCCGCGCCGCCGTACCGTCGGGCGCCTCGACCGGGGCGCACGAAGCCATGGAAAAGCGCGACGGGGACAAGAAGCGCTACCTCGGCAAGGGCGTCAGCCAGGCCGTGGACGCGGTCAACGGCGAGATCTTCGACGCCCTGTCCGGGCTGGACGCCGAGGACCAGCGCCGCATCGACCGGCTGCTGATCGAACTGGACGGCACGGCCAACAAGAGCCGCCTGGGGGCCAATGCGATCCTGGGCGTCAGCCTGGCGACGGCCAAGGCGCAGGCGGCGTCGGCGGGACTGCCACTTTACAAGTATGTGGGCGGGGTATCCGCCAATCTGCTGCCGGTGCCGATGATGAACATCATCAACGGCGGGGCGCACGCCGATAACCCCATCGACATCCAGGAATTCATGATCCTGCCGACCGGCGCCGAGACCTTCCGCGAGGGCCTGCGCATGGGGGCGGAGATATTCCACGCCCTGAAAAAGGCGCTGAAAGACGCGGGCCACAACACCAACGTCGGCGACGAGGGCGGTTTCGCTCCCAATATCGGATCGGCCGAGGCGGCGCTGGCCTTCATCGTCAAGGCTGGGGAGGCGGCGGGTTACACCGCCGGCTCGGACTTCCAGCTGGCGCTGGACGTGGCGTCTACGGAGTTCTTCAAGAACGGCAAGTACGAGCTTGAAGGCGAAGGGAAATCCTTCGATGGCGCGGGGATGGTTTCCTACCTTTCCGGCCTGGTCGACAAGTTCCCCATCGTCTCGATCGAAGACGGCATGGCCGAGGATGATTTCGATGGCTGGAAGGCCCTGACCGACGCCCTGGGGGGCAAGGTGCAGCTGGTGGGCGATGATCTTTTCGTCACCAACCCCGCGCGGCTGACCGACGGCATCAAGCGGGGCCTGGCCAATTCGATCCTCGTAAAGGTCAACCAGATCGGCACCCTGACCGAGACCTTGGACGCGGTGAACATCGCCCATCGCGCAGGCTATACCGCCGTGATGAGCCACCGCTCGGGCGAGACCGAGGATTCGACTATCGCGGACCTCGCCGTCGCCACTAACTGCGGACAGATCAAGACGGGTTCGCTCGCCCGGTCCGACCGGCTGGCCAAGTACAACCAGCTGCTGCGCATCGAAGAGCAGCTGGACGACCAGGCCGCCTACGCCGGAGCGTCAATTCTCAAGAGGTAGGCGTTGAAAAGCGCCCCCGCCTCCCGCACTGTCAAAAGAAAAGTCCTGGGGAGGACCGGCATGAAGCGTTTCCTGGTCGCGGCCATAGTTTTGGCGCTCTCGGCGCCGGTCGCCTTTGCGGCGGGACCGCGCTGGCTCGGAACCTGGGGCGCGCCCCCCGTTCCGCCGCCCGCGACCAATGCGCGGACCTTCACCAACCAGACGGTCCGCCAGGTGGTGCGCATCAGCGCCGGCGGCGACCGCATCCGCCTGCGCCTGACCAACGAGTACGGTGAAAAGCCCCTGGTTGTGGGCGCGGCCTCCGTGGCTCTCGCCCATCCCAACGGCGCCCTGACCGGCGCCCAGATTCCGGTGACCTTCGGCGGCAGCCCCTCGATCACCATTCCGGCGGGCGCTCCAGCGCTTAGCGATCCGATCGATCTGAAGGTCGCGGCCTTGGCCAGCGTCTCGATCAGCCTCTATTTCCCTGAACAGACCCCAGCCTGCAGCTGCCATCCGCAGGGCCTGCAAACTCTGTACGTCTCGCCGGCGGGGGATTTCACCGCCAAGACCTTTGACCCGGCGTCCACCGCCGTCGTTCGCGCCTTCCTCTCCGGCGTGCAGGTCGAGACCAAGGCGGCGGGCAAGACCATCATCACCTTTGGCGATTCAATCACCGACGGCACCAATTCGACGGTGAACAGCAACAATCGCTGGCATGACCACCTGGCGCAGCGCCTCGCCGCCCGTTCGCCCCGGCAGGCATGGGGCGTGGTCAACGCCGCGATCAGCGGCAACCGCGTGCTGTCGACCGGCAACGTGGTGTTCGGCGAGGCGGCCCTCAAGCGCTTTGATCGTGACGTCCTGTCGGTCCCGGGGGCGCAGTACATGGTTGTGCTGGAAGGCATCAACGACATCGGCATGGGCGCCGCCACTCCGCCGACCGCTCAACAGATCATCGCCGGCCACAAGCAGATCATCGCCCGGGCCAAGTCGCACGGCCTGAAGGTCTATGGCGTAACCTTTCTTCCCTACGAGGGCGCGGCCTATTTCCGGCCCCTGGGCGAGCCGATCCGGCAGGAGGTCAATCAATGGATTCGGACCTCCGGCGCCTATGACGCGGTCATCGACTTCGACGCCCTCATGAAGGACCCGGCCAACCCGACCAAGCTCAAGGCGAACCAGCAGTCCGGCGACTGGCTGCATCCCAATGACGCGGGCTACAAGGCGATGGGCGAATTCGTCGATCTGAAGCTCTTCAAGTAATCCCGATTAACTTATGGGAAACGAGACGTTAACCGGCGTTCCTGCATAGGAAGCGCATGGTCTCGCGTTTCGGAATCTATCTGCCCACCGTCTTGCTAGGGGTGCTGATCGCCTACTTCGGATTCCACGCGCTTACGGGCGAGCGGGGCCTCTTGTCGCACCACCGGCGGCAGGAGACCCTGGAGCTTCGCCAGGCGACCCTGGCGGACCTGAAAAAGCAGCGCGCGGACCTGGAAGCCAGGGCCCGGCTTTTGAGCACTCACAGTCTTTCCGCCGACCTTTTGGAAGAACGTGCACGATCCCTTCTAGGCTTTGTCGCGCCGGGGGATTATGTGATCCGTATGCCTGCGCAATCGGGCTAAACCTCGGATCCGCCGGGGTAATGGCGGGTATTGAGGAGCGGAATGGTCAAGGCGGCGAAGAAGACGAAGACCAAGGCGCCGGCCGCCTCGGACAAGGAACGGCTCCTTTCCCTTTATCGCGACATGCTGCTCATCCGCCGCTTCGAGGAGCGGGCGGGTCAACTCTACGGCATGGGTCTGATCGGCGGCTTCTGTCACCTCTACATCGGCCAGGAAGCGGTCTGCGTCGGCATCGAGGCGGTGCGCGAGGCCGGAGACCAGATGATCACCGCCTATCGCGATCACGGCCACGCCCTGGCCTGCGGCATGGACCCCAACGCCATCATGGCCGAACTGACTGGCCGGGCGGGGGGCAGCTCCCGCGGCAAGGGCGGGTCGATGCACATCTTTTCGGCGGCCGACGGGTTTTTCGGCGGGCACGGCATTGTCGGGGCACAGGTCAGTCTTGGCACGGGCATCGCGCTCGCCAACCGCAATGCGGAGAACGGCCGGGTCTGTTTCACCTTCTTCGGGGACGGGGCCGCCAACCAGGGCCAGGTCTATGAGAGCTTCAACATGGCGGAGCTGTGGAGCCTGCCGGTCGTCTATGTGATCGAGAACAACCAGTACGCCAT
>DGYN01000106.1:0-182 GCA_002398405.1 Caulobacteraceae bacterium UBA5005
GCGGCGCGCAGGGCCTTTTCCTCCAAGGTCGAAGCGGCCTTGTCGCTCTGGAACGAGACGCCGAGCAGACGCCCGACAAAGTGGCCCTCCACCGTCACGGCTCCATCGTCGGCGACGCCGGCCAGCATCTCTTCGGTCTGGCCCAGCGAGCGCAGCAAAACGCTGGTCCGCCGGTCGATGAA
>DGYN01000106.1:202-25244 GCA_002398405.1 Caulobacteraceae bacterium UBA5005
CTGGGCGGCGGCGCGCAGGGCCTTCTCCTCCAGATGGGTCGCGGCGGCGTCGGCGACGAAGGCCAGGCCCCTCAGGCGGCCGATGACGTGGCCCTCCACCGTAACGGCCCCATCGTCGGTGATGCCGGCGAGCATGTCCTCGCTCTCGCCCAGGGACTTGAGCAGGACGCTGGTCCGCCGGTCGATGAACCGCGCCATCAGCCGCTGGTGCAGGGTGTCGGAAAGGCGGTGCTCCAGGGCGCTGGTCCGGCCCTGCCAGTGGGCCGGATCGCGCAGCCAGTCCGGCCGGTTGGCGATGTAGGCCAGGGTGCGGACGTAAGATAAGCGCCCCTGCAAGGCGTCGATGTCGCCCTCCACCCGGTCGAGCGGCGCAAACTGCCCCTCCATCCAGTCGTCGGCCAGCCGCAGGCCGCGCGACAAGGGCGCGAAGAGATCGCCGACCAGACGCAGGTGATCGTCCAGGGTCGACTTGCGGAAGTCCGGGGTCTGGCAAACGTCCCAGAGGCGCAGGAGGGCGCCGCGGTCCCGCGCCCGCCTCTTCACATCCTCGTCCTCGGCCATCTTGCGCAGGGTGATCTCGTCGATGCTTTCGGCGGCCCGCGCCAGACCGGCCCTGGGCGAGGGGAGAGCGAGCGAGTTGAGCAGGGCCGGCAGGCTGCCAAAATCCAGTTTTGAATTGCGCCACTGGGCTTCGACCACCGCCGGGAAGAGGTGGTTTTCCACGGCGCCGACGATGTCCTCGTCGATCTCCGGCGCCTCGCCGGTCACCCCGAAGGTGCCGTCGGTGCGATAGCGTCCCGCGCGGCCGGCGATCTGGCCGATCTCCGGCGCGGTCAGCCAGCGCGAGCGCCGCCCGTCAAACTTGCGCAAGCCCGCGAAGGCCACATGGCCGACGTCCATGTTGAGGCCCATGCCGATGGCGTCGGTCGCCACCAGGAAATCGACCTCGCCCGATTGATAAAGCTCGACCTGGGCGTTGCGGGTGCGGGGGGAGAGCGAGCCCATGACCACCGCCGCCCCGCCCCTTTGCCGGCGGATCAGTTCGCCGATGGCATAGACGGCCTCCGCCGAGAAGGCGACGACGGCGGTGCGGCGGGGAAGGCGGGTGAGCTTCTTGCTTCCATCATAGGAGAGGCGCGAGAAGCGTTCGCGCGTCACGATCTCCACCCCCGGCAACAGGGACTTGATCAGCGGCGCCATGGAGGCTGAGCCCAGGAACATGGTTTCAAACCGGCCGCGGGCGTGCAGCAGGCGCTGGGTGAAGACGTGGCCGCGTTCCGGATCGGCGGCCAGCTGGATCTCGTCCACCGCCAGGAACTCGACGTCCAGGGAAAGCGGCATCGCCTCCACCGTGCAGACGAAGAACGTCGCCCTGGGGGGGATGATCTTCTCCTCCCCGGTGATCAGGGCGACGGCGCGCGCGCCCCTAAGCTTGACGATGCGGTCATAGATCTCCCGCGCCAGGAGGCGCAGCGGCAGGCCGATCATGCCTGAGGCGTGGCCCAGCATCCGCTCGACCGCCAGGTGGGTCTTGCCGGTATTGGTGGGGCCGAGCACGGCCACCAGCCGCGACGGCGCGGGCCCGGTTCCGCGGTCGGTCATGGAGGAAAGGTGGGGGAGTCGAAGGGGAGGCGCAAGCTTGGGTGCGGGCCACTCTCTCCTGCAGCCCGCCCGCCCTTGAAATTTGTCGGGTTTTTGCATATATATGGTGTCGGGTTTTTGCAGGCAGGATAAGGTCCATGGCCACGGCTCGAACACTGAAGCAAAAGATTGAGAACCGTATCACGCGCAAGAGAACCGACGTGTTCCTTCCTCGGGAGTTTCGCCACCTGGGCGGCGAAGACCAGGTGCTTCGCGCGTTACGGACCCTGGTGAAGGAAGGCCGCTTGATCCGGTTGGGTTATGGCGTTTACGCCCGCGCCGTTCGCTCACGGATGACGGGCCGGGTCATGGTCGACAGCGCCAATGGCTTTTCAAGCGCGGCCCGCCAGGCGCTTACCCAGCTGGGCGTGCGCTGGGAGCCCGGCGAGAGCGAGCAGGCCTACAACGCCGGCCAATCGACCCAGGTGCCGATCACGCCGACGGTAAGGGTGAAGGGCCGGTTTCAGCGGAGACTGTCTGACGGCCGTACGGAGCTGCGGATTGAAAGATAAGCCGGACCGTCAAACGCTTCTCGAAGTCCAGGATTTTTTCAGGCTTCCTTCGCCGGCGCTGGTCGAGAAGGACTGGCATGTCGTGCAGGCCCTGGAGGCGACGCAGGGCGCAACGAGCGACGGCCTGGCGCTGGTGTTCGGCGGCGGTACGGCGCTCGCTCGCGCCCACGGGCTGTTGATGCGCATGTCGGAGGATATCGATCTGCGTATTGTCGGCCCGAAAGCAGCGAGCAGGCCGGCGTTGCAGCGGCTCCGGCGCCAGGTCCACGCGCGCCTTGTCGAAAAGGGTTTCACCGTCGAGGGGAAGGTCACGGTGAAACAGAACGACCGCTACGTTCGCTATGACTTGCCCTATGCCCCGATCATGCAAGGGGAGGGGGTGCTGCGGCCCGAAATCAAGATCGAACTTGCCGCTTTCCCCATCCGCCGTCCCGCCGTGGAGAAGTCTGTCCAATCCTTCTGCGCTGAGGCCTTGGGGCGGCCCCCCGAGGTGGGGCGCATCGCCTGCGTCGCCCTTGCAGAGACGGCGGCCGAGAAGTTTGTGGCCTTGACGCGCCGGATGGGGGCGGTGTTCGCCGGCGCCGCAAGGCCGGATGCGACCCTAGTCCGACACCTCTATGACCTGTTCCAACTCGAAGGGCGGTACGACGTCGCGGACGCTGTGGCGCTCGCGCGCGACACCATGAGGGATGAGGCCGTCCGGGGTCATGACGCCTACAGGGCTGACGCCCTGGCTGAGACGCGCCGCACCGTGGAGCGGATGGGCGCGGACGCCGATGTCCGTGAGGGCTATGAGAAGCTCATGGCTGAGATGGTCTATGGCGACCGGCCGGATTTTGAGGGGGCCTTTGCCGCCCTGGAAAGCTTTGCCGAGGGCTTTGGGCAAAAGTGAGTTTCGGCCGGCGCCCCGCACAGGGAGATTCGCCCCCCTGGCGCGAGCGCCAGAGACGTTCCATGTTAGCTTGACCTTCAAAGAGGAAGAGACCCCATGCCCAAGAAGACCGACATCGTCGCCGCCGCCGCCCCCGCCGTCGAGGCCCAGGGCAAGCAGGCCGTATCCGCCCTGGAAGAAGTGCTGGGCCACCTGAAGCGCGCCGGCGCGGGCGTCGGCGAAAAGGCCGAAGCCGCCCTGGACGACGCCGGCGCGGCCGTCCGCCGGGCCGCCGACTACCTGGCCACCGACGCCAAGAAGGACACCAAGGCGCTGCTGGAAAAGGCGGCGAAGGAAGCCAAGGCGCATCCTAAGACGACGGCGGCGATTGCTGCGGCGGCTGTGGCGCTGGCGGGGGTGATCGTGGCGAATGAGGTGAGGAAGCGGAAGAAGTAGAGGGGAGTCACACCCCCTCTGCCGGAAAGTAGTCTCGCGGCTGGATTTTGACGGGAAGCTGGAGACGCTCGGCGAGCGCCTCCAGCTCGCGCCCCAACAGGTCGTTGAAGGACTTGAGCCCGGCGGACTTCAACCTCGGAGAGGCGTCTTCGAGAGCGTAGAGCATGGGGACAATTTCCGCCTCCAGGAACAGGCGAGCGGCCGCGTGGGGAACGCCCAAGAGTTCCAGCATGGACAGGAAGTCCTCGGCAGTCAGATCATCAAAAGCCGCGCCGGCGCCGATCTGGAACGCCAGGTCGTGGTGGAAGTGCTTGCTTAGGCGAATAGGCAGCAGGTCATACAGCGGCGCGAAGCGCGGGGCGCCCGGCAGGTCGTAGAGAACGGCATGGTTCTTCGCGTGGTTATCGGTATTGCCGATGCACAGGTTGAAGATTGTCGCCTTGAGGAAGGCGAGGCGCGAGGCGGCGGGATCGCGGGTGCGATCCAAGACCGAGATCGCGGCCTGCAGATCGAACCGGCGGCCGGGCTCGCCCCGCCGCTGATACTTCAACTCCGAGGGCAGCCCAAGCGCCTGAGCGAAATCCTCCTGATGGATGCGCCTGACAACGCCCCCGGAAACGTGGCGGTCAAACCTGGAGATAAGTAGAGCCTCCACCCCATCGATCCGGATGGCCTGCGGGATCGACACTGAAAGACCTGCGCTGGCCGCGAGAATGGCGGCCGCCTCTTCGTGGCGGACGTCGCGGGCGTCACGCTGTGCCGGAATCTTCAGGATGTGCGTCGTTGGCGCCCGGGTCGATGGCTTCGGCAAAGCGAACCGGCCGTCCTCCAGGACCGTGATGGCGATCTTGCTCTGGACGCCGGCGACCGGAGAAGGATCGGTGACCTCCGCAGGCAGCCGCCGTTCATCGCGTAAAGACCTGGCGATGCGTTTGAGGGCCGCATCTTCAAGCGCCTCGTAGTCGTCGCTCAGAATACCGGGCGTCTTGACCGGTGGAGCGCCGACGGGGAGGCAGGAGATGCTTCCGGCGCAGTCCGCGCCCAGATGCCGCAGAAGGCCGACAATGTCGTCGCGCGCGAGCCCCTCGCGCTCCATGACCCGCTGCAGCTGAGCGTTCTCCGGCAGGAGGTTTCCAAAGAACGCTCTGGTCTCGATGTCGCCAAACCCTTTTTGCTCAAGGGGAAGAGACAGGGATAGGGGAAGGCTATGCCTGCTGACGTAGGCGTCGTCGTAGATGAACGCCATGTCGCCCCTGGCGGTGCGCGCAAGGTGGCCGGCCGGCCCGGGAAAGCCATCCATCCAGACGGCAAGGACATCGTCAGCCATGCTCGACCTGAACCGTCAGTGTCAGCTGGATTGCCGCGCAGACCCTGAGCACCTTTCCAAGCTCAACAGTCGGTTTGCCGGCTTCCAGATCGCCAATGAAGCGCCGGCCAACACCGGCTAGCCGCGCGAGTTGGTCCTGACTGAGATTCAACGCTTGCCGTCGAAGGCGAACAAAACGTCCGAGCGACGGACAGTCGGCAAATTGGAGCGGTTCGATCCTGAGTGTGACGGGCGGGGTAGCGGTGTCGCGGGCGAAACCAGAATGAAAGGCGCGCGCGTTTGTCGCCGCCGCGATCAGCCGGATGGCATCGGCGGAAGGCGGCGAGGTTTTTGGCGGGACTTGATCAACCGGAAAATCACGGCCTCGCAGAGCGTGTGTCGCTTGCGCCGGCAAATGGTAATCCACACGGTTGGGGTTCTTGCCGACGACCAGGGTTCGCAAGGCGTTCGATGCGGTGGGATACTTGACCACCGGCTTGTCTTTTTTGGACTTGCCTGTCCGGTCCATCGGTGACTCATGTGATCGTGAGCGGCCAATATGTTCCCGCTCGGGAACTGTATAGCTCCTCTAGCGCGCACAATCAAGCCGCTGTGATCCCGTACGGTAACGAGTAGTGATCCCGGAGCCGGGAGGTCAGGCCGCCCTGCGGGCCGCGAAAGTCCCGTTGGGAAGCGCCGTGATCTCCGCGTAGCGGACCAGGGTATTGAGCGCCTGGACCACCCGCTGCTCGATCTTCTTGCCGCCGCCTTTGAAGGCGCGGGAGATGGCGGCGGCGTCCATGGGGCGGGGGGAAGCCTGGAGGACGGCGCGGATGGCCATGACCTGTTCGCCCTTGTCCTTGGGAAAGGGGGGCAGGCCCTTATCGACGGCGACGATCTCGGCGCCGAGGTCGAGTTCGCCCGACTTGGCGGCGGCGCCCTTGGCGAAGCGGGGGATTTGGTAGTCGGGGCGCAGCCAGCGGACGTGGCCGGCGGCTTCCTCGGCCGCGCGCTCGGCGTTAAGGGCGACGAGGCGTTCGAGGATTTGCTCGTCTGTCAGGTCATGGTGCCAGCCGTAGGCGTCGGCGGTCGCGCGGTCGATCTGGTCGTGCAGGTCTTTGAGGATCAGCACGCGGCCTCGATCCTTGATGTCTTCGTCCCTGGCGTCGAGCGGGGCGCCGGCGCGGAGTTTTTCCAGCACGTTGTAGAGGCCGGTCAGGGTGAGGTCAGGATGGTCAGCCTGGACCGTCTTGCGCGTGGCGTCGAGTTCTTCGCCGAGGTTGCGGAGGGTGGTCTTGAGGGCGTCGGAGGCGTCGGGGAAGGGGAAGGGGTCAAAGCAGCGGGATTTGTTGTATCGCGGTCGGTTCTCGAGGGTGCCGCCTGAGGCGAGTGTCCACACCACGTGCTGACGAGACGAGAGGATGGCTAGAAGCCAAGCATCATTGGAGGCGACGCCAACAACCATATGGTCGTGGACGAATGCGCCGTCCACGAAGCGGAATAGGCGGTATTTTGCGGTTTCAACGGTCGCGATATAGCGGTCCAGCCCATTCAGCGCGTTCCGGTATTTCGGATTGTTCTCGCCAAACAGCCACCATTTGCGTTCCCGATATTCCTTAATGTTTCCGACGCGCTCGGGCCTCACACGCTGAAGCAGCATTTGATAGAGCTCAGGAAATTCAGTTCGAACTTCGGCTTCCGGCAGATCGAAGAGGTCGATCACCAATTCTCGCCGCCAACCATCGTAAAGCGCCTTGCCTTTGATGTAGGGCTTGATGCGAGCCGCCAGGCCGGGCCGACGTTCCCAACCCAAATGACGAGCTTCGCCTTCGGTTACGACGAACCCAGCACCTGACAGCATCATCCCATTCGCGCACACGCCTGAGTTGGATGTCAGCTTGGATGTGCGCGTGAGATCGGGTCCGATCGAGAGGTCGGAATGAATCATCCCTTTGGCCTCCGACATGATCAGTTCTGGTGCATCGGTTTCTAGGCCGCCTTCCTGCTCCACGATCAGGGCGCGCCCTTCGTGGGTTCCCCGCTGGGCGACTGTCATCGCGATGCGAACAGCAGCGGCGTCGCGGGTTGCCTTCGTCCAAGGATGGTCTGCGATCGCGAAGATAAGGCTTAGTGGGCTCTTTGTTGCTCTGTGCAGGTCGATGACCTTGCGATTGAAAGCCTGGGAGATCGAATTGGTCGTGACCAATCCAAATCTCCTCAGGTTCGAATTCTTGCGGGAGATCAAATCCGCAGCCCGGTCCCACCAGTACATGACAAAATCTATACTTTCCGGCAGGTCAGCGTGCGCAGACCAAAGTGCGTCAACGTAGGCGCCCCCAAGCGAGCCGCGGATCCCGGCCCCCTTTCCTAAGAACGGCGGGTTCCCCACGATAAACTCCGCCTCCGGCCACTCCGGCCTGCGCGCGTTCGGAAAGACCTGCACTGCCTTCCCATCGACCATCTCGAACTGCAGTTCGGGATAGCCGTCCCAAGTCAGGACCGCGTCCTTCTGCTGGATATTCCCAAACGCCTTGAGGATGGGCTCAGCGGGGTGTTCGGAACGGTTGCGGTAATGCTGCTGCAGGTAGCCGATCCACAAAACAAGCTCGGCGATGGCGGCGGCGCGGACGTTGAGTTCGATGCCCAGGAACTGATGCGGATCGACGGTCTCGAAGCCGATGGTCTCGGTCTCGCCGAGTTCGGCGAGGGCCTCCAGCACCTCGCCCTCCAGGCGCTTCATCAGCTCCAGCGAGACATAGAGGAAGTTGCCGGTGCCGCAGGCGGGGTCGAGGACGCGGGTGGTGCAGAGCTGGTGGTGGAAGGCGCGGATCGTGGCGACGGCCTCCTTCGGCTCGCCGCGTTCGCGGGCGTCGCCGGCCTTGACCAGGGCCGCGTTCCAGTCGGCGCGCAGGGGCTCCATCACGGTGACTTCGACGAGGCGTTCAACGTAGGAGCGGGGGGTGTAATGGGCGCCGAGCTTCTTGCGTTCGGTGGGCTCCAGGGCCTGTTCGACGAGGGTGCCGAAGATGGCGGGCTCGACGTAGCGCCAGTCGTGCTTCGAGGCCGCCAGCAGTTCGCCGATTTCTTCCCGGCTCATGGGGAAGGCGCGGGGGTCGTGGAAGAGGCCGCCGTTGAACCAGCGAAGGTGGGCCTTGAAACCGGAGTAGAAGCGGTCGGCGTGGGCGGGGGCGTCCATCTTGCGCCAGAGGTCTTCCAGAAGGGGCGCGAAGGTTCCAGGACTGTCGAGGCAGTCGTTGAGGAGGTCGGTGAACTTGCCCTTGGGCAGGAGGTCCACGTCTTCCGCGAACATGGTGAAGATGCAGCGCATCAGGAAATGCGCCACCTCTTCCGGCGGGTGTTTGAGTTCGAGGCGGCGGGAGACGGCGGCCAGGCGCTCGGCGATCTGGCGGGTGACGCGGGCGGACTCGCGGGTGGGGTCGAGGGATTGCGGATCGGTCCAGATCGCCTTCAGGCGGGCGACGATGTCAGGGTTGCGCAGGTCTTCGAGCCGGACGCGAAAACCCTTGCGGTCGGGAAAGTGGCTATAGGCGCGGCCGCTGCCGGAGAAGTCGGCGAAGACTTCGAACACATAGCCGACGTCGCAGACGATGATGAAGGGCGGGGCGGCATGGTCGGAGGGCAGGCGGAAGACATAGTCCTCGGCCTGTTTGCGGGCGTTGCGCATGAGCACGTCCCACTTGCCTTCGGCGGCGGCGGTGGAGGCGGCTTCATCGGCCTTGAACAGCAGTTGCTGGCCGGTGTCGCGCTGAGCGGCGCGCGATTGTTTGGCTTCGAGGATGAAGCAGCCGCGCTTGTAGAGGTCGATGCGCAGGGTCGAGGCGGTTCCTTCGGACTCGCGGCGTTTGACGCCCCGCTCGAAGACGTAGTCGTTGGCCACGGTGTCATCCGAGGCCGGATCGGGGCGGGGAAGGTCCAGGGCCGCGCAGAGCTCGGACAGGAACATCTGGTAGTTGGCGCGTTCGGCTCCCCCGCGCGCGGCAGTCCAGCGTTCGATGAAGTCTTCTAGCTGCACGACGTCCCCGCTTAGCGGCTCAAGCTAGGCGGGAAAAGGGAGGGGGCGCAAGGTTGGCGGCGGCCGGGCCGCAAGCGACTTGCTGAAACAAAAAAACCTGGGTCCCGGCTTTCGCCGGGATGAGCGGAAATAGGGTGGGCTAATTCCCCCACATCGTAGCGCTGGCGTTTGCGCGCGGACGGGGGCAGGGTGGGGGCAGGGTCGGCAGGTGTAGCCGCGGCTCGCCTTTCGGCGCCTTTGCGCGGTCCCGCTTCCCCACCCGTTTCATCGCTCCGCGCTCTCCCGATGAAGGGGAGGGAGGTTGAGCCACCCCACATCATCCTAAGGAGGCGTTCCCATGCCCAAACATACCCGTGGCCATGTCTTTCTCACGGCTGAGGTCAAGGAGGCGATCCTGGCGCGGATCGCGTCGGGGGAGCCTTTGTTGCGGATCTGTGGGCCGGGGAGGCGGCCGGGGTGGCCGGACCGGCAGTCGGTCTATCAGCGGCTTCGGCAGGAGCCGGCGTTCTATCGGGAATATCTGAAGGCGCGGGTGCTGGGGGCTCAGGCGCTGTCGGAGGAGATCATCGAGATCGCCGATGGGCGGGAGCCGCCGGGGCCGGAGCGCGAGGGGCTGCGCACGACCTTCGGACGGCAGGCGCGGGGAGAGCTGCCGGTGCGGTTGACCGCGGAACAGCGGAGCGTGGGGCGGGACTGGCTGCGGATCACGGCGCGGCGGTGGCTGGCGCAGACCATGGCGCCCGCGCGGTATGCGGGGTTGTGGTCCCTGGTCATCGACGGCGAGGCCGCGGCGCCGGCCGATGGCCTGGCTGGGGCGCAGGGGGCGCCGATGGACGAGTTGGCGATGGCGGCTCGGATCGCGGCGATCCTGGAGGCGGGGCGGCGGCGGTTGGTGGAGCAGGGGGAGGCGGATGTGCCGGGGGGTGAGTTGTTGGCGGCGTTGGCGCGGGGTGGGTCAGGGGTGGACGCCTCAGGCGCGGACTAGCCACCTCCACCATGCTTCGCATGGTCCCCCTCCCGATCCACCCCCTCTGGGGGTGGCTCGCGTAGCGAGGGGGGCCGGGTCGTGCAACGACCCGGGGCGGGGGAGGATTTGGGGCGCTTGAGCGTTAGCTCGTGGAGTTGGTGGCGATGGTTCCGCGTTTCAGGCGGATGGTGTGGGTGCGGCCTTCGCGGCTGACTTCGAAGGCGCCGCCCCAGGCCTGGGTCAGCATCAGGCCGCTGAGCCAGGTGATCTTGTTGGCGGCATAGCTGTAGCGGCCCGTGCCCAGGAGGTTGTTGCCATTGTCGTAGAAGCGGTAGGCGCCGCCGGGGGCAAGCGTGATCTTGCCCAGGCGCAGGGGGTTGGAGGGATTGCCGTAGGACATGATGGAATAGTCGCCCAGGCGCGGGCCGCTGGCCGGGGCGGCGGCGGGCGGGGCGGGGCGGGCGCGGACGTTCTTTATGACGCTCCATTTGACCTGGGTGTAGCCGTCGGGCTTGACCAAAACCTGGCCCGCGTGGTCGCCGGTCCCGATCTCGACGACCACGGCGTTCCACCAGCCGGACTCGAAGTACTGCACCTGGTCCCCGGCCTTCCAGGTCTGGGCGGCGGCGGGGAAGGCGATGGCCGCGGCGACGGTCAGGGTGAGGGCCGAGAGGGGGAGGAGGTTGCGCATGGCTTTGGTCGTAGCAGGTATGCGCGGCCGTTAGGGATAAGTTTTGGGGCCCTGAACAGGGGCGCAACAAACCATGACCGAATCACTGACTCTGGGGCGATTCGGGCTTTGTTCCCTACGACATATGGTAGGCCAAGCTTAAGCAGGCACAAGCCGCTACTTGGGGGTTTTCGCGCCGGGCTTGCAGGTTTCGCCCAGCCACTTGGCGTCGAGCGTCATGGCGGGGATGGGGACGCCGTTGGTGCCGCGGGTCGCCTTGGTGCGCAGGATGAAGCGCTTGGGGGCGTAGTCGCCGGCGGCCTCGACGTTGGCGCGCTTGCCCTCGTCGTTCTCCCAGTAGCCGGCGAAGCGGGCCTTGCCGCCGCCGACCACGCGGGTGGGGTAGGTGCAGGTGTGGTGGCGGTTGCAGGGGCCGTTGAAGAACTTGTCGATCTGGTCGTCGCGCACGCACCAGTATTCGGTGTCCAGGGTGACGCCAAAGCCCTTGATCTTGTACTCCCAGTAGCCGGGCAGCACGGTCTCGACCTGCGCACTGGCGGCGGGGAGGGCGGCGAGGGCCAGGAGGGCGGCGAGGGCCAGGGGGCGCAAACGGGTCATGCTGTTCCTATAGATAGGCCGCGATGAACCGCAGTTGAAGCTAGCCGCTGATCTGGGCGGAGGTGAGTTCGATGCGGGCCTCGCCGAGCGGGGTCTTGCCGCGGACCGTCGTCACCGCCCAGGGGCCATCGCCCGGCAGGCGGGCGAACTCGATGCTCATGGGGCGATTGAGGCCCTGGTTCTTCTTTTCCGGCGGCTTGGCGTCGAAGCCGGCGATCTCGTTGAAGGTCAGGGTGCAGGCGATGGGGCCTTCCAGGCCAAGCGCCGCTTCGCGCCTGCCGGGGGTGCGCGGGGCGGGGGCGCCGAAATCGACCTGATAGAGCTGGCGGCCGTCGAAGAAGCGGGCGGAGCGGCCGCAGGGGCCCTTGTCCGGCGCGGCCAGGGCCAGGCGGGTGAGCTGGGTCAGCGGATCGGCGGCGGCGATTTTCTGGGCGGGGGTCGGCGGCGGCTCGCCCATGTGGTGGTAGGCGGGGGCGGCGCTGGTGGCGACATCGGCCCCGCCCCAGCGCACCGCCACGCGGCGGTTGAGCTTGCCGTCCTGGTTGACGTGGTCGAAGGCGGCGGGGCGGGCGGTCTCGCCCTCGAAACGGCCCATCGCCCTGGCGGTGACGTCGATCTTCTTGAAGACGGAGAGGACGCCGGCGCTCCTCAGGCGGGCGGTGGCGGCAAAATCGTCCTCGCCGATCTGCTGCTCGATCTTCATGTCGAGGACCTTGACCAGCAGGACGCCGTCGTAGGCGAGCGCCAATCTAAGGCCCGGAGTGCGGGGCCGCGCATCGGCGACGGGGGCGGCCAGGACGACGGCCAGGGCGAGGAGTGCAAGGCGGGGTTTCATGGCGCCCTCCTGATTCGCTGATTGTGCGACAGGGGTATGGGAGGGCGGTGACGGTCCTGCGACGGCGGCGTTAAGGGCCAGGAAAGCCGCCCGGCCTTGACGGGACAAAGCCGCTTGCCCTATATCGCCCCCTCCCGCGCGGGGCCGTAAGGCTGCCGCGCCCTGTTTCTATTCTAAAGGTCGTCGCCATGTCGCGCCGTTGCGAGATTACTGGGGTTGGTCCGATGGTCGGGCACAACGTCAGCCACTCGAATATCAAGACCAAGCGCCGCTTCCTGCCGGCGCTCAAGGTGGTCAGCCTGCAGTCGGACCTGCTGGGCCAGACCTTCCGCCTGCGCATCACCAATGCGGCGTTGCGCACCGTCGATTTCAGGGGCGGCCTCGACGCTGTCCTGACCAAGGCCTCGGACGACGATCTGTCTCTGCGGGCCCGGAAGATCAAGCGCCAGATCAAGGCAAAGCTCGCGAGCCAAGCCGCGGCCTAAGCGCTGAAGACAACATGGAATTTCAAAGGCCGGTGGAAACACCGGCCTTTTTTGTTTTGACAAGGGGGCCTTATGAAGCGGCCCTAAGGCGGACGGCGATTGGCGAGGGCGAGGACCGGCAGCGAACTGGAACCAGGAGTCGGCGCGGGCGTATTGTAAGGAAATAGGGGGGGCTTCATGCGAACGGCGCCACGGCTTACGAGCTTGACCTTGCCGAAATCGGCGGCCGCCGTTGGCCGGGGCGATCGCGGCGCCTGGGCCCGAGTTCAGTGATGAGTGCGAGCGAATCTCCACCCCCTGACGGCGATAGAGCCCGGCCCGGTGCTGACTCCGTCAGCGGCCTCCTTCCGGACGCGGCGTCTGGCGCCCTAGCGGATGTCGATTTCAAGATGTTCGCCGACTTCCTGCCAACACTTTGCTGGCTGGCCAACGGCGACGGCTACATCGTTTGGTACAATAGGCGCTGGCATGAGTACTGCGGCACCACCCCCGAGCAGATGGAAGGCTGGGGATGGCAATCGGTCCACCATCCCGATGTGCTTCCCGAAGTCCTGAAGCGTTGGCAAAGCTCTATCGCCAGGAGCGAGCCCTTTGAAATGACCTTCCCTCTTCGGGGCGCGGACGGTGTGTTTCGCCCGTTCCTGACAAGGGTTCAACCGGTCCGGGACGCCAGTGGACGGGTGGCGCGCTGGTTTGGGGTCAATACCGATGTGTCTGGTCAGCTCGCCGTTGAGCAGGAACTGACCCGCAACAGCGCAAACCTTGAGGTGCTTAATCGCACAGGCGAGATGATCGCCGCCGAGCTAAATCTCGACCGTCTGGTCAATACCGTCACCGACGCCGGCGTGACGCTGACCGGCGCCCAGTTCGGGGCGTTTTTCTATAATGTGACGAACGAGGCGGGCGAGGCCTTGATGCTCTATGCCCTCGTCGGAGCGGAGCGGGCGAAGTTCGACCAGTTTGGAATGCCGCGCGCCACGGCGGTATTCAAGCCGACCTTCGACGGAGACGGCGTGATCCGGTCAGACGATATCCTGCAAGATGAGCGCTACGGGAAGAGCGCCCCCCACCACGGGATGCCCAAAGGCCACCTTCCCGTGCGCAGCTACCTGGCCGCGCCGGTTACCTCACGCTCGGGAGAGGTGATAGGCGGCCTCTTTTTCGGGCACGAAACGCCCGGGGTGTTTACCGAGGCGCATGAGCGGCTTGTTACGGGCCTGGCCGGCCAGGCGGCCGTGGCGATCGACAACGCGCGCCTTTTCCAGTCGGCGGAGCACGAGCTGGGCCAACGCCGGGCGGCGGAAGCTCAACTCCAATCCCTGAATCTGCAGTTGGAAGAGCGCGTCGCGGAGGAGGTGGCGGAACGCACCAAGGCCGAAGAGGCGCTGCGCCAGGCCCAGAAAATGGAGGCCGTCGGCCAGCTTACGGGCGGTATCGCGCACGACTTCAACAACATGCTCGCTGTGGTAATCGGCAGCCTGGATATCGCCGAGCGCAGGCTCGCCAAGGGCGATGCGGACGTCGCCCGCTATCTGGAAAATGTCAGGGCGGGCGCAACCCGCGCCAGCGCGCTTACTCAACGGCTGCTGGCGTTTTCGCGGCAGCAACCTCTCGCTCCCCAGGTCATCGACCTTAACCGGCTCGTGACCGAGATGTCAGAGCTTCTACGCCGCACCCTAGGCGAGCAGGTCGATCTTGAAACGGTTGTCGCCGGCGGCTTGTGGCTGACTTCGGTGGACCCGCACCAGCTCGAGAGCGCGATCGTAAACCTGGCCGTAAACGCCCGCGACGCGATGCCTGCGGGGGGATCGCTGACCATCGAGACCGCCAACGCTTACCTGGACGACAGATATGCTGAGGCCCACGTGGGGCTCCCCGCGGGCCAATACGTGATGATCGCGGTAACGGATACCGGCGAGGGCATGCCGCCGGAAACATTGGCCAAGGTGTTCGACCCGTTCTTCACCACCAAGCCGGTCGGCAAAGGCACGGGGCTTGGTCTCTCGATGGTCTATGGCTTCGTCAAACAGTCCGGCGGCAACGTAAAAATCTATACCGAACTGGGCCGGGGAACGACCGTAAAGCTATACCTTCCCCGTTACCTGGGACCGGCTACGGCGGCCGCGTCGGTCGGGCGGGTGACGGCCACACCGGCGGCCGCGGGAGGCGAGACCATTTTGGTGGTCGAAGACGATCCGCAGGTCAGGCAGATGAGCGTACAGGCGCTAATCGAACTGGGGTACACCGTCCTTCAGGCGGCCAGCGGGGACGAGGCCCTGGCCCAACTCCGGACCACGAGGGGGATCGACCTGCTTTTCACAGACGTGGTGATGGCGGGCATGTCGGGCAGGCAGCTCGCAGATGAGGTGCTCAGGGAATTCCCCGGCATCAAGGTTCTCTTCACAACGGGCTACACGAAAAACGCCGTCGTTCAAAACGGGGTCTTGGAGCCCGGCGTCGCGATGATCGCCAAGCCGTTTTCCATCAGCGATCTCGCCCAAAAAGTCAGGGCTGTTCTGGATAGTTGAAAAGCGTGACATGGCCCCGGAAGGGTCTGTTACGGCCGCCAGTCGAAGGCCAGGAGCAGGGTCGGCTCGCGGGCCTCGTGGGCGTTGTCGGAGACGACGTAGATCTTCCAGCCGGCGTTGTCAGGCAGGGGAAGGGCGGCGATGCCTTCCAGGTTGCCGAGCCAGGCCTTCATGTCGGCCAGTTCGGTGAAGCGGGCCTTTCCCTCGATGATGCGGATGTGGACGATCTTGGCGTCCCAGTGGGCCAGGAGGTTCTTGGCGCGGTAGACGGCGACCAGTTCGCCGTTGGACAGGTGGTCGAAGGAGGAGAGCTGGTAGCCGGGGCCGATGGTCAGGGGGGTGCGGCCGGAGACCTGGACGCAGGCGGCCTGGCCCTTGGGGCAGAGGAAGATGCGGCCATCCTCGGCGCCCACCGCGACGCTGCCGCCGGGGAGGGCGGCGATGGCCTGGACGCCGGTGTTTTTCTTGAACTTGCGTAAGGGCTGGGGAAGGTCGACGCGGCCCTGGGCGCCGTTGGCGCGGGTCGGGTCCTCATAGGCGATGATGCGGGGGATCTCGCCCTCGAAGGCCACCAGGTAGCCGGGGCGGCCCTCGAGCAGGGAGAGGTCCTCGGCGTCCTTGTCGGCCCGGCGGTAGAAGGGTTGGCCGCGGTCGTCGCGCAATTGGGCGAACTTCAGATCCTGAGCGCCGACCAAAAGGCCGCGGTCGTCGAGGCGGCCGGTGAAGGTCGCGAAATCCCCGGCGTCGGTGACGGCGGAGAAGAGGATGGTCCCGTCCTCCATCTCCTGGGCTTCCAGGCCTGAGAGGCCGCCAAGCCTGGGGGAGGAAGAGATGAGATAGAGCCCGCCCATGTAGGTCAGGCCGCCGACCCTCTGCTGGCCGGAGAGGGTGGAATAGAGCGCGGCGGGGGCGGTGGTCAGGGTCGGCTGGTCGGCAGGCGGGATCTGGGCCGCGGCAAGGGCGATGGCGAGGGCGATGACCGCCTTCAACGCACCGCCTCACGCACCGCCTGCAGGGTGGATTTCCTGGGCATGACGGTAGGCGGGGGCGCGAGGGAAAGCGCCCCCCGGGCGGCCACGGTCTTGGGCTCCTCATCGAAGAGGGCGGCGAGCTGTTCGATGATGGCGCCGCCGAGCTGTTCGACATCGACGATGGTCACCGCGCGGCGATAGTAGCGGGTGACGTCGTGGCCGATGCCGATGGCGATCAGCTCCACCGGACTCTTGGTCTCGATGTCGGCGATCACCGATCGAAGGTGCCGCTCCAGATAGTGGCCTGAATTCACCGACAAGCTCGAATCATCCACCGGCGCCCCGTCCGAGATGACCATCAGTATGCGCCGCTGCTCGGGCCGCGCAATGAGGCGCTGATGAGCCCAGATCAGGGCTTCGCCGTCGATGTTCTCCTTTAAGAGGCCCTCGCGCATCATCAGGCCGAGGTTCTTGCGGGCCCTTCGCATGGGGCTGTCGGCGGCTTTGTAGATGATGTGGCGCACATCGTTGAGGCGGCCGGGACCGGGAGGACGGCCGGCGGCGGCCCAGGCTTCGCGCGATTGCCCGCCCTTCCAGGCCCTGGTGGTGAAGCCCAGCAGTTCGACCTTGACGCCGCAGCGCTCAAGGGTGCGGGCCAGGATATCGGCGCAGACGGCGGCGACCATGATCGGGCGGCCGCGCATGGAGCCGGAGTTGTCGATCAGGATGGTGACCACGGTGTCGCGGAATTCGGTGTCCTCCTCCTGTTTGAAGGAGAGCGGCGCGGTGGGATCGATGATGACGCGGGTGAGGCGGGCGACATCCAGCATTCCCTCCTCGAGGTCGAAGGACCAGGAACGGTTCTGCTGGGCCATCAGCCGGCGCTGCAGGCGGTTAGCGAGGCGCGACACCACGCTGGATAGACCCGCGATCTGCTGGTCGAGATAGGCGCGCAGCCGGGCGAGTTCCTCCGGCTCGCAGAGGTCCTCGGCATCGACGGTCTCGTCGAATTCGGTGGTGAAGACCTTGTAGGCCGGCTGGTTGCCGCCGTCCGGGCCCTGCCGGCGTTCGGGCGGGTCTTCGCCGTCGCCGGCGTCGAGGGCTTCCTCGGAGGGTTGGGCCTCGTCCATGTCGGACGCGTCGGTCATCTGACGTTCGGCCTCCTCGCTCATCTCCTCGGAGGCCTCGGAGCGGTCGCCAGCTTCGCTGGATTGATCCGGATCGCCCTCGTCGCCCTCGTCCTGGCTGTCGGTGGAGGTTTCCGGCGCGGTCTCGTCCTCGTCCTGATCGCCGGCGTCGGGCTCGGCCTCGTCGGAGAGATCGAGGTCGCGGAGCAGGGAGCGCATGACCTTGGCGTAGGCCTGCTGGTCGTCCATGGCGCCGGCGAGCGCGTCGAGGCTTTTGGCGGCTTTCTGTTCCACGTCGCCGCGGAACAGGTTGATCAGGTGGTCGAGGAAGGCGGGGGGCTTTTCCCCGGTCATCTTCTGGCGGGCCATCAGGGCGACCGCCTCGTGCAGGGGGGCGTTCACCCGCTCGACAAAGCGGGCGACGTTCTTGACCTCGAGATCCTTTTCGAGGGCGACGGTGAGGTTCTGCCGGACGCCCCGCATGGCGTTGGCGCCGATGGCCTCGAGCCTTGCCTGTTCCAGGGCGTCGAACACGGCCTGGGCTTCCGGCGCCAGCGGGCGGCCACGGGCGTGGGCGGCGGGGTCGTGGTGGGCCAGACGCAGGGCGATGCGGTCGGCGTAGCCGCGCAGGCGGGCGACGTCGGCCGGCGGCATGTCGCGCTGGGGATGGGGCAGGATCACTCGGCCGGGAAGGACGGTGGGACCCTCGCCGGAGAAGGTGACCTCCAGCTCCGGCGTCTCGCCCAACGCGCGGACAGACGCGGCGAGGGCGCGCTTGAACGGCTCGGTCGGAGAGGCGGGCGGTTTGGCCATGGGGGTCTCTTAAGCCGCTCTTTCGGAAACCGGAACACCCCGGCTGCGTTTGGAAAGATAGGCGGCATCACGCCGCAAAGGAGTCTGACATGCTCAAGTGGGCATTGATTTTCGCCGTGATCGCCGTTGTCGCTGGCGTGCTCGGCTTTGGCGGCATCGCCGGCGCGGCCGGCGACATCGCGAAGTTTCTGTTCTTCCTGTTCCTGGCCGTCGTCGCCTTCTTCCTCGTGGCCGGCGTCTTTGTCGGCAAGAAGATCAGCGGCGGATAGCGAGCCAGGCAACAGGCAGGCTGGAGAGGGCGCGGGCCGGATGGGTCCGCGCCCTTTTTCTTTTCCCTCACCTTCCTTGAGGAAGGGGAGGGTGGCGAGCGCAGCGAGACGGGTGGGGAAGGCCCTTGGGTCAGTGCGCTCGGAACGATGGGGCTCTCCCACCCCGCTTTGCCGCTCCGCGTCAAAGCCCCCTCCCCGCGCTTGCAGCGCGCGGTGAGGGAAAAGGTAGCTACCTAGGTGGCCGCCATGACCTTCCTTGGCGGTCGACGAGTTCGACGAGGTCGCCGAGGGAGAGGCTCATGTCGACCCGGTGCAGGCCCCAGGCGGGGTCGGGTTTGCCTTCGGTGAGGGTCTCGCCCGGGACATCGTCGATGCGCAGGCCCGGGTCCGGGTTGATGTGGACCTGGAGATAGGTCCCGGCGGGGCCCGAGACGCAGGTGGTGGTGATCAGGCCCGGGGTGTTGACGAAGGGGGTTCCGACGGGGGCGTTCCAGTCGCCGGTCCAATTGAGGGCCACGCCGGTGTCGAAATAGCTGGTGGGCTGACCGGCGCCGCGGCGCAGGTCGGCGGGATTGGTGCAGCCGGCCATCATGCCGTCGTAGCCCTGGCCAAAGAGGGCGCCTTCGCCCGGCGGGATGGTGTCCCGGAACGAGGAATAGGTGATCACGCAGCCGGTCTGATTGTCGGAGCGGCACAGGGGAACGCTCTTGAAGGTTCCGCCGACCGCGCCGCCGCGGGGCACCTGGACGTTGGCCCCCAGCAGGATGGCGGAGACGAGCTGAGCTTGAACCGGGCGGCCTTCAATCTCCTCGGCGATGAGGCGCTCCAGATGCATGGCGCCCTGGCTGTGGCCGATGAGAACAACGCCGCGGCCGAGGTTGTGATTGGTGAGGTAATGGCGCCAGGCGGCGACCACATCGTCATATCCGCCGCCGCCCCGCGTCCGGGATATGGCCTCGTCGATGGGGCGGCCGGGGTTGGGCGGCAGTTGTCCAAGGCCCTGGATCGTGACCTGGCGATAGAGGGGGGCGAAGGGGCGGCACTCGGCGCTGAACCGGGCGAATTGGGAGGCGACCACGCGGCGCTCTTCCGGGCCGGGGATCAGGTCGGCGTAGAAGCCCTGGTCCCGCGACACCGTCGGATAGACATAGAAGCAGTCAACCCTGGGATCGCGGGCGGGGCGGTGCTCTTCGAAGGTCGTGCGGCCGCGGGCGTCCACCCGCATGGCCGACTGGTCCACCGAACAGGCGTCGGCCCGGCCCGGCTGGCACAGCCAGTTGCCCGGGTTGGCGTAGTCGACGGGCGGCAGGGGACGGCCGGGCGGCTGGGCCGCCACGGGAGCGGCGGCGAGTCCCGCGAGGGTGAAACCAAGAAGGATCAGCTTGCGCGTCATGGAGTCTCCATCGCGGAAGGTATGACGCAGGCCAAGGTTCCGCGTCCAGAAGGATCGACAGTCCAACGGCCGGGCCGGATCCTCCACCGTAGGGGGAGGATCTGCGGGACAAGCCCGAGGATGACGGGGTTGGGGGAAGGAGCTATGGTCGGGCATGATCGGGTTTTTGATACGGGTTCTGGTGGCGGCGGGGGGCCTTTGGGTGGCCGACCAGGTGCTGACCGGGATCGCGGTCGACAACTGGAAGACCCTGCTGCTGGCGGGGCTTTTGCTGGGGGTGGTGAACGCCATCGTCCGGCCGATCGTGTTCTTCCTGACCCTGCCGCTGACCGTGCTGACGCTGGGGCTTTTCCTTTTCGTCGTGAACGGCCTGATGCTGGGGCTGGTGGGGATGTTCCTCAAAGGGTTCGTGGTCGACGGGCTGATCACCGCGATCCTGGGAGCGATCATCATCGGCCTGGTATCCTGGGTCGCTTCCTGGTTCATCGGCGGCGACGGCAAGCCGCGTCCGGGAAAGCCCGATTAGGGGCCAATCTGAATGCCGATTGGCCCAGTTTGTCGCACCGCGAAGCCGGTTGCGGCTTAATTAACCCCCGTCGACTAGGGTCAAACCCAAGCGCCGCTTCAGTTTGCGCTACATTTTTGGGTGCCTTCCCGTTGAGCGGCCAGCCAGTACGAAGCCTTGAACACCTGGAAAGCTCCGCCTCGACCGCGCGGGTGCTGAACCTGCGCTCGGTCGCCATCCACAAGAGAGGCGATCCCGACTATGAGGAAAAGCCGTTCTTCCAGCACCCGGCGCTGAACAAGGCGATCATCGTCAAGCACCGCCTAAGGGCCAACGAATACGATGAGTTCTATGGCTACCGGCGGACGGCGACCAAGATCCTGCTGCCCATCGAGATCGCCGACCTGAGGATCGGGGCACGCTATCTGTTCGTCGGCCAGAAGAACTTCAACAGCCTCTTGGAGACCACCTACGGCGTCACCCTGAGCCCCGAGGACCGCGACATGCGGGTCCTGACCATCCTGGACGAGACGCCCTCGCTCGACCCGTTCCTGATGCGCGAGCAGCTCAAGCGGCACGGGATCGAGGCCGCGCCCTGCTATTTCGACATCTCCGAGGCCGACATGAACCGCATGTTCGCCTTCGCCCAGGGCGAGATCCAGCAGTTGGTGGAGATGAGCTTTGGCGGCGAGGAAAAATACAAGGCCCACGCCGGCAAGCTCGCCCGCAAGATCCTGATGAACGCCAATGACGCCGAGCTGGAGCCGCTGCGTCAGACGATGCAGCTGTCGCCGGAGCAGTACCAGGAGGGCATCTTCTGCTGGAAGGCGTTCCTCTATTACAAATGGCGGCTCTCGACCGTGGTGCAGGACCTCAATCTGGTGGTCGCCCATATCGAGAAGATCGATCCGCGGGGCTCTATCAGCCACGACATGCGCGCGGCGCTTGGGGCGTCACGCGAGCAGATTCGCAAGGCGATCCTGGCGGCCTATCGCAAGGTGTCGGAGACCCTGCGCGTCTATGACGACGCCTATGAGGGAATGACCAAGCGGGGCGATCCGTTGCGGTTCCGGGATTTCCTGTTGAAGGCGCCCGCGCTGTTCAACGACCTGGGCGAGCGGCTGGGCGCCATCGACCATATCATCAGCTTCTGGCGGTTCCGGTTCCCGGCCGGGCGCAAGGCGATCGTCACGGGGGATGAGCTCAGCGACATCTTCGGCGATTTCGAACAGAGCCTGAGCTTTGGCCCGAGGGACCAGGCGGCCTAGGCGGTCCGCGATGACGGGTGGATTGCGGTTTATATCGTTACGAATGAGGCGCGCGGCACGCTGTATGTCGGCGTAACCAGCAACCTCATCGGCCGCGTCACGCAGCACCGAGAGGGCGTGTTCAAGGGTTTCTCGAAGACATACGGGCTCAGGCGACTCGTCTGGTACGAGTCCTTTGAGCTGATGACCGCAGCTATTCAGCGCGAGAAGTCGATCAAGCGTTGGCCGCGCCAGTGGAAGGTCAACCTGATCGAACAGGACAATCCCAACTGGGACGATCTTTTTCCGGCCTTGCTGGGGGATAGCCTGGGGCCGGACTTCTAGCCCTATCGGCCCCCTTAACTCGTCATCCTAGGCCTTGTGCCTAGGATCCACGGTTCAGCCGCACGGACGCCGGTCGTCCTGAACCGTCCGCGGCGCTCAGAAGTGGATCCTAGGCACAAGGCCTAGGATGACGGCGCCTTGTTGGACTACGCCACCCGAACCCGCGTCGTGGCTTCCGGCAGGTCTTCGCCGAAGGCGCGCTGGTAGAATTCGGCGACCGTGCCGCGTTCCAGTTCGTCGCACTTGTTGAGGAAGGTCATGCGGAAGGCGGTGGCGATGTCGCCGCCGAAGATTTCGGCGTTCTGGGCCCAGGTGATGACGGTGCGCGGGCTCATGACGGTGGAGATGTCGCCGTTCATGAAGGCGTTGCGGGTCATGTCGGCGACGCGGACCATGGCCGCGATGGTGCGGCGGCCGTCGGCGGTATTGTAGCCAGGGGCCTTGGCGAGAACGATCTCGGCTTCCACGTCGTGGGCCAGGTAGTTGAGGGTCGTGACGATCGACCAGCGGTCCATCTGGCCTTGGTTGATCTGCTGGGTGCCGTGATAGAGGCCCGTGGTGTCGCCCAGACCAATGGTGTTGGTGGTCGAGAACAGGCGGAAATAGGGATTGGCGCGGATCACGCGGTTCTGGTCCAGAAGGGTGAGCTTGCCGCCCGCTTCCAGCACGCGCTGAATGACGAACATCACGTCGGGACGGCCGGCGTCGTATTCGTCGAAGACGAGCGCGATGGGGCGCTGCAGGGCCCAGGGCAGCATGCCTTCGCGAAATTCGGTGACCTGCTTGCCCTCGCGCAGGATGATGGCGTCCTTGCCCACCAGATCGATGCGGGAGACGTGGCTGTCGAGGTTGACCCGCACCATGGGCCAGTTGAGGCGCGCGGCGACCTGTTCGATGTGCGTCGACTTGCCGGTGCCGTGGTAGCCCTGGACCATGACGCGGCGGTCAAAGGCGAAGCCCGCGCAGATCGCCCGGGTCGTTTCGGGGTCGAACTTGTAGGCCTCGTCGAGGTCGGGGACATGGCTATCGCGGGTCGAGAAGGCCGGGACCTTCATGTCGGAATCGACGCCAAAGGTGTCGCGCACCGAGACCATGCGGTCGGGCGTCAGGGTGTAGAGGGCGTCAGGCGCGATGTCGGCTGTGTCAGGCATTGGCTCGCCAAATATAGGGTCCGGTTGTGCGATGCAACGCGCGGGTGTTCAAACGATCTTGGCCGCCTTGAGCGCCTTGTAGGCCTTGATCACCTTTTGCAGCTTGGCCTCCATCGAGCGGTCGCCGCCGTTCGAATCGGGGTGCAGGCGTTTGAGGAGCTCGGTGTAGCGGGCCCGGATCTTGGCCTTGTCGGCGCGGCCGTCGAGGCCGAGGTCGGCCAGGGCGCCGGCTTCGATCTTGCCGAGGCGCCGGTCGTTGGCGGCCGCGGCGGCGCGTTCCTTGTCGCCAGGCGTGCCAAAGAGGCCGAGGGGATCGGAATATTTGCCGGCCAGGTCGGCGGCGGCCTCGCGGGATTTGTTCGAGGCGCGGAAGGCCCAGGTGGGACGCCCCCCCGTCTGGCGCTCATCGTTGACGCGGGCGGCGATCTCGCCCTCGCTCATGCCGGAGAAGAAGTCCCAGCCCTTGTTGTACTCGGCCGCGTGGGGCGTGCAGAACCAGTAGTGGTCGTTGGGGATGTCGCGGCTCTTGGGCGCGCGGGAGGCCCCGGCGGTGCGGCATCCCGGCCAGTCACACTTCACCTCGCCCTCTTTCAGGGCGTGAACGTCGCGTTCGCGTTCCTCATCGCCCTCCTTGGGGGGGCGGATGCGGATGTCGCGGAACTTTGGCTTATAGTTATAAGCGCGGGTCATGGCCCCCCAAGTATGCGGCTGATCTATTAAGGTTCAAGGATTGACAGGGCGGAAAATGGGCGAAGTGGCGAAACAGATACGGGGAAAGCTCACCGCCGCGTTTGCGCCCACATCCCTTGATGTAGTCGACGACAGCGATAAGCACCAGGGGCACGCCGGCCACCGGGAAGAGGGGGAGAGCCATTTCACGGTGAGGATCGTCTCGCAAGCCTTTGCCGGCGTCTCGAGGATCGATCGACAACGAAAGGTCAACAGGGTCCTGGCCGAGGAACTGGCGGGACCGGTCCACGCGCTGTCGATCAAGGCGAGCGCGCCCGGAGAGGAATGAGGATGAGGAACGGCCTGATCGCCCTGGTGGCCGTGGGACTTTGCGCAGGGCCGGCTCTGGCTCAGACACCACCGCCCGCTCCGGCGGCCGCGGCGGACCTCTTGACCGCCCGGACCGCGCCCGCCGCCTTTGACCAGATCGCCACGCGGACCTTCCTGGCGCCGGCGGTGCAGGCGCTGCGCACCCACTATCCCGAGCAGTACGCGGCGGCGCGGGCCGCCTTCATCCAGACCGCCACCACCGAGGGCTCGCGCGCCGCGGCGCGAGGCGTGTCGGGGACGGTCAACGGCTTTGTGGCGGCCAACAAGAAGCTGATCGGCAAGGCGCCGGAGGCCGAGCTTAACCGTCTGCTCGTCGAGCACGTCGAGACACTGCGCCTGCTGCGGGACGAAAATCCCGCAGCTTGCGTCGCCTTCGCCGAGACCCTGGCCCCCGATCGCGCGCCCTCGGACAAGGCGGCGACCCAGGTGATGGAGGAGGTGGGGGCGATCATCGCCGCCGTGCGCGCCGCCCAGACCGCGCCAAAGACCTATGCCAAGACGGCGGCGGACGACCGGCTCCTATCTTTTGGGACTGAGGATCCGGAGGTCTCCAACGCCACCCCCGCCGGCCGCTGCCAGGGGTATCTGACCCTGTTCGGGGTGACGGCGGCGCAGGCGCCCGGCCGATCGGCGCGGATTTTCTCAAGCCTGCTGCTGGACGCCTTCGACGCGGCGAACCGGCCGCCGCCCGTGCCGGTGATCTCGACTCCGCTCCGGAATTGATGTATATACACGTATAGACAAGAGGGTTGTCCATGACCAAAGTTGTGATGAGCAGAACCTTCCGCAGCGGCAACAGCGAAGCGGTGCGGTTGCCTAAGGAGATCGCCTTTGGCCCGGATGTCGAGGTGATGATTGAGCGCTCCGGGGACACCTTGACCATTCGGCCTCGCCGACTCAGCAATCGCGACTTGGTCGCGAAGCTCAGAAGTCTGCCCGGGACGGGCGAGATAGAGGTGCGCGATGTCGAGGAAATCCCGGAACGCCCAGGTCTCTAACGGGTGGTCTATCTCTTAGACACCAACGTTGCGATCCATATTCGCGACCAGGACCCTGCAACTCTCGCGCGCTTCGAAGAGCTGGAAGGCCCCGTCCTATTATCGACCATAGTGAGGGTGGAGCTTGAAAACGGGCTCTACCGCGAACCTAGCCTGGCGGGAGATCGTCGCTTGCGCTTGATCGCGCTCTTCGAAAACATGGAGCTCGTTCCCTTCGACAGCGATTGTGCCGATGCCTATGC